>NZ_NPOR01000011.1:0-390730 GCF_003688325.1 Bifidobacterium sp. wkB338
GGTGTTCTTCCCGATATCTACACATTCCACCGTTACACCGGGAATTCCAGTCTCCCCTACCGCACTCCAGTCCGCCCGTACCCGGCGCCGATCCACCGTTAAGCGATGGACTTTCACACCAGACGCGACGAACCGCCTACGAGCTCTTTACGCCCAATAAATCCGGATAACGCTTGCACCCTACGTATTACCGCGGCTGCTGGCACGTAGTTAGCCGGTGCTTATTCGAAAGGTACACTCACTCTCGCTTGCTCCCAATCAAAAGCGGTTTACAACCCGAAGGCCGTCATCCCGCACGCGGCGTCGCTGCATCAGGCTTGCGCCCATTGTGCAATATTCCCCACTGCTGCCTCCCGTAGGAGTCTGGGCCGTATCTCAGTCCCAATGTGGCCGGTCGCCCTCTCAGGCCGGCTACCCGTCGAAGCCTTGGCAGGCCATCACCCCGCCAACAAGCTGATAGGACGCGACCCCATCCCATGCCGGTAAACCCTTTCCCACACCATCATGCGATGATGCGGAGCATCCGGCATTACCACCCGTTTCCAGGAGCTATTCCGAAGCATGGGGCAGGTTGGTCACGCATTACTCACCCGTTCGCCACTCTCACCACCAAGCAAGCTTGGCGGATCCCGTTCGACTTGCATGTGTTAAGCACGCCGCCAGCGTTCATCCTGAGCCAGAATCAAACCCTCCACAAAAAAACCATGAAGAAGCCGAAACGACTCACATCAATAATTGACGGGCCAGCTTCCATAAGGAGGAAACCAACCCACGAAAAACCCCGACACCAATTACACGCTCCCACGAAACCCCAAAACAAGGAAGGCATCGGACTGGCAATCAAAAAGCTATAAGTAGCACAAACACGCTCTTGAGTTCTCAAACCACCACCACACCAACAGCTCCAAGCCCTCCGAAGAGTTCTCATCACTGCCGGGCAGCAAGAAGTAAACTTACACGAAGTTACGTTGTCCCGCAAATTGGCATGAGAAAATATCGAAGGAACCCAATGATTCCGGGGATTCTACGGCGTGTCGATTTCCATCGACATAGTCCCCGTTTCATCGACCTTCGTCAATCCAGGAACCCCGCACACTCTCCAGCGAGGCTCAAACCAATATCTTCCAATGGCTCATATTAGTAGTTTTCGTCGCGCGCAGCATGTATTTCCACCATGCGAATGGGTACAAGCGGCAGAGCAACCCTTGCTTATCAATAAAGCGTTACAGGCAGATGGCTTTAACCGTTGCTGTGAACCGTTCTGGTTCATCCCACTGCGGGCAGTGTCCTGACCGGTCAAAGCGGATAAACCGATGTGGGCTCTTCAACCCATCTGCAAACCGCTCAACCAGAGTGCCTGGCTGGTGACGGTCATACTTGCCGCTGATGAAATATACCGGTGCCCCGAAAGAAGTCTGCCTGCTGAAATCAACCTGCTCCAGCTCAGCATCCAAGCGAGCGCGGGATTGAGCCACCCCCTTGGCGTGGTTGAGCAGACGCGACCAGTTGTAATAGGGCGAGCGCAGGTAAGTCATGATCCGTCCCAGGGATCCGAACAGCATGGCAGCCCCGCCACGAGACAACAACTCATTGATCATCAGCACCATGTCAGCGGTTCCGCTCTCCCGGCTGACGACCGAACCGAGCCGGGGACCCAAATTCTGTTGCCCCCAATGCCGTCTTAGCCGAAGAGCGGCGCGCATGCTGACAACCTGCCCAAGGCCGATGTAGCAACGAACAAGCGAGGGATAGCGCTTCACCATCTCCAGCCCTAGGACGCTACCCCAGGAATGACCGATGAGAATCAGAGAATCCTGCCCGTAGGCTCGAAGAAGCTTTAGCACGAACTGGTGAACATCTTCGACCATCGAATCGATGGTCACCGCCTCGCCAGGGGCAAAAGGATGATAGGACAGACCGCTGCCCCGCTGGTCCAGGTTGATGAAGCGGAAATCGCGCTCCAAGGCCGCGTTGTAGCGCATGGTCAGCGGAATGCAGGCATCGCCCGGGCCACCATGGAGGTAAAGGATAATAGGGGTACGGTGAGGAGCTGGATTCATCGAGAAGACAAGGCGTGTACCTCTAATCCACGTCCAATACAAACGTGAATGCGTGGAACACTGAGGATGAGCACAGCTTCTGCCTTGGGCCATAATGGAATTCTATCGGAAAACAGACCACACGAACTGCTTATCCGTATGCTGAAGCGAGCAAGAGAGCAGGCCCGGGTATTCCTACAGCATCACAATAAAGGTCATACGGCACTCACCAAACCCAACGGCGTAAGCGTCCTTTCCCTTGGAGCGGCAAAGTAGTGGCCCGGCATGGTGAGTTAATTGCTCAGCATCGTGGGGCTACTGACGACCAATTAGACTGCCAATACCAGTGGGGACAGTTGATCTTGCCATTTATGAAGTAAGAGCGAATAAGAGCTGCCTCTTCTTTCTCGATTCCATCCAGCTTCACTTTGACAGATCAGACGGCTTAATCGACAATTCATGATATTTGTTTGAGACATTTCACACCCCTTGTCATAGTGAAAAAAGACAGGTGATAAAGACCAAGGTTGCTCCTTATCAAACACGAGCGCATGGCCTTTGTCCGCTTGTTTCAAGCAAAAGATAACAAGGAGAGACAAGAACCGTGTTGCAAATCAATATGGCCGATGTCGTTGCCGTTATGCATTCACTGGTACCTTATCTGTCGGTTGCCGGTGTACTGCTCCTTTTGGCACTGATCATCACTATCGCAGTAAATAGGAAAACCGTCGGGGACATCAAGACTAGGAAGATCATTCATTCCGAATCATGGATCATCGCCCTAATTGGCTCGGTCGTAGCCATATCAATGATGCTGGAAGGCCCCATGGCCACGCTTCTGAACAACGCCACGGCATCTAAGCATGAGCTGACTAAGCAAACCATAGCTGAAGCCACCAAGCTGGCTGAGAAAGCACAGGGTGAAGGCATCACCATGTTGCAGAATCAGGACTCTAATCTTCCTCTTAAGACAAAGAAAATCAATGTTTTCGGATGGGCATCGACCAACCCGGTTTACGGCGGCAGCGGATCGGGATCTATCTCCGATCAATACCCGAAAGTCTCCCTTCTGGAGGGCCTCCACCAGGCCGGCCTTGAAACCAACAAACAGGTAACCAAGTTCTACAAAGATTACAAAAGCGCCCGGCCCGAAGTGGGCATGTTCGGACAGGATTGGAGCCTTCCTGAACCACCGGCATCTCAGTATCCCCAATCACTGATGCAAAATGCCAAAAGCTTCTCCGATCAGGCCATTGTCGTCCTGGCCCGTACAGGCGGTGAGGGTGCCGACCTCCCCACCAATGTCAAAGGTGAGGATATGAAGCATAAGGGTAGGAAGATCAACTTCACTGATAACACCAAGGAGTACGAAGACTTCAAATTCGGCGATCATATTCTCCAGCTGGACCAGTCTGAGAGAGATATGATCAACATGGTCACCAAAAACTTCCAGCATGTGACTCTAATCTACAACGGGGCGAACGCCTTCCAGATGGATTTCCTGGATTCCTACCCGCAGATCAAGTCGGTGCTCTGGTGCCCCCCTGCCGGCCAGAGCGGCTTCAAGGCGCTTGGCCGAGTCCTCACGGGCAAAATCAACCCTTCAGGTCGTACCTCGGACACCTTCTTGAAAGATCTAACCAAGTCAAATTCATACAATAATTTCGGCTTTTTCGAGTATCACAACACTTCTGAATTTAATCAGAACATAGTTGATTTTCGCGGCAAAAAGAAAGAGGTGAAGCCCCACTTCGTCAACTACACGGAGGGAATCTACGTCGGCTACCGCTTCTATGAAACGGCTGCCAAGGAAGGCCTGATCAATTACGACAATATGGTCAAGTTCCCCTTCGGGTTCGGACTCTCCTATACCCAGTTCAAACAGGAAATGGGACCAATCAAGCACGAAAAAGGAAAAATCTCGTTCGATGTGACAGTCACCAATACCGGCTCACAGGCAGGCAAAGATGTAGTCGAAATCTACTACGAACCCCCATATACTGACGGCGGCATCGAGAAGGCCTCCACCAATCTTGTAGCATTCGACAAGACCAATCTGCTGAAGCCCGGTGATTCGCAGAAGGTGCATATCGCTTTTAATGACTCTGATATGGCATCTTACGATTACCTGCACGCCAAGGCATATGTGCTCGAGGCAGGTGACTATGCCATACGTCTTCAATCCGACTCCCACACTGCGATTGACTCCAAAACTGTCAAGATAGCCGAGGCCATAACATACAACCGAAAGGACCAGACCCACAACGGTGACAAAATCCCTGCCACCAATATATTCGACGACGCTGAGGGAGAGAATATAACCTACCTCTCCCGGGCCAATCACTTTGCTAACTATGGTCAGGCCACAGCAGCTCCCACCAACTTCACCATGAGTGACGCGACCAAGGCGCGATTCAGCAACAACGGGACCTACAAGCCAACCGATCACGATCGAAATTCCGACAAGATGCCGAAGATGGGTGCCGACAACGGCATACGCCTGGCTTCCTTGAGGGGCAAATCTTATGAAGACCCACTGTGGGAGAAGCTTCTCAATCAGCTGACCTTCTCGCAAATGGATGACTTGATAGCCAACAGCGGGTACACCACACCAGAGATCTCCTCTATCGGGAAGGTCAAGACCTCCGAGGCCGACGGGCCTGCAGCTTTGATCAATAACTTCACCAAAGTCAGCTCAATCGGTTTCCCGGCCTCTACTTCCTTCGCCTGCTCCTGGAATAGAGCTCTGGCGAAGGAATATGGCAAGATCATCGGCAAAATGGCGCAGGAAATGCATGTGAATGGCTGGTATGCCCCAGCCATGAACATTCACCGCAGCCCCTTCAGCGGCCGCAGCTTCGAGTACTTCTCCGAGGATCCTCTCATAGCTGGCACAATGGCGGCCAATGAGATATCCGGCGCACAATCCAAGGGCGTCTATGCTTTCATGAAGCACTTCGCCCTCAATGAGCAGGAGAGCAACAAATCTCAGATGCTCTGCACTTGGGCCAACGAACAATCCATGCGTGAGATATTCCTTAAGCCTTTCGAGATGAGCGTGAAACAAGGAAAAGCCAAAGCTGCCATGACATCCTTCAACTATGTGGGGCCTACGTACGCCGGAGCCAACCCCACTCTCTTGACAACCTTACTAAGGCAAGAATGGGGATTCCAAGGATTCACCATCACGGATTACTTTGGCGGCAATGGGTATATGAACGCCGACCAGATAATCCGTGCCGGTGGCGATGCCATGCTTGCTACTACTAAGATCACCAATCATGTGACCGACAAGTCCGCAACCTCCGTTAATGCCATGCGGCAGGCCTGCCACAATATCCTCTTCACCTCGGTGAATGGGTGGGCCTATGCCAATGGAGAGCCGAAGGCAGAGCTACCCTCCTGGAAGATAGCTATGCGTGTAGTCTGGGTGATCACAGCCATCCTCGCTGCCTTGGCGGAGTACATGACCATAAGGCGATTCATCAAGAGAAGGAAGGCCTGACTACTACTGTGCCATCCAAGTCAACTCTTGGCGGGCAGAGATTAATCACTGCTATGTCTTGAAATCTGAGCAGCAAGAAGAACGGTGCACCGTATCTTTGGTGCACCGTTTTTTATAATCGGTATTTGCAAGACAAGGGAAAGAATCTTCACTTCATCAAGCCGTCATGGGCATTACGTCCTGGCATTCTTATTCAGAAAATACCAAAGCTAAGCCTTTGTACAATTTTGACCTTTCCCATACGTCAGTTCATTAGCTTTGGCGGAGCCACAACCCGAATTGGCAATTTCCAAAACCGGAAAACAAAATATCACGTGATAGCGCACAAATGCGGGTTTCCCAAACCGGTAATAAAAACGCTGAAACTGAAGCATCAAGCAGAAAAGAAGCCTTAGGGCACAATTCGTTCTTAACGACTGTTAAAAGCAGGTCATACAGGTGCGCCCAGTTGGATTTGATCCGCTGACTGATCAAACTAAGTCATCGAGCCCTGGACCCTTACACTATTGTACTTTGACTCTTTCGCCGCTCTTCGGTTCCCTGCAGTGATCCGGGTTGATTTTTTATCGTGGCCTCGTCTTTGAGATAAGGAAGATAGTGGCTGAGGTCAACCTCCAAAAGAAGCCAGAATTAGACGCCTATAGACCGATAAGAGACTATTTATGCGCCCGATAAAACAGATTAGGAACAGGGTTGTGCCCTTGAAGGCATAGTCGCTGATAATACAAACGAAGCAGAACCGAGCCATTATCAGAAAACTTCGGTGTTTTCTGAACCTGAAGAGAACTTCGAGATAGGTCTTGACCTCTCTGGGAGACTGGCCGGTTAGCCACCGAAGAAGTCGTGGAGAGGGAACACCATGGAAGTCGAGGATCTGACAGTTCTGGAACGGGCATCGCTGCTCTCCGGAAAATCCACTTGGGCGACCCGTGCCCTGAAGAGGGCGGGCATCCCGAGCATGGTCCTGAGCGATGGCCCGCACGGCCTGCGCCGCCAGACCGGATCAGGGGACAACCTGGGCATGGGCAAATCCAAGCCCGCCACCTGCTTCCCCACAGCCGGCACCGTGGCCTGCTCCTGGGACCCGGAGCTGGCCAAGACCATGGGCCAGGCGCTGGGTAGCGAGGCCAGAAGCCTGGGCGTCAATATGGTTCTTGGTCCGGGCATGAACATCAAGCGCAACCCACTGTGCGGCAGAAACTTTGAATACTATTCCGAAGACCCCCAAGTGGCTGGTCGTATGGCTGCAGGCCTCATAGAAGGCATCCAGTCCCAGGGCGTGGCCGCCACCCCCAAGCACTTCGCCATGAACAGCCAGGAGCTGCGCCGCCAGGCATCCGATTCCGTGGTGGATGAGCGCACCATGCGTGAACTCTATCTGACCGGATTCGAGATCGCTGTGCGTCAGGCCCGTCCCTGGGCCATCATGACCTCATACAACATGGTCAACGGCACCTATGCCAACGAGAATTCCCACCTGCTCAAGGACATCCTGCGCAAGGAGTGGGGCTTCGACGGAATGGTGGTCTCGGATTGGGGCGGCTCCAACAGTGCGGTCGCCGCAGCCGCCAATGGCTCCTCCCTGGAAATGCCCCAGGCCGGATACGACTCTGTCCGCCAGATAGCCAAGGCAGTGCAGGAAGGCCGCCTGGACGAGGCCGACCTGAATGCCCGAGCAGAAGAGGTGGCCCGACTGGCCAAACTTACCTATCACTCCGACATGGACCTCGATGGGAACCTGACCGCAGACCAGATACGGGACCACCATCAGGTGGCAAGGAGCATTGCAGAGGGATCCGCCGTTCTTCTGGTCAATCGGGAGGGACGCCTGCCACTGGCCGCCGGCACACGGGTCGCCCTGGTCGGCGACATGGCCGAGACTCCAAGATTCCAAGGATCTGGGTCCTCAAAGGTCAACGCGGCCAAGCAGGAGAGCATGCTGGACCTGCTCAAGCAGGGCAACGGCGACGGCCTAGAGCTGGCCTCCTACAGTCAAGGATATGAACGCCATGGCGAGAAGAACCAATCTTTGATCGACCAGGCCGTCGCTGCGGCCGACCAGGCTGATGTAATCGTTGCCTGCGTGGGCCTGGACGAGCGCAGCGAATCCGAGGGCCTGGACCGTTCCCACATGGACATTCCCAGCAACCAGGTCGACCTGATCAAGGCCTTGGGTGCGACGGACAAGCCTTTGGTGGTCGTCCTGGTGGCGGGCTCCCCTGTCACCACCAACTGGATCGATCAGTGCGATGCCGTCCTCTACATAGGACTGTCCGGACAGGCTGGAGCATCAGCCACCCTGAACATCCTGACGGGCCGGGTCAACCCCTCCGGCCACCTGGCGGAAACCTGGCCCAAGTCCTATGCCGACTGCCCCAGCGCTGACTGGTACCCCGACCCTGCGCACGAGTCGATTTACCGGGAGGGCCCATTCGTCGGCTACCGTTACTACCTGACTGCAGGCGTAGAGGAACGCTTCCCCTTCGGATACGGCCTGTCTTACGCACACTTCACTTACGCAGATCTGTCCGTGGACGACAAGGGAGCAACCTTCACCCTGACCAATGACTCGGACAGGCAGGGGGCCACCGTTCCCCAGCTCTACGTCCAGGCACCCAAGGGTGGCGTGCTCAGGCCAGTCCGCGAACTGAAAGGCTTCAAGAAGGTCAGCCTGGAAGCCGGTCAATCAACCCGTGTCCGTATCGACTTCGACCAGACGACCTTCCGGCACTTCGACACAGCCAGCAACTCCTGGCAGGTCGAGTCCGGCTACTGGACCATCATGATCGGATCCGACGCCCGCAAGATGGAGCTGAGCGGACATCTAACCGTCCAGGGCACCGTCGACCCGCAGAGTCCCGACCCTGCCCTGGGCGCCTACCTGACCGGCCGGGTCAAGGAAGTCGACGATGACGCTATGACAGCGCTCTTCGGTCACCCGGTGGTTCGACAGGGCATCGTCAACTCCTTCGGCGTCAACGATCCGCTCTCGTCCTGGAAGGACTCCAGAAGCGCCCTGGCCAGGTTCGTGGCCAACTTCCTGGCCAAGAACGAGAGCCGCCACGAGACCAAGACCGGCAACCCCGACCTGAACACCCTCTTCCTGCTCAACATGCCCCCCAGGGCCATGGCCAAGATGACCAACGGGCTGATTGACACGGCCATGGTCGAGGCCATCGTGCGCATTCCTAATGGCCACCTATGGCGGGGACTGGGCGGATTCATCGCCGGATTCTTCAGGAACATGTCCGCCAACCGCCGGACCGGAAAGGAGCTCAATCATGAGTGATCAGCACAGCCAGCAGGCCGGACAGCCGACTCAGGGGAAAGCGACGACGACATCACAGTGGGCGATCGTCCGCTGGTGGCGGCGGTTCAGCGACCGGCACACCACCCTGGCCCAGTTCATCGTCTTCTTCATCCTATCCAACGGGGTCACCGTCCTGCAGCTGGTGCTCATGCCCGTGCTCAAGGCCATCTTCAACGGCACCTCCCTTGTGGGCACCAACTTCCAGATCTGGCGCATGGGGACCGTCGGTGGCAAACCCTACTATCTCTTCGACTATGCGGCCGGGTCGATTGGCCACGGCGGCGGGGGCGGCCTGGCCTACTTCCTCGCAGTGGAGATCACCCTGCTGATTGCCCAGATCATCAACTTCTTCCTCCAGCGCAACATCACCTTCAAGTCCAACTCCTCGGTCTGGAAGGCGGCCTTCTGGTACCTGGTGGCCTATGTGATCATCACCATCATCGCGGCGGCGCTGCAGGGTTGGTACAAGGACCCCATCTACAGCTTCTTCCAGCACACTCTGAACTGGGGCAGCCTTGGGACCACTGTTGCTGACCTGGTCACCATGATCATCAACTCGGCCATCTCCTTCTGGGTCTTCTTCCCCATCTTCAAGGTCATCTTCCGTCAGGAGCCCACCGAATCTCAGGCGAGCGCCCAATAAAATTCCGGCCCCACTCCCCCGACTGCCAATGAACCGGCATGCATCGGCGACCAGAGGGGCGGGGCCTTTTCCTCAAACCCATCATGTACAGTGGTCGCAACGGCCGTCGGCGGGATTACGGCAACTCCGCCGGCATACCCGCTGACCCATCCTTTTGCGAAGTGATCGTTCATGACAATCGACCGACCGGCCTCCACAAGCCCGCCCGTTCTCACCTTTATCGTCCCCGCCTATAACATGGCCCAGCATCTGCCGACCTGCCTGGATTCGCTCCTGAGCCAGGAGAAGGACGATCTGGAAGTCATCGTGGTCGACGACGGGTCCACCGATGCCACAGCGCAGGTGGTGCAGTCATATCAGGCACGCCATCCGCACACCGTCCGTCTGATCACCCAGACCAACAAGGGCCATGGTGGCGCAGTCAACACCGGCCTGGCAGCCGCCCGAGGCTGCTACGTCAAAGTGGTCGATGCCGATGACTGGGTGGACCCGACATCACTGAGTCTGGTCCTGGACCAGTTGTGCGACCAATCGCGACGTACGAATCCGGTGGACATGGTGGTCACCAACTACGTCTATGAAAAAGAAGGCCGCAAGCATAAGCGGGTCATCAACTTCCGCAGCGTCATGGATCCGGGGCAGGTGCTGGACTGGAACCATCTACGGCGGTTCGGGCTGGCCCAGTACATGATCATGCATGCCCTGATCCTGCGCACCGAGGTACTCCGCCAGGCCCGCACCCGCCTGCCCGAGCACACCTACTATGTGGACTTCATCTACTCCTATCAGCCCCTGCCCTGGGTGCGCACCCTGCTCTACCTGGACACGAATTTCTACCGCTATCACACCGGTCGCCAGGGCCAGTCAGTACAGACCTCGATCATGATCGCCCGGGTCTCACAACTGTTGCTGGTCAACAGGCTCATGGCCGACTCCACGCCTGACCCGGGGACGGTCCCCCGTGGACTTTATCGTTATATGATCCACTATCTGTCCATCAACTGCGTGGTGACCTCGGTCTTTCTGATCCTCTCTCGCAAGCCCAGCAACTACAGGAACAAGGACATGCTCTGGAGCAGGCTGGAGCACCGCTCCCCTGCCATCGCCTCCGATGTCCGCTCCACCCTGCTCTGCCGGATGATCAACATGCCGGGCAGGCCGGGCCGCCTGGCCATTCGTCTGGGCTACAAGGCCGCCGAAGCAGCCATGGGCTTCAACTGATCGCCCTCCCTCGGCAGTAGCACGCAGAGGCTGAACCAGTGATGCTCGGTGCGCAGGGTCATCTCCCCTTGGTAGCGGTGGGCTATGTGCCGGATGGACTTGACACCATACCCATGCAGACCATCGTCGGTCCTGGTCTTGGTGGTGGCCAGCTCGCCATTGCCTTTCCAATTCAGGGGCGAGGCGAAATAGTTTTCGATGCGAATCACCACGAATTGTCCCCGGGCGTACAGGGCCACCTTGATCAGGCGGCGGTCAGGCTCCTTGACCTTTCTCAAAGCCTCGATGGCATTGTCCAAGGCGTTGCCGAAAAGGGTGGAGATATCCATGGGCGACATCCCCTCCAGGAGCGAGCCGTCGGCCACCATGGTCAGGGTGATCCCCTCTTCGGAGCAGATGCGCTCCTTGGTGGACATGACCACGTCCAGGATGGGGTTGCCGGTGTGCTGCTGCGACCCATACCGTCCGACCGCAGCCTCCAGCTCCTCGAAGTCCTGCGACTTGCGCTCAGGGTCCATCTGCGAGCGCAGGGCGGCGATCTGATGCTTGAGGTCGTGGGCGAGCCTGCCCATAGCCTCAAGATTCTCCTTGGAGCGCATATACTCCCGATGCTGGCTGTATGCGCGGGCATTGATGGAGGCCAACTCGGCGCTGGTATGGCTTTCCCGCAGCTGCTCCTGCTGGGCGTAGAGCATGGCGAACCCGCACAGGTCCACCAGAGTGCGGATATAGAAGACCTCCAGGCCAACCCGACCGGAGAAGGGGGTATTGGTGGAGACAAAGCTCAGGTTGGACATGGCGAAGGTGACCACTGCGATAACCGCGGCTATGAAGACGCTGCGTCCAGGCACGGAAGGCTGGGCATCGGCGAAGTTGCGCCGCTCCGCCACCCAGGCCAACAGCCCTACGCCGCCGTAGATCAACACCAGCAGAATCAGTGAGGCTGGGTCGTACAGGCTGTGACTCGAGGGACGCATGAAGGAGTCCAGCTGCCAATGCAGGGAGGCGATCAGCTCAGCCAGGACGAAGGCGCGGGCCAGCAGATAGGCCCCATCCAGCGCACCCAACCCTGAAGCCAGCATAATGATGGCGTACATGCAGACCACAGCCAGGCACATGCTGATGATCCAGAAGGCGATAGGCAGGGTGCCAGCCCAGTACTGAACCACGATCAGCACAGCCAGACCAGGCAGAAGGACCGCCACCATCCGCAACCGAGAGATCCTCGGCCCGATGGCCAACAGGTAGACCAGGCAACCCAGCCACTCGCTGATGGCTGTATAGAGCCGGGGGATGTCAGGGAGGGCATTGAGGATGTGGGTGGTGGTCATGGCCGACCTGCCACGTAAGCGGTAAGAGCCGTCATAAAGGACTTCTTGCGGGGCCGGCTGACCCGCAGCCGCTGACCGGTAGACATAATGCAGTCCTGGTCTTCCATGCCCGTCACATGGGCCAAATTGACCAGGTAACAGGAGTTGGAGCGGAAGAATCCCCGCTGGTCCAGCTGGCCCTCCAGACTTTTCAGCGTGCTGTTCGTGGTAAGCGAGGAATCCAAGGTGTGGATGACGCTGCTGTGGCGGACGGATTCGATGAAGACGATGTCCTTGAGGGGAATTCTGGTGGATCGGGCGCCCTCGGTAATCAGGATGGACAGGTCCACGCGGCCGCGCACCTGGGCAATGGACCGGTCCAGCTCCTGGGAGAAAGCGAACCAGGGCAGTGGTTTGAGCAGGTAGGAGAGGGCACCCACTTCATAGCCGTTGATGGCGTACTGGGGAGCGGAAGTTATGAAGACGATGACCACCGACTCGTCACGGGCACGCACCCTGTGGGCCACTTCAATCCCGTCCATGGGGGTCATCTGAATGTCCAGAAGAAGGATGTCATACACAGGCCGATAACCATCTGCAAAAGCCTTGCCATCGGTGAAAACGCTGACCGTCAGTTCCTCCTGACGTTCCTTGCGGTAGCGGCTCAGGTAATTGACCATGGTTCGACAGCTGATGGAATCGTCATCCACCACTGCGATTCTGATCATCCTGGTGCACACTCCTTACCCCGTCGGCCAAGGACCTATGGCCGCCGTTATCACCGTTCTTCTATGATATCGGAGATGTCCGCATGGCAGACCGCGCTTGCCGGAAGCCGAACTCGGACAAGCTTGGTTTAAACTGTTCGCTTTTTGCCTTGCGAATCAATTCTCACTTGTGGACGGGAACGATTAGAGTCGAAACATGTCTACCTTCGCACCCTCTTCATCCTGGAAACCCTCCACCTGGCTGGCCCGCCTGATGCTGCTGATGGCCGCAGCCGCCTGGGGAGCCGGATACACCTTCGAAAAGGTTGCCATGGAGACTCTGACCGTACGCTGGCTGATGGGCATTCGCATCCTCTGTGCCATTGCCATCATGACACCCTTTTTGCTGCCACGGCTGCGTAGAACCGGGGCCATACACACCTTGGTACCGGGGCTGATTCTGGGGGTCAGCTACTGGGCGGCCTTCAGCCTGCAGATGATGGGGCTGACCACCATCGCTCCGGGCCGCAACTCCTTCCTGACGGCAACCTACTGCATCTTTGTGCCCTTCCTGGTCTGGATCATGGCCCGTCGACGACCGGCCCTGCGCCACTTCGTCGCGGCTGCCATCTGCATCCTGGGTGTGGCTCTGATCTCACTGCCAGCCCATGGCGGGGGACAGGGGCTGTCTTTGAGCACTGGTGACCTGCTGACCCTGGCCGGCGCGCTGCTCTATGGGGTCAACCTGGTGATCACCGGGTTTTTGACCAAGAAGTTCGATGCCCCCACACTGACATACCTGGAGCTACTGTTCGGCGGTATCCTCTTTCTGGTCTGCGCGCTGATCTTCGATCCCTTGCCCAGTGCGGCCGACTTCACACCATCGACCTTGGGCTCAATGATTTATCTGACACTGATTTCGACGCTCATGGCACAGAACTTCCAGAACATCGCTTTTTCCAGGGTCCCCGCCGCCCAAGGTTCACTAATCCTATGTTCAGAGAGCTTATTCGGCATGCTGGTCTCGGTCCTAGTCCTGCACGAGGAGCTGACAGCCACCCATCTGCTGGGCTTCGCCATCATCTTCACCGCCATCATCCTGTCCGAGGTCAGGCTTCACCCCCGCCGGTCATCGGCGGATTCCTCTGCACCTGTGTCTTCCTCCCGGTAGGCTGTCCCAGGCAAGAGGTCGTAGGGCATCTGCCGCTTGATCAGATAGAAGACCAGCAGGAGCAGGGCCAGGATGCGCGTTGCAATCTGAACGTTGCCGGTCCATGGGCCGAAGACAGCCAGGATAATCGCGGTTCTGAACAGATAGAAGAGGAAGCGGGGCCAGCCATGCCGCTGCTTGGTCTCGACGGTCATGTGGGTGAAGGTGGCGCCCAGTGTCCGTCCCCTACGGGGCAGGGGGATGAGTAGTTCAAAGATCAGCAGCATGACCAGATCCACCACAGTCCCGAACACGTCCAGAGCGGAGGGGGCGATCAGCAGCCCACCAAAGCGGTAGTGGCCATCCAGTTGGTAGGTACCCAGGCGATGGACCGCATAGGTCACGCCCATCCCCAGGGACATGGACAGGATGGTGGCCAGGAGCAGATCCAGAGCCAGGGAGACGGCACGGTGTATGAACCCGGGGTTGGTTACCAGCTGGGCGGCGTCAGCCTGACGGGTGGGAATGAGTTTGTTGGCAACCATGGCCACCAGATAGCCGATTATTGCGCCAGAAGTGTTCCAAATCAGGTCGTCCACGTCGAAGAGACGGTAGGCACAGCCGACGATGCCGAAGACCCCGGTCAGCTGGGCCGTTTCGATGAAGAGGGAGACCAGGAGGGCTACCGGCAGGGCCAGGATGAAGCGCCAGCGGAAGACTCGACCCATGATGAAGCCCAGGGGCAGGAAGAAGGCCACATTGAGCAGGATCTGCAGCATGGCCATCCGACCGCCTGTGCTCAGGTCGGTCAGGAACTGCAGGGGGTTGAGCTGGGGGCTCAGATGATGGGTGGCGCAGAAGGCGGCACGGTCGTCGGGCATAGGCCAGAGGGTGAAGAAGACCAAGGCCAGCAGGTATAAGACAGTCAGGTAGGCCGCCATGGCTGCTGTCAACCGGAGCCGGTGATACCGGTTGTAGATCAGGGCAAGAATGGGCAGGGTCAGAATCAGCGAGGCCAAGGGCCAAAAGACCAGAGATATGCCAAAGGAGCCGCTGAAGTAGTCCAAGTATGTCGAGAGCACAAATCCAGTCTAAATCGCCCTCGGGCCTATCGACCGATTGACTGCGCCGACCAGGAGCTCAGTCGTCGCCCAAGGTCACGTGGATGCCGCCTACCAAGGAACTGACCAGGTTGTAGAGGAAGGCGAAAATGGTGACCAGAACCACTACTATGACAATCTCGAAAATGGAGAAGATGGTCACCGAACTCAGGACCGTCCCCAGGCTCAGCACCTGGCCCAGATCGAAGCCGCCCGCGTCCAGGCCCGTTTTGGAGATGACCTGAGTCAGGTTGTCAAAGAGCCCCATGGCGTTGAGCAGGAACCAGAGCAGGGCAGCAGCCACCACCTGAATGATGCCCCCGGCGATGGCCAACAGGAAGGTGACCTTGGCCACCGACCAGGGCTCCAACCGGGTCAGGGACAGCTGCATGCGCCGGGCCCGAGGCACATGAGGACGCGCCGCCGAAGCCGAAGCCGCAGGCCGAACAGGACGGGATGAGGATACCTTGACCGGACCGGCAGCCGAAGCTGTGGTTCTTGCGGAACGTCCCGATGCCGTCCTGCCGGCTGCAGGAGCCGGGGGAGTGGCCGATGCAGTTCGACGGGACTCGCCCTGTGCGGATTCATCAGCCTTGGTCTTCCCCTTTTGGGACTTACCAGCACCCTGCTTGCCGGCCTTGACCTGTTTCTGATCATCCTGGCTCATCGGCACTCCTTGATCCTTGCGTTCAATAGCCCGCGCATACCGCCGCTGGGCCTGCATGACTTCTTACGAGGCTACCAGTCTTGTCAGACTGGTAGCGGACCAACTCAATCCTCCTGGGTCAGGCTCTGACCGTCGCCGGTTCCGGTGGTGGCGATGGGCTGATCCTTGGCTGCCAGGGAAGCGGCGGGAGCCAGATCGGTCTGATCTGCATCCTCTTCCTGGTCGTCACGTTCAGCATTGCGGGCGATGGAGAGAATCTCATCACCCTTGTCGGGCTTGGCCAGGGTGACTCCCTGGGTGTTGCGACCGGTCCGCTTGATCTCGGCCACATCGGAGCGGATGACCTTGCCGGACTTCATGATGGCCATGATCTGGTCGTCCTCATTCACCACCAGGGCACCGACCAGGGATCCCCGGCCCTCCACCATGGCGATGGCCTTGACACCGTAGCCGTTGCGACCCTGCAAGCGGTACTCACTCAGAGCGGTCCGCTTGGCAAAACCCTCATCAGTGACCACCAGCAGATCATCTTCAGACTCCTTGGCGATCACGTCCATACTCAGCAGTTCGTCGCCTGGGCGGAACCGCATGCCCTGGACACCAGCGGTCTGCCGTCCCATGGGCCGCAGGGTGGAGTCGTCCGCCGAGAAGCGCACGCTCATGCCCTTGCGGGAGACCAGGATGATTTCGTCATCGGCATTGCAGAGTGCTGCACCCACCAACTCATCGCTCTGGGGCACCTCCTGTCCCTCCTCGTCGGTGACGGTGCCCAGCTCCATCAGTCGCACGGCGATCAGACCGCCCTGACGGGGCGAATCATACTCGTCCAGGCGGGTCTTCTTGACCCGTCCCGTCCGCGTGGCCAATACCAGATAGTCCGCATCGTCGTAGCCGTGCAGGGAAAGGACCTGTTCAATCCGCTCGCCTTGACCCAACTGAAGCAGGTTGGCTACATGCTGTCCCTTGGAGTCGCGGGAGCCCTCAGGCAGCTCATAAGCCTTGAGCCGGTACACCCGGCCCTTGTTGGTGAAGAAGAGCAGCCAGTTGTGGGTGCTGGTCAGGAAGAAGTGGTCCACCACGTCGTCCTCACGCAGCCTGGCCCCGCGGATGCCCTTGCCGCCGCGGTGCTGGGCCCGGTACTCGTCGGCCTTGGTCCGCTTGACGAAGCCGGAGTGGGTGACGGTGACCACGACCTGTTCGTCGGCGATCAGATCCTCCACGTTCATCTCACCCGAGTAGGGGACGATTCGGGTGCGCCGCTCGTCGCCGTACTTGTCGACGATCTCGTCCAGCTCATCACCCACGATGGTGCGCTGCCGCTCGGGGTGGGCCAGGATGTCGTTGTAGTCGGCGATCTTGCGCATGAGATCCTCGTGCTCGTCCAAGATCTTCTGCCGTTCCAAGGCAGCCAGACGACGCAGCTGCATGGCCAGGATGGCATCGGCCTGGACCTCGTCCACGTCCAGCAGCTCCATCAGGCCAGTGCGTGCGGCCTCCACGTCCTTGGAGGCGCGAATCAGGGCAATGACCTGGTCAATCATATCCAAGGCCTTCAGATACCCCTGCAGGATATGGTCGCGATCCTCGGCCTCGCGCTTCAGGTAGCGGGTGCGCCGCTCGACCACATCCAGCTGGTGGTCCACCCAGTGGCGGATGAAGGCGTCCAGACTCAGGGTCCGGGGGACTCCGTCCACCAGGGCCAGCATGTTGGCCCCGAAGGTCTGCTGAAGCTGGGTGTGCTTGTAAAGGTTGTTGAGAACCACCTTGGGCACGGCATCGCGCTTGAGCACCAGGACCAGGCGCTGGCCGGTGCGGCCCGAGGTCTCATCGCGCATGTCGGCAATGCCCTGGATCTTGCCGTCGCGCACGGCCTCGCGGATGGAGGAGGCCAGCCGGTCAGGGTTGACCTGGTAGGGCAGCTCGGTGACCACCAGGCACATCCGTCCGCGGATCTCCTCGGTGTTGACCACGGCCCGCATGGTGATCAGGCCTCGTCCGGTCCGGTAGGCCTGCTCGATGCCCTTGTGCCCAAGAATGGTAGCACCGGTGGGGAAGTCAGGCCCCTTGATGATGGCGATCAGGGCGTTGAGCAGTTCCTCCTTGGAAGCTTCGGGATGCTCCAGGGCCCAGTGCACACCCTTGGATACCTCGCGCAGGTTGTGCGGAGGAATGTTGGTGGCCATGCCCACTGCGATGCCGGCTGATCCGTTGACCAGCAGGTTGGGGAAGCGGGAGGGCAGAACCGTGGGCTCCTGGGTCTTACCGTCATAATTGGGGATGAAGTCGACCGTATCCTTGTCGATGTCGCGCACCATCTCCATGGCCAGGGGAGCCATGCGGCACTCGGTGTACCTCATGGCGGCTGCCGGGTCGTCGCCGGGGGATCCGAAGTTGCCTTGGCCGTCCACCAGCGGGTAGCGCATGGACCAGGACTGTGCCAAGCGCACGATGGTGTCATAGATGGCCGCATCGCCATGGGGGTGGTACTTGCCCATGACGTCACCCACCACACGCGAGCACTTGTTGTAGCCACGGTCGGGCCGGTATCCGCCGTCATACATGGCGTAGATGACCCTACGATGGACCGGCTTCATGCCGTCGCGGACATCGGGCAGTGCCCGCTCCACAATTACGGACAGGGCATAGGACAGGTAGGATTCCCGCATCTCCTGCTGGAGGTCAATGGGCTGAATCCGCTCGCCCTTAAGGAGGCCATAATCGGTGTTGTCCATCTCTTGTGGGCTGAGTGGCTCTCGAGACCCGTCGGGCAGGTTGAGGCCGTCCTGGTCCGGACTGTTATCGTTGTTGTTATCGTCTGCCAAAATCGATCCTTAGCTCAAATAGTGAAAGGGGAAGGCGTCCGTCTCAGGCGTCAATGAAACGGGCGTCGTGGGCATTGCGCTGGATGAACAGACGCCGGGGTTCGACCTCGTCACCCATGAGCATGGTGAAGGTCTCGTCGGCCTGCTCAGCGTCATCGATGCGGATCTTCTTGAGGATGCGATGCTCCGGGTCCATGGTGGTCTCCCAGAGCTCCTGGTAGCTCATCTCGCCCAGACCCTTGTAGCGCTGGATTCCTTCGCCCTTGGGCAGCTGCCGACCTGAGGCCTTGCCCTCGGCCAGAACCCTGTCGCGCTCGGCGTCGGTGTAGACGAAGCTGTGGGGACCCTTGGTCCATTTGAGCCGGTAGAGCGGAGGCATGGCCACGTAGACGTAGCCGGCCTCGATCATGGGCCGCATGTAGCGGAAGAAGAGGGTCAGGTTCAGGGTGGCGATGTGGGCGCCGTCCACATCGGCGTCGGCCATGATGATGACCTTGTGGTAGCGCACTTTGTCGATGTTAAAGTCCTCGCCGTACCCTCCTCCTACAGCGGTAATCAGGGATTCGATGGTGTCGGACTTCATCATACGGTCCAGGCTGGCCCGCTCCGTATTGAGGATCTTGCCACGCAGGGGCAAAATCGCCTGGGTCATAGGGTTGCGCCCCTGTATGGCCGAGCCGCCTGCTGAGTCACCCTCCACGATGAACAGCTCACACTCTTCGGGGTCGCTGGACTGGCAGTCCTTGAGCTTGTCGGGCATGCCGGCCGTCTCGAAGATGGACTTACGACGGGTGTTCTCGCGGGCCTTCTTGGCCGCGATCCTGGCGCGGGAGGCCTCCATGGCCTTCTGGATGATGGCCTTGGCCTCGCCTGGGTGGGCGTCGAACCAGTCACTCAGCCTCTCGGTCATGACCCGCTGGACGAAGGTCTTGGCCTCGGAGTTGCCCAGCTTGGTCTTGGTCTGGCCTTCGAACTGCGGGTTGGTCAACTTGACGGAAACCACAGCGGTCAGCCCCTCGCGCACGTCGTCGCCAGAGAGGTTATCGTCCTTGTCTTTGAGGATGTTCTTGTCCCTGGCGTAGCGGTTGATCATGCTGGTCAGAGCCGCGCGGAATCCCTCTTCGTGGGTGCCGCCCTCAGTGGTCGCGATGGTGTTGGCGAAGGTGTGGACCGACTCCGAGTAGGCGGTGGTCCACTGCATGGCCACCTCGGCGGAGATGCCCAGCTTCAGATCCTCGGCCTCGAAGTCGATGACCTCGGCCTCCACAGGCGTGGCCTTCCTGACCTTGACCAGATAGTCCACATAGTCCTTGATGCCGTTGGCATACTGGTAGCTGACGGACTGGCCCTTCTGCTCAGGGGTCTGCTCCTCGCCAGCCACCTCGTCGCCGGCCTGGTCGTTGGGACGCAGGTCGGTCAGGGTGATTCTCAGGCCCTTGTTGAGGAAGGCCATCTGCTGGAAACGGCTGCGCAGGGTCTCGAAGTCATAGACCGTGGTCTCGAAGATTTTGGGATCGGCCCAGAAGGTCACCGAGGTGCCGGTGCTCTCATCCGGCCCCATGGCTTGGTCCTTGGACAGGGGAGCGGTCGGCTTCTGGTTACGGAAGTTCTGATGCCAGTGGTAGCCCTGTCGACGCACTTGGACGTCGATTCGGGTGGACAGGGCGTTCACCACGGAGATGCCCACGCCGTGCAGACCGCCCGAGACCGCGTAGCCGCCGCCTCCGAACTTGCCGCCGGCATGCAGCTTGGTCATGACCACCTCGACGCCGCTCTTGCCCTCGCCTGGCACCTCGTCCACAGGAATGCCGCGGCCGTTGTCGTCCACACGGATACCGTTGTCGGGCAGGATGGTGACTTCAATATGGTCGGCATACCCGGCCAAAGCCTCGTCGACCGAGTTGTCGACGATCTCGTAGACCAGATGGTGCAGGCCCCTGGGGCCCGTCGAGCCGATGTACATGCCGGGACGGACGCGGACCGCCTCCAGCCCCTCTAGCACCTTCAGATCGCTGGCATCATAGTGCTCGGGTGAAAGCGAATCATCCAGCTGCGCATCGTCCAGCTGATCCAGCTGATCCTGGCCCGTCATGCCATCATCCTGAGGCTTGTCCTCCTCGTTTTCCCGGCCCTCTTGCGGGGTCCGGGACGGGTCAGTATTGAGATCTGCCACGGATAGTCCTTTCTGCACCCCCATCGTCGGCCACTGACGACAAAGCAGCTTCCGTTCGTGGTCGAGCGGGGGATTGACTCATGGTCACCAGGTTCCAAATCGTCCATAAAGGGGCCTTGGAAGCGTTTGACCCTATAACCTATAGAATACCAGCGCTATGGGACTTTAGGCTTACAGAAAGCTGGGAAGACGGTATTCGCAGATTATGGGTTCACCCGTAGGTGTCGCGCACGCCTCGGCCGGGCGGATCGAACCGCGAACGGCGAAAGCTGTAGTTGTGGGGGCCAGTCACCCGAATCTGTCTGACCGGCATGCCCAGCCGCTTGGCAATGGTCGCTTTGAGCTGGGGGACCAGGTAGGTCAGCTGAGTGGCCCATACCGTGGTCTGCGCCTGGATGATCAGCACGCCCTCCTGGTAGGAGACCACTCTCGAATGGGCGGCGATGCCGGGTCCAACTACACCGTCCCACTGGTTGCGCAACCGAGCAACCTTCAGATGACTGGTCCACCCGCTCCCAGCAGCAAGGCTGGTCACCACACCTCCCAGTTTGGCTGGGTCGCGGCCCGGCTTGCCAAATGCATACCAGGCCTTACGGGAGTTGTCCTCCCGCTGCCGACGAGTGGCCGCCCGTCGCGTGCAGCCCTCGAAGACCAGGGCCGGCAATCGACGCTGATCCAGGTGCAGAGTCTCAACCATGGGGGCCTTCATGACAGGTCGTTCCCCTCCGGCCCATCCGGCATATCCGAGTCCTCATGAGCCGTCCCTCTGGTTCGACGCAGGTCCTGCATGGCACTGGCAATGGCTGGATCCTGGGCAGCCGGATCAGATGGCTGCACAGGCCTCAGTCGGGACACATCCACCAGCCTGGCACCCTGCAGGGAGGGAATATCGCTGTCGGCGGCCACGGTGATCAGCACCTGGCTCTGCTGACGGGCAAAATCCAGAATCTGATCCCTACGGCCCCGATCCAATTGGGCGAAGACATCATCCAGAATGACGATGGGCTCCAGGGCGCGACGATCCTTGACCACCTGCAGCAGAGCCAGCCGCAAAGCCAGGGCCAGGGTCCACATCTCACCGTTGGAGGCGAACTCCCGAGCAGGCATGCCGTTGAGGGTGAAGACCAAATCATCGCGCTGAGGACCGATCAGATTAGTGCCCCGGGCCACTTCTCCCGGGTAGATCCGCTGAAAGTGACGGCTGACGGCTTCGGCGACCTCTGGACCGGTCTGCCTATCGGGTCCGATTTCCTCCAGGGATGGCTGGTAAGTCAATCGAGCATCCTGATCAGGGCCTGCAAGCCGACCATACAAATCGCTGAAGGGCTGGTCCAGAGCCTCTACCAGAGCCGCTCGTCGTCGGCTCAGATCCAGCCCGGTGCGAATAAACTGCCCAGTCCAGACCTCAAGGCCGGAAAGGGCGGCGTCATGCCCATCACCCGAGGGATCATAGCCCGCCTGGGAGAGCTGCTTGAGCAGGGCGGCGCGCTGCTTGGCCACATGACGAAAATCCTGCCGGACCTGGAAGTAGTCGACATCGAGCTGGCTGCCGGCCTGGTCCAGCACGGCCCGCCTGGCCGCCGGCTCTCCGGAGACCATCAGCTGATCCTCAGGGCTGAAGGTCACACAGGGTACCCGGCCCACCAGGTCACGCTGATAGAGGGAAGGCCCGCCGTTGATTCTTCCCCGGTTGGCTCCCTTGGCGGCAATGGTCAGCTCATAGTCGGTAGCGGTCCCGTCCTGCTCCAGCCTGGCCCTTATGGTGGCCTTGGACTGCCCACGTTCTACCAGGGGTAGTGAAGATGAAGTCCTATGGCTGCCGCCGGTGGACAGGACCTCGACGGCCTCGACCAGGTTGGTCTTGCCCAGACCGTTGCGCCCCTCCAGAATGGTGACTCCAGGCTCCAGATCGAGGACACAATGCTCCCAGGAACGGAAGTGATCCAGAACCAGACGAGAGATGTGCACGACGATCGTTCCTCGAACCTACCCGGATGTCAGTTGTTGAAACGCATGGGCACCAGCAGGTAACGGTAATCCATGGACTCCTCGGAATCCTGCTCCTGCTGGCCGTTGAATTCCACAGCCTTGACTGCCGAAGTCATCTTGATGCGGACATAGGGCTCGGCGATGGCACCCAGCCCGTCAATCAGATAGTTCGGATTGAAGGCCACCGTGATGTCTTCCCCGTCCAGATCCGCCTGCAGAACCTCATGTGCCTGTGCTTCGTCAGCCGTGCCGGCACTCAGGGTCACCTCGTTGCCGGAAAAGACCATACGGATAGGGGCGTTGCGTTCGGCTACCAGGGCTACACGCTTGATGGCATCGATCAGATCCTGCCGGGCGATGACCGCCTGGATGGGGTATTCGTCCGAAAAGAGACGATCCACGGCCGGGAATTCCCCATCAATCAGCTGGGTGGTGGATATTTTGCCAGCGTTTTCCACGCCCATGATGGTGGGGTTGTCAGCCTCGTAATCCATGGTCACGTTCTGGTGCTCATCCAAAGAACGGGCGATGTCTCGCAGCAGGGAGCCGCGGATCAGCATGGAGGTGGAAAAATCGGCGTCACGAGGAGTCCAGGTGAAGCTCGAACGGGACAATCTGAAACGGTCGGTGGCGGTCATGACCACCTTGTCCCCAGTGATTTCGGTTTTGACGCTGGTCAGGACCGGCCGGCTCTCTTCCCTGGAAACAGCGACGATGGACTGGGAGATGGACTGGATAAAGGTCTCAGCATCCACCTGGCCCATAGGTTCAGGGACAGCAGGGAGGTCGGGATACTCGCTGTCAGGCATCAGTTGCAGAGAAAAAGTGGATTTGCCTGAGGTGATGGTCATCTTGGATCCCTCGGTTGACAGATAAGTCTTCTCTGATGGTAGTGATTTGGTGATGTCTGCCAACAGTTTGCCTAGCACTAGAGCTGTTCCGGATTCATCGATGCCTGCTTCTATGTGGTTTCTTGCCGAAACTTCGTAATCGAAAGCGGAAAGCTTCAATGTTCCATCAGAGGCTTCCATCCTGATTCCTGCCAGAATCGGCGAAGCTGGTCGGGAAGGGATGATGCGGGTGGTCCAGGCCACTGCATCCGAGAGTGCGGATGAATTCACTTCTACTTTCATGGGAGCCTTCTTGTTGACGAATGAACTGGATTCATTCTATCGAATGGCTCAGGTGATGTGGTTGGAACAAGCAGATGTGATTGAGTGTGAAGGCGGTTATTGCATAAATATACATAGAGTCATCGTAATAAGCTCGGTGGATGGTGTGGATAAGTTCTCAAATCCTTGCAACGAAGTGGATAGACCTCAATCAGACGGTGTGGATAAGCGGTGAAATCGATGTGAATAAGAAGCCAAGTTATCCACAAGGTTGTATTTTTGCTGGGTTATCCACAAAAGAGGTGCAGTTATTCGCTGAGAATACACCACTTATCCACGGAAAACCGGTGTGTTATTCCCAAGGTTTGCCCACATCCGGGGATAAGTAGGTGGATATCTTTTTCTGTCGGTCCACAACAGTGTCTGCGTGTCGCATCAATTTTGGGGCTGCTTGAGCCGGACCGTAAGCTCCATGACATAGTTGTAAATCTCTCGCTTTTCCTGCATCTCATTGGAGATACGAGTGTAGGCGTGCATGACTGTGGTGTGATCGCGGCCGCCAAAGACCTCGCCGATGTCGACCAAGGACATGCTGGTCATTTCCCGGGCCAGATACATGGCGATCTGTCGGGCTAGGGCGATGTTTTTGGTGCGCGTACGGCCGACGATATCGTCGAAGGTCAGATGGAAGTACTTGGCTACTTGGGAGATGATGTCAGTGGGCTTGATTTCCACGTCCGTAGAGAAGAAGTCTTGCAGGGTCTGTTCGGCCAGGGCCGTAGTGACCGGCTGATTATTGAGGCTGGCTACGGCCGTGACACGGGTCAGAGCACCCTCAAGCTCTCGGATGTTTTCGGTGAAGCGTTCCGCGATCAGATCCAGAACCTCGTTGGGGATACTGACTCCGTTCATGGAAGCCATCATTCTCAGGATGGCCACCCGTGTCTCCCGATCTGGCGGCTTGACGTCTACAGTCAGTCCCGAATCGAAACGCGAGATCAGTCGCGATTCGAAGCCCTTCAGATTCTTGGGGGCCACGTCCGAGGCGATGACGATGCGCTTGTTGGCGTCATGCAGGGCATTAAAGGTGTGGAAGAACTGGTCCAGGGTGGCTTCCTTGCCCCCTAGAAATTGGATGTCATCGATAAGGAGCACATCCACCTGCCGGTAGCGGCGATTGAATTCTGCGATCTGACCCGATCCCTGGGTGGAGTTCTGCAGGGCGTCGATGAATTCGTTGGTGAATTCCTCCGAGTTGACGTATCGGACCTTGAGCGAGGGATCCTTGACCAGGGCATAGTTGCCGATGGCGTTGAGCAGATGGGTCTTGCCCAGACCTGAGCTGCCGTAAATACACAGGGGGTTGAAATCCTGACCTGATCCTTCGGCCACGGCCAAGGCCACGGTCCGCGCGAATCGGTTGGAATCGCCCGGGACGAAGGTGTCGAAGGTGGCGTTCTTGTTCAGGTGAGTCTGTGGGTCGCGCTCCACCCGGTTCTGGTTCATGGGGAAGCGGGGCACGGTGAAGGCGGGCCGGGATGTGGCTCTTTCTGTCTCGCTCTGCCGATCGGTATTACCGCCTGCCGTTGGCCTTACCACGGAGGAGGGTTCGGATAGCTCGGCCTGCATATCCAAGGTCATGGGCACATAGGTGCCCTCGTGGAAGTCATTAGCGGAGACAATCGGGGACTTGGATGTTCCAGGATTCTCGGCCCGCCAGTCCGAGTGGACCTCTGAGCTGGGGGATCGGTCGGTGCCGGCCTGACGCTGGTAGTCGTCATAGGGATCCTGAGCAGGACTGGGGACTTGGCGGAACTCGCCACTGCCCGGTGCGGTGCCAGCCATGGCGGATGCGCGGTGGTCATTCTGCTGATCGGCAGCCTTCTGCTTGGCCATCTGCTCTGGATAGACGATTTTAATGGCCGGGAACATTTCCTGATTGGTGACCAGCTGCAGTGCATTTAAGACGGGCTGGCTGAGCGGTCCCTGCACAGCCTCCTGAGTTGCCTTGGAGGAGACCCGCAAAACGATGGTGGTGCCGAAAACCGCTTCGGGGGTGATGTCCTCCAGCCAGCCCTTGTCCCTGGAGGTCAGTGAACTGCTATAGCGGAGCACCTGCAGGACCGAATCCCAGATTCTCTTGGCCTGGGCAGCGGCATCCAGCGGATCCTGCGCCATCAGTGTGCTCCTCTCTTCTTGACGACTGATTGTCCCGGTCTTTTTGCTTCTCTCAAATTCGACAGTAGCCCATTGTTACACCGACTTTGCGCGGTTATCCACAGGATAGCGTGTTGTATCTGCGATGAATGTGAATAACAGTGATGTAATTTGTGGATAAGTGAGGAGGCCCTTTTCCTGCTATGACAGGGTTTGCGGAGGGCATGAAGCGGTCCCAATCAGCTGGGTGGTGGAAGCTCGTTTGACTCCGTCCCGGCTCATGTGTACCGTGATATAGCTTGACTCATAAAGAGCCGTACTCGAGTATGTCTACACACGGGAGCAACGAATTATGAAGAGGACATTCCAGCCCAACAATCGCCGTCGTCACATGAAGCACGGATTCCGCGCTCGCATGCGCACCCGCTCCGGTCGCGCCCTGATCAACCGCCGCCGGGCCAAGGGCCGTCGGACCCTTTCTGCCTGAGTCGGATCCCGATCCTTTTTCAGAAGGTGGAACGGCTGAGGAGCCACCGGGAGTTCACGGCGGTGCTCAGGCGACGCCATCGGGTCAGCAGCAGGGATCTGGTCATACATTATTTGATACCTGGGCCTGACCGGACGGCGACCCCGTTGCCAACGGCATCGGCTGTGCACGAAGGGCGGCATGACATCCTGCCTGCCGGCAGACGCCGCATGGGGCTCGCTGTATCCAAAAATGTGGGCAAGGCCGTGACCAGAAACAAGGTCAAGCGCAGATTCAGGCAACTTGCGGGATTCAAGGAGGACCTGCTGCCATCCTCCTGTGATCTGGTCATGCGCGCCAAACCCAGCGCTGCTACAGCCACCTACAAGCAGCTGGAGGAGCAAGTGGACAGGCTCTTCCGTGACCTCATGCGTAAGTCCGGAAAGACTGCCGACGGTCTTGATGTACAGGGACAGTCAGGTCCGCAGTTCGCCGGATCCAAGCGTCAACCGGTTCAACAGCTGAAAACCAGTGAAGGATGCCGAGCATGAACGGCCTGGCCTCCCGGGCTTTGCAGAGCGCAGTCCGCTGGTATCAGCGCCATATCTCACCCTTGTCGCCGCCGAGGTGCCGTTACTACCCGACTTGTTCCCAGTACGCTTTGACCGCCTTGAAGCGGTTCGGGGCCTTGCGTGGAACCATCCTGGCCATTCTGCGGTTATTGCGTTGCACACCCTTCAACAACGGCGGAATCGATGACGTGCCCCAAAGGTTTTCCATCTTCTATCGGTTCTCGTGGTCCAAGGCTCATGAGGAGGCCCGGCTGACCCCCATGGCCCCAGACAAGGAGACGGCCTGACAATGTTACACAACAACGACACCTTCACCTTCGATACGGGTATATACGGTTTCTTCTACAAGATCCTGTACCCAATCGAGTGGCTCATGACCTACATCATGACCTATTGCCACAAGTTCCTGACCCTGATTGGGTTCCATAAGGGTCCCGGCGTGGCCTGGGCGCTCTCGGTAGTGATGCTGGTGCTGATCGTCAACCTGTGCGTACTGCCGCTCTTCATCAAGCAGCTGCGATCCATGCAAAAAATGCAGGCCCTGCAGCCCAAGCTGATGAAGATCCAGAATAAGTACCGCAACAAGAAGGATCCGGCCAGCCGAGAGGCCATGAGCCGGGAGACCATGAAGGTCTATCAGGACAACCATGCCAACCCCATGGGGTCCTGTCTGCCAGCACTGGTGCAGGGCCCGATCTTCATGACCATGTTCTATGTGCTTTCGGCTGTGCCCTTCATCGCCCGGGGCAAGCGGGCACCTCTGGGAGCCTTCAATCGACAGGTGGCGCGGGAATTTGAAGAGACTACCTTTTTCGGGCTGCGGATTTCGGACAACTTCATGTCCGCCCAAGGTGCGGGCCGCATAGTCATTGTGGTCTTCATCGTGCTCATGTGCCTGGCCATGTTCTACTCGCAGTTCCATAATGTTCGACGGAACATGCCGAGGTCGGCCATGCAGGGACAGCAGTACAAGATGCAGCAGATGATGGCCTTCATCTTCCCGGTCATGTACATCTTCTCGGGCATCTACTTCCCATTCGCAGTGCTGATTTACTGGCTGACCAACAACCTTTGGAATCTGGGCCGAACCCTCTTCCAGGTCCGCCATATGCCCACTCCTGGCTCGCCGGCCGCAGAGAGCAAGGAAGAGCGTGACCACCGCCGCGAGAATGCCCGCCGCAAGCGCCAGGGGCTGCCTTCTTTGGAGGAGGAGCAGCTGATGGAGGCCAAGAGGTTGGAAGAGGAAGCCCGCAACAACAAGAACATCTCCCACCAGCGTTCCCAGCCCCATCGCAAACGTCGCGGCCGTTGATGCGGCTACTGGCAGTGGTGGCCGGCGTGGTGACCCGGCTTTCGGTCGGGCGAATACTGGAGTAATCTGCAATCATCACGTCCGTGTATCCTCAATACTGGACACTCGATTGGTGACCAGGAATCCAGTGGACCTGAGGTTATGAATCGGATGTAAACGCGTGTAAGGAGAGCATAGATGTCTCAGTCTCTGGACCAGGGAAAGACCATCGAGCAACTCAATGAGGAGGCGGATGTCGCCGCCGACTATCTGGAGGGGTTGCTGGACATCGTCGATTACGAGGGCGATATCGAGATGGGGGTGCGCAACCACCGTCCGACCGTACAGATTGTGGCTGACGACGATACGGATATCAAGCATCTGATCGGCAAGGATGGTGAGGTGGTCGATGCTCTTCAGCAGCTGACACGCTTGGCCGTGCAGCAGAAGATAGGGGAGCGTTCCCATCTGATTGTGGACGTGGATGGCTTCCTGCGGCGCAAGCGCGAACATCTTCGCGAACAAGCCCTGGATGTGATTGATGAGGTTCGTGAGACTGGCGACCCTGTCAATATGAAGCCTATGAACTCTTTCGAGCGCAAGATCGTTCATGACATGGTCCGCGAGGAGGGGCTGAAGTCACGTTCCCACGGCGAGGAGCCCCACCGGTACGTCACTGTCTATCTGAAGGCCAAGAGCGAAGACGAAGACCTGCCTGACGATGTTGAGGACGAGCCAGTCGGGTATGACGACCCGCTGGACGTGGATGAAACCGATCAGGTCGTCGATTCGGCTGACTACGAGGCTGATGATGATCCTGCGGATGCTGATAGGGAGTGACTGTTAAGCCTCACAGGGCTATGCGTTGATGAAGTATTCATGACGTCGGCCTTTTTGGATTGGTCCACTGTTTGGTTCGGTCATACTGTCTGTTGTGCTATCTGCCAGCGCTGTACCATTTGGCAGGTGTGTGTAGTGCTGTCTGGCTCATGATTGTGCTTAGTCTGCCATGTTGCTTAATCCGGATTGCTCTTTTGCGTTTGAAAACCATATGGTGGTAATGGTCTTAGAAATGCAGCTGTTTTCGATTCTGGCAGCGTGAATAATCCTGCTGGATACGACGAGACTATATGACGCTGTTATGGTCTGTGGCTTTGGCCGACTGGGCGTGGAAGGTGAATGTGAGGAGTTGAAATGGCTGTTGTGGATGATGAGCTGAACGATAGTCCCCTCTTGAGGCAGGTGCTCGGCGATGCTCTGGTACCCATGCAGCGTTTTCATGACAAGCTCTTGCGCGAGGGTGTGGAGAGGGGCATTATTGGCCCTCGCGATGAAGACATTATTTGGGAACGGCACATACTCAATTCAGCAGCTATTGTGCCTTTCGTGCGAGAGCGATTGAGCACTGACGGCCAGACGGCAACGGTGGCGGATATAGGTTCCGGTGGGGGCTTCCCAGGCATTGTACTGGCTGCCTGCCTTCCGCAGTGCAGTGTTGTTCTTGTCGAGCCAATGGAGCGGCGTGTGACCTGGTTGCAGGAAGTGGTTGATGAGTTGCACCTGGCTAATGCTGTTGTGATTCGCAAGCGTGCAGAGGATCTGGTTCCGCAATCCTCTAAGGCTTCGATTCGGCACAACACAAAAAGTTCACAAAGCCGCCATCATGGTCGTCGTCGAATAGAGAAACAGTCTGTTTCGGCATACGGCCGTGTTGGCTCTTTAGCCTCGACCGAAGCCAGGAATGCTGACAGCCAACAAGATGTAAATGACCATGACTCTTCGGAGGTTACGGGTGGTGCAGGTCTACCAGACGTCCAATCCAATCTTTCAATTCCACAGACTTTTGACGTTGTGACGTGCCGAGCTGTAGCCCCCATGACTAAGCTCGCCGGATGGACCCTGCCGCTTTTAAGATCGAGAGGTCAGCTTATTGCCCTTAAGGGTCGTTCGGCACAAGCTGAGCTTGATAAGGCTGCCAAAGAGATAAAAAAATGTCATGGAGAGAATCCACGGGTTTGCCTAGCTCCAGTCGCACCAGGCCTTGAGGATACCCACGTGGTTCTTGTGGACAAACACTAAAGTACAACACGGATATGACCTTATTTAATGACTTTGATGCCTGAGATGTTACTCAATCTAAAGACAAGAATAGGCTAGGTAAGATAATTAATTATCAGTATTCAACACAGAGTCTTATCGAATACCTGATTAGAGATAATCGATTAAGCTCTATCAGATCTAAGTAGGCCTTTTCTAGACAGCGGCTTAGCCGATATTCATTCGAGGTGAATGGAGTATTAGATTAAGAGGAAAGCAAGCACGCTTGTGATTTTTATTGTCTGACTCGTGTATGCTTTCACCTCAAACATTCTTAGGTTTTTGATACTCTAGTTTTGGACAACACCGTAGACAACAGTCAGAACTGGCTATATACAATTAGATTATTTAAAATAAAGATATTATATATTTTGAATGTAATGCACATCAAAGTACCTATTCGGGTTTGTTATGCAGGAGGTTTCATTGTATCCTGACGTTGCCGTCTAAGTAGTATTGGAATGATTGTATGATGCCCTATATCTGAGTTGGATATACTGACATCTCTTTCTATTCTTGCATTAAGAGTCTCGGGAGATGTTCTACTTTCGTTGCTGGGGGATCTATGCGTTTACCTACTTCGCTTACTAGACAGTCGAAGTTATGCACCTCTTGCTGTACCATTTATGTGTTTCTCTTACTCCCAGAGAGTTTATTGTGTCTATCCTTTGTCTCGATCTTCTCGGCTTTCTAAACCGTTCGGTTTCCTCCCTTTCCTTAGAAATATCGATAGGGGTATCCTGACTCTTGCAAATGCATGAAGATTACATGTGTTATCGATTAAACAGCACAGATTATGTCTCTAAAATAATCTGGAATGGCGAGAAACCTCCTGATGTGGGAGTTGGGGGACAACCGAACGGAGCTATAAGAGAGCTGTTCGCCGGCTTCAGATGTGTCCACTAAAGAATGTTTCACGTGAAACATTGAAAAAGGATCTTTTTTTAACCCAAAACAAGTAAATTAGGCTTCATTGGTTCCAGCTGTAACTCATCTAGAGGACTTAGCACACTGTTATATGAGTATGTTCTACAAGAACGTCCTTCAGTAACAACTACATTTAGGGCATCTTAACATATAGCAAAATTCGAGGGCGTGCTTCCGGTGGATGATCGCTATGTAGAGATAGATCGTAATGTTTCACGTGAAACAATTAACGCAGAATGAAATGTACAGGATTAGCTTTATGAAAGCGCAGACGAGAGGATATCGAAATATTTTCTGTGTCTTTTTTAGTAAAAGTTGTTAAAGGTCTTGCTTCTTAGCTACGTCTCCTTCAATCATAATTTCGCGGAGTAGACTAGAGTCTTCATAGACATAATGAAGTCTTTTGTTTAACAGCACTAAAACACCACTTAAAATTAGCATTTAGTTCTGTTTTCTTGATTCGGCAGCCGTTATTGGAGGTAGATGGATAGATTCTGCAAATAAAAGACAAAACTAAGTTAGCCGACTACGTTAGACGACAATTAACGGGGTAATAACTGCCCAGGCAGTATAGATGTTTCACGTGAAACCTCCCTCTTGCTGTACGTTTGTATAAGGCTTGTCATCCGAAGGATTTATTTTGGTATTACAGCGGTGTTTATAGCGGCTATCGTACAGATGGATAAGATCATTGAATATAACCATGAATAATGTTGCTTGGTTTGACGAGTTAATAGATTCATAGATTTGTTGCTAATAAGTTATGCACAATTCGGACCTGACCTTCGAATTATCCACATCGTCGTTTGAAGACGCTGGCCTGGGCTGGGAAGTGCCAGACTTATCAATAATTACAAGGCAAATCTAATAATCTTGGGTAAGGGCCAGCCGCTGTGGCACCGTTGGATCTATCCACACTTATCCACAGTTATGAACAGTGACCGTGTATAACTTTCGGTTGTTCTGACATGTCCAACTAGGACGGGAAAATTGAATGGTTATCAAAAGGAGGAAGGTTCGTGACCGCATCGAAGAAGGTGAAACCCGTTTCGGGGAATACCCCGGATATCGGTGAGAAGCCCACGCCAACCGCATCAGGTATGGAGTCGACAACGGATATTCTCAATAGAATATTCGCTGAGGGGACTGGTTCGGTGTCTGGTGCGGAGATGGCAGATCTTTCTGCGCGCTATCAGGCCTTACATCAGGCTGAATTTCCTCACCCTTCAAAAACGCGCTTCATTGCCGTTGCAAATCAAAAAGGCGGGGTAGGGAAAACCACGACCACTGTAAATTTGGCATGTGCTTTTGCTGAATTCGACGAACGTGTGTTGGTAATCGATATGGATCCACAAGGCAACGCTTCTACTGCATTGGGTGTAGCTCATGAATCCGGGACGCCGTCAACATACGACGTGCTCGAGGGTCGTCTTGGGATTGACGACGTTAAGGTAGTATCCCCTCAATTCCCCAACCTTGAGGTTGTCCCATCTTCTATTGACCTTAGTGGTGCTGAGCTGGAAGTTGCGGATATGCCCAACCGCAATCAGCTCATGAAGAAAGCGGTTGCCGACTATCTTAAAATCTGCCACCAGCATTATGACTATGTTCTCATTGATTGCCCTCCTAGTCTCGGATTATTAGTTCTGAATGCCATGTGTTCGGTCAATGAGGTATTGATCCCAGTGCAAGCTGAATACTATGCTCTTGAAGGACTGCAACAATTACTGCATACCATAGGACTTGTTCAGCAAAGCTATAATCCTTATCTGGTAATCTCAACCATGTTGTTGACCATGTATGATAGGCGAACGCTGCTCAGCAAAGAAGTGTTTGATCAAGTCAAGGAGCATTATCCAGAGATAGTGCTTAATACGACCATCCCGCGTTCTGTCAAAATCTCTGAGGCTCCCAGCTTCCGGCAAAGCGTTGTCACCTATGACCCTAAAGGAGCTGGCGCTATTGCTTACGAAGAGGCGGCGTTAGAAATCGCCCAGAGATCCGAGCAAGTGTTGGAACATATCGCCAATAGAAGACAGGGGGAGTGAGGACATGACAAGCCGTTCACGGTTAGGCAAGGGCTTGGGGGCTCTATTCCCCGCCCTGCCAGGTGAAGATGACGAAACCAATGCTGACAAAGGCCGTCAGCAAGATAATAAAGTACCGAATTCCGGCAACAAGCAGCCCACCCTTCAGGGCTTGGGTGCTGAATCGGACGGACGACTTCGCAAAGATATAGATGCCTCAGAAGAAGACGGAGCTAAAAGAGAACGCAGTACTACGCATTCGGGGAGTACAAGCGCTCAACTAGCGGCTTCGGCAAAGTCTTCTGGGATCGGTCGTAAACGTTCCAACAAGGGACAAAAGCGTGTCAGCATTTCCGAGTCTCTTAAGGAGGATGTTTCACGTGAAACATCCACTTCGAAGAGAACTACCAAGCGTCGGTCAGTTCCGTCTATCAGCAGCTTGGAGCACCCAAGTGATCTTTTCTTTGGTCCTACGACGACAAATGTTTCACGTGAAACATTGCCGATGATGGGATCGAGTAAGGCTGTCGATCATCGGACAAAAGAGACTCAGCAAAGCGTCAACCGTGCACCTATTGTTGGCAATGCTACTGAGCCGAATAAGACGGAGAGCAATAGCCAAGAGGAGCTGAAACCCGTCCAAGGCGGGTACTTGGCTGAAGTGCGTGTGGACGATATTAGGCCCAATGCTCAGCAACCGCGACAAATCTTCGATGAAGACGAACTGTTGGAGCTTTCACGCTCCATCAAAGAAGTTGGCGTATTGCAGCCCATAGTGGTGCGAAGATCAACTGTTATAGACCGTCCAGGAACAATCAAAAATAAGACAACCTCAGTTGGCGGCGCGGAAAGCAAATCCGGAGCAATTGGCGCTAAGACCGGTGAGGAACAATCGAGTCAGCTTTCAAATCAGAGGGAAGCGGGTCTACAGCAAACAACCCATTATGAGATCATAATGGGTGAGCGTCGTTGGCGTGCTACTCGATTGGCTGGTCTGGATACCATACCTGCAATTGTGAAAACAACGAGCGACGACACCATGTTGCGTGATGCTTTGCTCGAGAATCTCCATAGAGTGGCTCTTAATCCGTTGGAAGAAGCAGCAGCTTATCAGCAAATGATTGATGAGTTCGGCTTGACTCAGGACGGTTTGTCTAAGTCAATCTCTAAGTCCAGGCCTCAGATCGCGAACACACTTCGCTTGTTAAAATTGCCCCCCAGTGTGCAGAGAAAAGTAAGCTCAGGTGTGTTGTCAGCTGGGCATGCTCGCGCCTTGCTTACTTTGCCGGATGAAAAGTCTATGACTACTCTGGCAGACAAGATCATTGCTGAAGGTCTGTCGGTAAGATCTACTGAGGAACTTGTCGCCTTGCAGACTGGACAGGCGAAGAAGAAAGCAAAGAAGCCTAGGGTAAACGCCTGGGCTGATAGTCCTGTGCGCCAGGATCTGGAAAGCCACTTTGATACCAAGGTGGCCATCAAGGGCACTAAAAAGCACGGGAAGATAGAAATCGTGTTTTCTTCGCCTGAAGATATGGACCGCATTGTTGCCATTCTTTTGGAAAAGAATCAATCTGCAAGTAATGACAGTCATTCTGGCGATAAAGGCTGGGTTTGATCCCATTCTGGAAGTGAGACTTCAGGGTTTGCTCATCCGAACCTTGCTGTTAAGTGAGCGATTGCTTCATAGCCCGATCGAGTTTGGTATGAGCTGATGAGCAATCGCTGAAATTATCTTAAGGCCAGAATGATTGGGAAAGTCAGAATGATTGGGCGTCCCAGGTATGTCCGATTCACTGACCAGATATATCTGTGCGGAAAAGTTTGATAAATAGCATGGAGCTGACAAACAGTCGGCCGGCAAAGAGTTGGATTGCAAATCGCTACAGCCTGGTCACCCAGGTTATTTTGTCGGGCAGCTGTGTCTGGTTAGATTGGTCTCTCGCCTTCATAGTTGTCAGTAGTGTGATAGGTATATTCAATCGTAAGATATCCAGTTAGTCGTTGGTGACAGGCCACTTAGTCGGCCATGATGGAACTTCTGTTTGGTGTTTGTCATTTGGTAGGTAATAAGCCCTCGCTTTTGTGTGGCTTTTCACTGAAGTTGGTCTTAGTCATTGAGGTGGGGTGACAAATTCGCGCAGCGTAACTTTGGGAATTCTAGTTGTGCGTTAGAGGGGAGGGGGCTCTGTTGTGGAAAGTTGCGTCAGTGGGAAGTAACTTGCCTCAGCAGAGGATGATTTAAGAAGCTGTAGGGTAGGAAATGTTCTTGTTGAGTAGGGTGTCCGCTGGCAGTCAATGGAGAAATAAAAGCAAACTAAGTAGGCAGCTGCGCATAATCGATAAACGAAGTGCCTGGCAATCGTAAACTGCCAGGCACGTGAATTCATGTTTGTGGGGGTGCGTATCGAGTTCTATCGGTTATCCAAACTCGTAAGATATTCCTGAGCATCTAAAGCAGCACGACAACCCATGCCGGCCGCAGAGATGGCCTGACGATAGATCTTGTCGGTGACATCACCAGCGGCAAAGACTCCAGGTGCAGAAGTCTTCGTTGACCCACCTTCGACCAGGATATAGCCGTCCTGATCCAGATCAACTTGGCCATTAAGGAAAGCAGTCTGAGGGGTGAATCCAATGGCGACAAAGACTCCATTAGCTGGAATAGTGGATTGCTGGTCAGTGGCTGTATTGCGGACGTCCAAAGAGGTTACGCCGCTATCGTCGCCGTTGATCCGTGTAACGACCGAATCAAGAAGGAAGTTGATCTTGTCATTGGCCTTGGCACGGTCCACCATGATTTTTGAAGCACGGAAGCCTTGGCGACGGTGGATCAGTGTGACAGAAGAACCAAAGCGGGTCAGGAAGTCCGCGTCACCCATGGCAGAGTCGCCTCCACCAACGACTACAATGGGCTTGTCCTTGAAGAAGAAGCCATCGCATGTGGCGCAGTAGGATACCCCTCGTCCTGAAAACTCGCGCTCGCCAGGGATTTCCAATTTACGATATTGCGAGCCAGTGGTGATGACGACGACTCGAGCTTGATATTCCTCGCCGCCATCGGTGGTAATCCGCTTGACGTCTCCGCTCAAGTCAACTGAGACAACATCATCATATTCAATTTGAGCACCAAAATGTTCGGCCTGATCGCGCATCTGATCCATCAGATCAGGTCCGAGTACTGCTTTGGGGAATCCAGGGAAGTTCTCTACTTCCGTCGTGTTCATAAGCTGGCCGCCGGGCGTTAGGGCTCCTGCAATAACGAGTGGAGCATATCCAGCCCGGCCAAGATAAATGGCGGCGGTGTAACCTGCGGGTCCGGACCCTATAACAATCGCATCATGAACAGTTTGCTTCATAAAGCTACTGTATCCATTCAGGATGACCGAGTCACATGCGGTGGGCGAAAAGGGCGCTTGTTATCTCACAGTAAGCTCGGTCCTGACACCGTCAGGCTATTCTTGAATCATGGAGAAAACTGTGATAGTCGCCATCCTAACCAATCTTGGGACGATTCTGGTGCTGATCTGGTTTATGCTCCGAGTTGATCGTTTGCTGCGGGAGCATCCCAGCCATCAAACAGATAATAAGAGCGGGGATGACAGCTGGCATAGCTGGCGTTTTTGGAACCCACCAAGGCCTGATGACAATGACGACGAGTTGGATGCTGATTCTCTGACAACAGACAAAATCCTTGGGGCCGATGAAGATACGACTGCTAGGAGTAGCGAACGATATTCATCATCAACTCAAGAAGAACCTGTTGAAAGTTCTTCGCACGCATCGGACAAGAACAAGGAAAGCAGAAAAAACAAGTAGGGAATATCTAGCTAGCTAGGTCGTAGACGATTCAATCTCGGTGGGTACGGTTTCAATTGTCTGTTCGGTCTTACGAAAGTAGGGTCTTTTAATAAGGACGGCTGCGCCTGTAGATATTTATCCACTGATCTGCAAGGTATCTATTGGCTTTTAGTGGGCTTAGGACGGCCGCGGGGGAGCGAGCCGGTCGTAAGCGATATGACTCGATCAATGAATTCGGATAGGAAGATCGTGTTCGCAGCGATGAGGACGAACCAATCGGGGTAAATGAATTGAAGCAGCAATGCCAGTGACGGCATTGCGATTTACCGGTGTGGACTCAGTTCTCGTTCGAGGTCCTTGATGGCATAGTAGTGATAGCTCGCTTTTCGAAGATGGAAAAGCAGTGATGCCTACAACTATATGTAATCAAGTCTGCTTGATAAACATCTTGGGTAAAACCATCTTGTGTTGACTGATCTAGACCCTGTAGCGTCGCAATACCGTGAAGGCTGTCTTCACTGTTATCTGACTCATATCTTTATTAGATTCGCATTTTTAACGGGCAACATTCGCAGCCGGGCATAGGTGTTGTATCGTGTGGGACTCTCGCAGGAGTTGACGAAGTAAGTTGATCACCACAGAATGTTTCACGTGAAACATTCGATACCGACCACGATTGCATGCATGGATGTGAAGCGAGACAGCCGTCTATTGTGAGTTGAGTCTTGGAGAGTGACTAGCCATTCTGATGTTGGCCATTTATTAGATTGCATCTATTCTGCAAGTCAACCTAGCCGACAATATAAAAACAGGGATCTGATTGAACAAATCTCTCAATCGAAGTTGGCTTCAATGTTGGTTTCAATGTTGGCTCGAATGTTGGCTTTGGCGGAACAGTAGGGGGAGGGAGGAGAGCAGAGAAGAAGCTGGGAGTCGAGATTAGCAAATAGGGGAGAGGAAATAACTGACGATGAATGGTGAATGGTGAATAACAGGTATTTGGCGTCAGAGAAGAATGATGATGAGGATAATGAACGCACAATAGAACATCGGGTTTAATGATTACAAACTGTTAGTTCGTGCTGTGTGTAGTGTGCTCGTCTTACACACTATTAGCTCTGCCTGTGTTTGCAAACTACGTATATTACAAGTCCGCATGATGTATATTGCGCAACTTGCACGCCATGCATCATGCGGACTCCACTCGTGCTTGCCGAATGGTAGGCAGAACCAGGCAGGCTTTGAGGTTTCAGTCGGTTCGCTTTTGATCCAAAACCGATTGAACCAATGCAGTGTATAGCTCTGGCAGGTTGTAACCTGCAGCCAGGGCTGATTGCGGCAAAAGCGAGGTGTCCGTCATGCCGGGCGCCACGTTGGACTCCAGGAATTGCGGCTGACCCTGGGCATCGACGATGAAGTCGGTGCGTGAGATATCGCGGAGTCCCAAAGCTCGATGGGCGGTCAATGCAGCATCGCTCACAGCCTGTGTGGTTTTGGCATCCAGTCGGGCCGGAACATAAAACTCCGTCGGGCCGGGGGTGGAACGAGCTTCGAAGTCGTAGGTACCTGAGGGAGTCCAGATTTCGAGCGGAGGCAGAACCAGGGGGTGTCCGTCAAACTCGAGGATGGAGACGGAGACTTCAGTGCCCGTTACAGCCTGTTCGATCAGGGCCACATCACCGTAGGCGAAGCAGTTGATCAACGCTTGAGTGAGCTGACTCTGTTCAGTTACCATGGTGCAACCCATGGCTGAGCCGCCCATGGTGGGCTTGATGAAGAGCGGGAGTCCCAGCGAACCTAGAAGCATGTCGATAACGGGTTCGACTCCCAGCTCCCGGAACATGGATTCGGGTAGCGTCACGGAATGTGGCGTCTGCAATCCGGCCATGCGGACAACATTCTTGGCGATGGGTTTGCTCCAGGCAGTCCGGGAGGCCTTGGCCCGGGATCCGATGTAAGGCAATTCAGCCATCTCCAAGACATCACGGATGGAGCCGTCTTCGCCGTTGGCGCCGTGCAGCAGAGGCCAGACCAAATCAGGACGAGTCGACTCGTCAGTCAGATAGGGCAGGAGCGAGCCGTCCATGTCGTGGACTTGAACCGTCCATCCGGCCTCCTCCAGGAATCCTTGGACTCGATGCCCTGAACTGATGGAGACATCGCGCTCATGGCTGAGGCCGCCGCAGATAACCAGGAGTGACTTATCAGCACGCTTGGTGGCCTTGCTCGCCAGAGATAGGACATCGTCCATGGTGACCGGCGTGGCCTCGCGGATGGAGCGATGCGAGGTTCGCCTGGCTCTTTTGACCACTTCGCCTGTAGCCGTGGACGCAGTGTTGGCCGAGCTGGCGGCTGTGGTCGTCGTTGCGCTCGCGGTTGTCTTGGCCTTGCCGACTGCCGGGGTTTTGCCGCCGGTCTGTTGCCGTGGTGTCTTGCTGTGCTTGGCCGCCATGATTCAGCCCCTTTCCTTGCCGCTGTCGGGCTCGAACAGCCGGACGGTGGCGAGTTCATTCTCGATGACCGTGGACAGTCTGCGTATTCCCTCTCGGATCCGATCGGGAGTGGGGTAACAGAAGGACAAGCGCATATGGTCCGCGCCCTCCCCGTTATCGTAGAAGGCTGTGCCGGACACGTAAGCCACCTTGGCGGTGATTGCCCTGGGCAGCATCTCCTTGGCGTTGAGCCCCTGGGGTATCTTCAGCCAGATGTAGAAGCCACCCTTGGGCTTGAGCCATGAACAGTAGGGCAGGTATTCCTTCAAAGCCTCATCCATGGCATCGCAGCGTTCCTTGTACATCCCCCGGTAATCGTTGATCTGCGATTTCCAGTCGAAGTTGTCCAGATAGGTGGTGATGGTCATCTGGCTCATGTTGGAAGGACAAAGGATGGCTGACTCGTTGGCAAGAACCAGCTTCTGTCGGATGCCAGGAGGCGCGACCATCCAGGCCACTCGCATGCCCGGAGCGATGATCTTGGAGAAGCTGCTCAGGTAAACAATGCCCTCGGAGTCGTAAGAGCGCAGGGCCGGATAAGTTTGGCCGTCGAAGGCCAACAGTCCATAAGGATTGTCCTCCACGATGAGCACATGGTACTTTCGGGCGATCTCGATGACTCGTGGACGCCGCTCGACGCTCATGGTGGCGCCGGCTGGGTTATGGAAGTTGGGCACAGTGTAGAGGAACTTGACCGCCTTGCCCTGGCGGCGCTGCTCCAGAATGGTTTCCTCCAGAGCCTCGGGAATCAGTCCGTCTCCGTCCATGGCCACATTGACCACATCGACCTGGAAAGATTGGAAGACGCCCAATGCACCTACATAGTTGGGTGCCTCAGCCAGTACCACATCGCCGGGGTCGCACATGATCCTGGTAATCAGGTCCAGTCCCGACTGGGAACCGTTGACGATAACCACATCATCCGGCTGGACGTCCTTGATGCCTTCCAGCTCCATAATGGGCAGCACGTCTTCGCGCAGATGGGGATCGCCCTGCGCTGACCCATACTGCCAGGCCACCTGGCCCTTGCTACGCAACATGTCGCCAAGCTGATCGGCCAACTTACCGAAAGGCATCCGGCCCAGGTAGGGCATACCGCCGGCCAGGGAGACCACCTCGGGCCGATTGGCCACGGCGAAGAGGGCGCGAATCTCGGAGGCGCGCATCTTCTCGGCTCGTGTTGCATAGGAGCTATACCAAGGATCATTCTTGATGACCTTGGATGCGATATTGGGATCATCCGCCATAACTGACTTCCGCCTTCCTGCCGCCGTTGTCTAAGGAAACTGTATTACCTGCGGGCGCTATGTAGGAGGAAAAATCCAACACATTACCATTTCGGTACACCCATAGTATCGGCATACGGATGGGTAAGCAGTCATGTCTGGCTGATTGGGTCCATGGGGCTTGCAGGCAATTGCGGCCGACGAGTGGTCTGTGGGTCGACGTCGGGATGATTCGTATTTGTTGCCGTCGACCCATAGTCATGCTCAGAAAGCCTGAACGGAAGTGAAGCGCAGGGTGTTTCCTGGCATGCCATCCATGGGGACCCAGACGACCAGGTCCTGAGTCGTCACCGGTTCTCGCAGGGTGACTTGGGTGGTTCCCGAGGCATCGAAGCTGAAGTCGGCCAGCGGCTGTCCTTGGTTGGGCTGAGCCGCCGTGGAATTCGCGTAGATCTGTGCATGGCCACCGCTCTGAGGCGCGACGATGGTCAGTCGAGAGACCTCTTCCGGCTGGGTCAGATGCATATACCACCCATAGCCCTGCAGGCCGGCGGGTTTGTTGAGGAAGAGCTGGCGACTGATCGGATAGGCCGTGGTGTTCTTGGGCTTGGGCGGATCGGGAACCTTGCCCGCCTTTTTGTCAGCGTGGCTGACCTTGTCGTTCCTAGTATTAGTGCCGGCCTGAGCTTGGTCATCGCCGTTGTCATTGCTGGAGGGGGTTGCCTCTTCACTCTCATTGGTCTTGCCTGGGAAGGGCACGTTGGACATGACCGGCCAGCCGCCCTCACTTTTGCCGACTTTGGATCGGGACCCGGTAATGGTCGAGAGGGCCCAGACCAGGGCCACCACAACGATTACCGCCGCTATGGCAATAACCACTGAGCGAGTCGTGAAGCGGCCGAACAGGCGGGTGTTAGCCATATCGGCCTCATCGTCCAGATCATTATCCTGCTCATCGTCGGGAAGAACCGAGTAAGTCACCGGAGCGGGCATGGAGTGGATTTCAGGCGTGAAGCTGGGGGGCAGCGGCTCCATAACTGTGGTTTCCTGCTCCTCCTCATCGAAATCGTGGTTCTTAAAGGACCGGTTCGCTTGGCTGGGCGCCTGGCTGGGTGCCTTGGTATTGTCAGAAGCAGCGGCGGAAGGGGAGTGTGCATTCCGGGCTGCAGATTCTCCTGCGACAATAGGCCCGGCAGCCGCAGCTCCTGCTTGGCGCGCACGCGAATCGACGTTGCCCTGTGGGGCGCTCAGGTTGGAGGTTGGCTTGGTTTGGCTGTTGCCGGACTTGTGGAAGTCCCACTGGGAGAAGCCTCGCTCCACGGGATTGTCGGCAGTCACGCCGTTGCCGCTGAGAGCCTCGGAGGGTTTACGCTGATCGCCTTTGACGGTCGGCACCCGTCCGGTTACAGCTTTGGACTCTTCCTCATTCATGGCTGAGGGTCTGGCTGTCGTCGCCCTGAGTGCGCTCACATCCATTGCTGCGGTCTTGCGGGAGGAGCTGTTCAGCGAGCGCAGCCGCTGGCGCTCGTCAAAGAGCGAGAAGAGGTCGGTATCCGTATCCTCTGGATTGAGCATTTCAATCTCGCTGCGACCGGGAAAGAGCAGTTGGTTGGTCTTCCAGTGCGGCTCATGGTGAGATACGGTCTGCGCGGCAGGCAGGGCCGAGGAGGTCAGCCCCGCGGGAAGCGGGAGTACATTCTTGGGATCCACCGGGCGCAGGGCCACGGCTTCGATGGAGGCACGGCCGTCCATCTCAGGCCAAATCAGATCGCTGTCGGTCAACTCCTCTGGCGGGACCCAGGGGCTGAGCAGGGCCGAGAGCTCTGCCAATGTGACCAGCGGAACCGGCACGGCTCCCTGCTCATTAGCCAGGCCCAGCCCACGCATGCAGATGATTTTGAACTCTTCCGGGGTCTGCTTGGGCAGCTCCTGCAGACTAGGCTGTCGTCCGTCCTGATTGGCCCGTCTGGTCAGCATGGCATAGAGCACGCCGGCCAGCTCGTGTATGGCATACTCCTCGTCCGTCAGTCCCATCTCAGTCGAGACCGACGGGTGCTCGAGCATGGGCGATATAGGTGCATCGGCCAGGGTGATCGAGGCTGGTGCCAGCCTGATGGTGCTCGTGGAGACCGCATAGTCGACCATGCCGGCGGCATGCAGGGTGCGCATGGCCTCGGTGACCTCTCCCATGATGGTGCCGATGGCCCGGTCACTGAGCGTTCCCCCAGCGGGTCCGTGCATGTAGTCCCTCAGGGACATGCCGGCATCGGGAGCGGTGACGATCAGGGAGACCTTGTCACGAGTGTGCAGCTGGTAGACCGGGGTGAAGCGGCGGTCCTTGTTCAGCGCCAGGCTGGAAGCGTTGACGTTGATCCGGTCCATGCAGGTGGAATCCCCGGCGATAAAGAGCTGGCAGTCCCTGTCCAGGACCTTGTCCTTGGCCCGCCAGGCGCTCAGACCGTTCGCGCGGCGGAGCAGGGTGACCAGGGTATATCTGCCGAGGATGGTGTCTCCGATATGCGCGTTCATGGTTGCCGAGCTCTCATCAGAAGTGGGGCGCCGCCTGTAGTCGGCGACACCGTGGTGGACCTTACTGTTCCTAGGTACAATCCTAACGGGTTGCTGGGTCGGAGGGGCCGGTGGGGGTCCGGCTATCGCGGATTCTCCATCAGCGTCGGACTCATGGGCCTCTTCAAAGTTCTCCAGTGCTGCGTCCATGCCGGGCAGAGCGGAGTCAGGGGAGGAGGAGTGCACCACCCTGACCGAGCGGTCGGCCAGCCGGGAGGGTCGTCCCTGCAGAGCGTCCATGCTGCGGACGGGGTGCCGGGTTGCCCTGCCCAGTCGACGGGCCAGGTCGATCAGGAGTTGGGTGAATTCCTCAGTGCGCAGGGCTACCAGGGTCACGACATAGATGACCGCCGTCAGCAGGGTGATGACCACGCAGATGAAGAGTGCCTGCACCCAGCTCATGTGGCCCTGTCGGCCCTGAATCCAGGCGCCGACCAGGTGGGTCACCGGGGTCTTGACTGTCAGGGCGGCTGCCAGGGCCAATCCCGCAGCCAGGAAAGCCTTGGCGTAAGTGGTCAGAATCCGCCGCTCGTCCAGATTCCCCTGGAAGGGGCTACGCAGCATGTGAGTCAGGGCAGGGAAGCTGAGGATGCTGCTCAGGGACAGGCTCAGACCTACCAGCGCTGCCCAGTAGCGGGGAGGGAACAAGCGTATGGATATCAGAACCAGTGCTACCTGGATGGTGTTGGAGACGGCTGCGAAGATGAAAGGATGCCGCCCATCCTCAAAGGCGTAGAAGGTGCGCTGAATGAGCAGGAAGGCGCTTGAGGGGACCAGCCCCAGGGACAGGGTTATCAGCGGTCCTGAGATAAGGACAGATTCATGGACGCTTACCGAGGGCAGCAGGGCTCGTGTGATGGGCACTGGAATTGCCAACAGGACTGCGGCGAAGAAGAACATGACCAGTCCGACGTTGCGCAGGGCTTGGCTCAGATCATTGCGGGCATCCCCGATGCGACCGTCCGAAACCGCTTTGGACAGCTTGGGAAAGAGGGCCGTGCTGACCGAGACGGCTACCAGGGAATAGGGCAGGATGAAGATGGTGTAGGCGTTCTGATAGGAGCCGTTGCCAGCGATGTCGAACGGGTTGCCTTCAAGGGGCGCGCCGTTGTTGATGCGGGCATTGACCACGTTGGCCAGCTGGTCGACGATGACCACGCACATGCTCCATGCCGCTACCGAGCCCATGGATCGCAGGCCTATTCCACGCAGACCCCAGCGAGGGCGATAGCGGAAGCCGCTCATGATCAGGGGGATGAAGAGGACCAGTGCCTGGAAGGCCACGCCCAGGGTCCAGGCTCCAGCGGTCAAGGCCACCTTACCGTCGTCCCAGAAGCCGACCGGCTGATTGCGGGCGTTGCCGAACAGGAGGATGAAGACCAGGAAGCCCAGGCAGCTGATAACGTTGGCGCCCACCGAGCTCCAGGCGTATGCAGTGAACCGGCCCTTGGCGGCCAGGATCTGACCCAGGACCGTGTAGAGCCCATAGAAGAACACTTGCGGCATACACCAGAGGGTGAAGGAGTTGGCTAGGGCACGCTGGGCCGGGTTCCACTTGGAGTTCAGATAGATGGTGGTCAGCACCGGGGTGCCCAGCATCAGCAGCAGGGTCAACAGGGCCAGGAGGACCATGGCGACCGTGATCAGCTTGTTCAGCCGGTCTGCTGCGTCCCGCTCCTTAAGGGTGCGTACGATCTGCGGGACCAGTACGGCGTTGAAGATGCCGCCCGAGATCAGGGTGAACATGACCTGAGGAATCATGGCGCCAGTCTGGTAGGCGTCAGCCGCGATTCCGGTGGTGCCTATGGCGGCTGCCAGCAGGATGGTGCGGATCTGCCCGGTCACACGGGAGGCCGCGGTGCCCGTGGCCATGATGGCGGAATTGCGCCCTACGGAACTCATTCGTCCGGGTCCTTCGTACGGTGGAACTGCCGCCAGAGCCCCAGGAGTCCCAGAAGCACGGCGATGACAATAATGATCAGGCCGCTCATGTCGCTCAGCCGTAGATTGCTGGTGATCTGGGCCCGGCGCACCTGGCCGAAGGGTCGGCCTTGGCGGTCCAGCAGACCGATATCCACATTGGCTCTGCCGGCTGCTGCCACCCTGACCTTGAAGGTCACCTGGGCTTCTGATCGGGCGGGAATGACCACCTCCGCCATACGCGAGGTGACGATCTCCATGGAGTCGGTTCGGGCGCTGATGCGGGCGTGGACAGGGTAGGGGTGACTGTTGCTGACGGTCACGGGCATGGAAGCCGTCTCACTGACGACGTTCAGAGATTCGCTGGGCGTGATGCTGACACCATCAAGGAGTCGGTGGGATATGGCCTCGGCCTGATCGGCCAAACCAGCGGCAGCTGCGGTTCCGCCTAGTGACTTCAGAGCCAGGTCGTCGTGGGCGGCGGTCAGCTGGCTCAGCCACTGATGCGGATCCTTGGGCTGGCGTGCGGTGGCGTCGGCATCCTGGCGGGCCAGAGCCTGGCTGTCGGTCTTGCCTGCCGTGGCGCTGGCGGTGGGTTGGGAATCCTGCTTGCCGTCAGCCAGGATAGTGGTGGCGAATCGGTCGATCTCAGACCGGCTGGCGATCAGGGAGTCCAAGGTGCCCGTCGAGCCATCGCCATGTTTGGCGCTGCCCTTGGTGTTGCCGAGTTCCAGGGCCTTGAGCAGACCCGACGATCCGCCGGTGAAGTCGGGCGCCTGCATCAGGTCGTCCATGGACTTCAGGCTGATCCATGGGGCATGCTCCAATTCGGTCATGATCCGGTCCGCCTGCTGGGTGTCTTCATCGGTATCGAAACAGACCAGAAGGGAACGTTCGGCGTAGGGCTGTTCCATCTGATAGAAGGCGCTCTGGGCTATGAAGCGGGCCGTCTGCCCGGCCTGGGTCTGCTCCCCGGTGGCACGCGTGGAGCTGGGGTGGCCCCTGGCCAGGTTGCTGAGCTCGCGCTGGGCCGATAGGACGGTTACCTTTCCGGCTTTGGTTTCGATGGTGTACTTGCCCGTGTGGGCGGAGGTGCCGGCATCGACCTCGAAGCCCTGGGGGGCGATGACCGTCTGATAGCCGGCACGGCGGGCGGCGGTGATGGACTCCATGGTCCACTCCTGTCTGCCTTGCCAGGCGTATGTGTCAGGCGCGCTGTCGGCATAGAGTTTGGCCGAAGTCTTGGCGCTCCAGGATCCGGGGGTGACCCCAGCCTGGGCATAGCGGTCCTGATTCTGGGAGGCATACCCAGTGATGTCGAAGTCGGCCGGCTGAATTAGTCCCTGGATCTGGGGACGATTGGCGAAGGCGGATAGATAGACCGGATCGCCCAGGGCCTGCAGGGACCCATGCTTGGTCAGCAACTGGCTCTGATCCCCCTGTCGGCGGGCCCCCTGGCGGGTCAGTGTCACGCTGCGGTTTTTATCGTCGCCCGGACTTGACTGAGTCATCAGCGCCGTCATGGCCTTGTCGTCAATGTTCCAATCCGAGGAGGTCAGCGGCATGACCATGGTCAGGGCCAGGGCGGGTGTACCTGCGGTAGGCAGGCCATCCCAGGTCCGGGTCAGAAAGGTAAACACATCGCCTAGGACCTGGTCCTGATCGTCGCTCAGGGAGAGCCGGACAGGTTTGGGCCCCCAGCTGGTCATCTTCTTGATTGCATCTTGATCAGCCGGCACGTTGACTGCAACCTCGACGCTCTGCCCTGCCGGGATTGTCGGTACGGTCTGCGTACCCAGCACGTCCGGTGTGGGGATGCGAGCGTGGCCTTCGGACCAGGCCTGCATATCGGCCCGGGAGCTAAAGGAGTAAAGGGCGTTTGTGGATACGCTCAGATGGGCATTCTCCATGGGTTGGTTGGCGGTGTTGGTCACCGCGGCGCGCAGAGTGTAGCCGGACTTGTCGGTCACCACTGGCGTCGACCAGCGCAGGGCCACCTCGGCAGAGCTCTGATGATTGGTGGCAGCCAAGGCTGGTGTCGGATGCCAAGGAGCCATCACCAGGGTCAGTAGAAGGACGATCGTTAGCAGGATTCGAGCCCACCGGGTCCACCGATTGAAGGCATGAGTGTGCTGGCTGGTGCGCCCGCTCGGGCGCAGGGGGGTCTGGATCATGGCTGTTTTTTGTACTTCCTCGCGTAGAGCCAGGCTATTTTACGCTCATTGGGGTAACTGAGCACCGAGGTCAGGTCGGAGAAGTCCACCCAGATGGCATCCTCGGCCTCATGATCGGGGTCGCCTTCCACGCTCAGGGAGCCGCCGATCATTCGCAGGACGAAATGATGGACCAACTTGTGGACCCGCTGGTTAGTTCCGGTGAACCAGTAGTCGATGGTGGCGATGGAATCGGTCACTCGGCCCAGTATCCCAGTCTCCTCATGAACCTCGCGCACCGCCGTCTGCTCGGGTGTTTCCCCCTTCTCGATATGGCCCTTGGGCAGGCACCATTCCAGGTGGCCCGAGCGGGAGTGCCGGGCGATGATGGCCACCCGGTCATGCCGGTCGAAGATCAGTCCACCCGCCGAATACTCGCGCACCACGGGCAGTTCCTGGGCATCCAGGGAGGCAAAGGTCGAAGGTCCTGATGCCTGCTTATGTCGGGGCATGAGGGCAGGCGTGGGAGCGTCATCCTCTGCCTGTATGTGCTCGCGGACCTGCGGATCCAGACGTTCGCTTACGGTTTCCACAAGATGGTCCCGCCTCTGCTGGCCGCGGGCATGGGTGTCCGCAGGGTTGGCGCTATGTGCAAGCATGCGCGCCATGTCTGCGGGCGTAATCATACTCCAACTCTACGTAAGGTAATGTGCAGGTGGGGTAACGGTATGCTAGTAGGCGCATCAACTCCGTAGGAAAGGGTGAGCGTGGATTTCCAAGTCTGGCCGGAGGCCATCGAGCTCGGGCGCCTCTTCGCCGAGCAGGGATATGAACTGGCGTTGGTAGGGGGTCCTGTACGCGATCTGCTCCTGCGTCGGCCCTCCCACGACCTGGACTTTTGCACCTCGGCCCGACCCGAGCAGTTCGAGCCCATCCTGCGCCATTGGGGGTCGGGCTTCTGGGATATGGGTCGTAAATTCGGCACCTTGGGTGCGCTTCGGCGGCGTCCTGACGGCACCGAGGTCAAGGTGGAGGTGACCACCTACCGGCGAGACACCTACGATCCCGACTCCCGCAAGCCCGAGGTGGACTATGGGGACAGTCTCGAGGGCGATCTTTCACGGCGTGACTTCACCGTCAATGCCATGGCCCTGCGGGTGCCCGACCTGATCTTCGTGGACCCCTACCGGGGGGCTAACGACCTGGCCAAGCAGGTGCTGCGGACCCCGGTGGATCCCCGCCAGTCTTTCGACGACGATCCCTTGCGGATGATGCGGGCCGTGCGGTTCGTAGCCCAGCTGGGATTCACCATCGCTCCGGAGACCGCAGAGGCCATCACCCGCATGACCGATCGAATCAGCATCGTCTCGGCCGAGCGGATTCGCGATGAGCTGACCAAGCTCATGCTGGCCGAACACCCCGTCCAGGGCATCGAGGCCCTGGTGCAGTCCGGCTTGGCTGACATCGTTCTGCCCGAGGTGCCGGCTCTGCAGCTGGAGATAGACGAGCATCACCGGCACAAGGACGTCTTCGAGCACACCCTGATGGTGGTGGACCGGGCCATCGCCCTGGAGACCGGACCTGACGGACCTGTGCCCGCCCCGGATCTGACCCTGCGCCTGGCTGCCCTGCTGCACGACATCGGCAAGCCCGCCACCAGACGCTTTGAGCCCGGTGGCAAGGTCAGTTTTCATCATCATGATGCTGTCGGAGCCCGGTTGGCCCGTAAGCGCCTGAAAGCCCTGCGCTTCGACCACCACCTGATCGCCGACGTCTGCGACCTGATCTCCATGCACCTGCGCTTCCATGGCTATGTGGACGAGCGGTGGACCGATGCGGCCGTCCGCCGTTATGCCCGGGAGACCGGTCCGCTTTATGAGCGGCTCAATCGCCTGACCAGGGCCGATGCCACCACCCGAAACAAGCGCAAGGCCCAGGTCTTCTCCTCAGCCATGGACGAGCTGGAGGACAGGGTGGCTCAATTGCGCCAGCAGGAGGATCTGGATGCCATCCGGCCCGACTTGGATGGACGACAGATCATGCAGATTCTGGGCCTCAAGCCCGGACCGCAGGTGGGACGTGCTTACCGGCACATGCTGGACTACCGCCTGGATCAGGGCCCTGTCGACCGGCAGACAGCCGAGCAGGAGCTACGGGACTGGTGGCAAAGAGAAGGCGCCGACCAAGCCTGACCCAGGTCAACCCTTCCCCGGAACTCCTGGTCAGAAAGCTGCGAACATTGGCGGCGAGGATTGTGGTGTCGTTGTGTTGAATCCGGCAGTAAGCCGGATCGCCAGCGTCAGGCCTTGGGAGCCTTGGGCAGGTTCTTCATGGAGGAGGGATCGGCCTGGCAGCCCTTGATGGCTTCGATCTTACGGCCCACGACAGAGGTGCTGTCCTCGTCGTTCAGATCGTTAAAGGTGGCCCCGACGACCACGTCGATCAGATCGTCGCCGCGGTCGTCCATGATCAGCACGGCATCGTTGAATTGGGATCCCACTGTGTAGCCACGGTCAATGGCCGAGGCCCCGAAGCGTATCTCGGTGCGTGCAGTCTCGGTCTTGCCTGGATAGTCCGCCACATCCTGCATGTTGAATCCCCGATTGCGCAGGGCCGAGGCCAGGGCAGTGGCCAGACCGGACTTGTTGGTTCCGTTGAGCACCCGCACGCGGATGTCGGGGTGGTTGACCAGCTTGGACTTGTCAGGCGGGCAGGGCACGGCGACCCCATAGTTGGGCTTGGCGATGCTGGTGTGTTTGGCGTTATGCCCGATGGACCCGAAGATGATCAGACTGCATATGACCAGGATGGCCACTAGGGCGCTGACGACTATGGTGAAGACCATCTTCTGCCGCCGTCGTACGAACTGCCTGCGGGCCTCGCGTTCGTCCAGTGGTTCGGGATTCGTCATGTTGCCTACTCTACTGTCTATGGGTGACTCGCAGTGGGACCATCCTGGGCAGGACTGGCGAGTCAGCCTCGATGATCCTGTCCACGGCATTTTGCTCCCGCCAGAGCCTTATCAGTGCGATTGCCTGCTCGGGCCGAGGGGCCATGACCACAACCGAGGGGCCTGATCCAGAGACGAAAGCCGGCCCGATGCCTGCCCGTCGGGCAAGGTCCAGAGCTTGGCGTGAGCGCGGGTGCAGAGTGCAGGCGGTCTCCTGCAGGTCGTTCAGATCGTGGGAGCCGGGTCCGATCAGATCGAAGGCCTTGTAGACCTGGGCTGTGCTCAGTTGGCTCTCGTAGGCCCCGATCAGGAGGTGTCCGGTCAGCCCAGCTCGGGACAGCCGCTGGGCCTGCGGGCCATCAGGATCCAGGGGTTCCAGAATCTGGCCGAAACCTGTGCCTCTGCTGAGCCCTCCATGCAGGCAGAAGGGCAGATCCGCGCCCAGACTGGCAGCGATTCGATCCAGGTCGGCGGCAGCCATCCCTAGATTCCAAAGCCGGTTCAGGCCCAGCATGGTTCCGGCAGCATCCGCTGATCCGCCGGCCAGGCCGGCGCCCACCGGTATCCGTTTGACGATGTGGATGGCCACATCAGGCTCGTGCCCGGTGGCTTGGGCCATGGCCAGGAGGGCTTTGACGGCTAGGTTGGCGTGTGGATCGGCATCCCGGCGGTTCAGGTCGCCAAGGTGCTCACCCTCCAAGCTCAGGCGGAAGCCGCTGCCAGGTTCTGTCGGGCGCAGTTCCACCCGGTCCCAGATTCCCACGGCGCTGTATATGGTGTCCAGGCGGTGTCGTCCTCCAAGGTCGGTTCGGGTAGGACCAACGCGAAGTCTCAGATTGATTTTGGCGGGACAGCAGAGGCACACGCCGTCCCGTCCGGCTGCCGGGCTCACGCGGTCACCTCGCGGCGGGCTTGCTCCAGGGCGACGAACTCCTCGATGGTCATGGTTTCCCCCCGACGTGCAGGGTCAATGCCTGCTGCCTGGAAGGCTTCGGTGGTCACCAGACCCTTCAGGGCGGCGTGCAGGGTTTTGCGGCGCTGTCCAAAGGCGGCATCGATCAGGGCGAAGACCTCGGTCCTCGTCCCCTCGTCCCCGCGCCCGCGTCCATCCTTGTCCCGGGTGAAGGAAACCAGGGCCGAGTCCACGTTGGGGGCTGGCCAGAAGACATGGCGCCCGATTCTGCCCGCTTGGGCGGCATGCCCGTACCAGGCCAGCTTCAGACTGGGAGCGCCGTAGACCTTGGAGCCCGGGGCTGCCGTCAGCCGATCCGCCACCTCCTTCTGGACCATGACTAAAAACCGGCTCAGATTGGCGAACCGGACCAGGAGGGTCAGAATGATCGGAGTGGCAACGTTATATGGCAGGTTGGCCACCATGGCCAGGTCGGTGGCCGTGCCCGCGTCGCCTGCCAGCTGAGGGGTCAAGGTCAGGGCATCACGGTTGATCACGGTCAGCCGGTCCAGGCTCTCCGGCATGCGCTCGCGGACGGTTTGCGGAAGCTGCTGGGCCAGGACGGGATCGATCTCGTCGGCGGTCACCAGGCAGCCAGCCTCCAGCAGCCCAAGAGTCAGGGATCCCAGACCAGGACCCACCTCCAGAACGGATTGGTCGGACTCCACTCTCGCCAAACGCACGATTCTGCGGACAGTTCCTGGATCGATGACGAAGTTCTGCCCCAATCGCTTGGTGGGGTGGATATCGATCTGGTCGGCGATGCGTCGGATGTCGGCGGCACCCAGGAGGCGGTCGCTTTCGGGTTTAGTGTTCATGTCGGTTCGTTGCTCGGCGGGTGTGGTTGGGGATTAGTACGAATTATGCCGTTTTTGATATTCCAGGGCCGTACTAGGATTCCCGTACTGCTGCGCAATGTAGTAGAGGCCCCAATCGATCTGGACAGCGGCATCGTCATGCCAGTTGGCTCCAAATAGCGCCATCTTAGAGCCGGGGTAAGCCTGGGGAATACCGTAGGCGCCTGAGTTTTTATTTTCGGCATACCAGAGCCATCCTGATTCCCTGTTCCACAGTTCCACTAGAGCCGTGAACTCCGAACCTGTCCATCCGCGCTGGGCGGCAGCACCGCCGGCATAGGCCTGGGCTACTTCAGGTTCTGCGTGCCAAAGACCGCTAGGAGATGGGCTTGGCGCTGGGGACGGGGCTGGTTTGTCCTCGGGCTTAGGCTGAGTTGGTGTGCTCGGCTGTGTCGGCTGCGTGGTCTGTGGCGGCTTGGTCTGTGTCGGCGTAGGGGCCGGTGTTGATGACGACTGCGAATCCTGGCTGGGCGAGGGGCTCGGAGAGGGGGTCTTCTGCGTCTGTTGGGAGTCCTTGCCTGCGTTGCCCTTGGACTGCTGCCCGCTGTTCTGGCCCTCCTGTGGCTTGTCGGGACCGACGGCCACCACCTGATCCACTGGCATGGCTACGGTCTCCTCCTTGACCACCTGCTCCGATTCGGCCTGTCCATCCACGTAGGTGACCTGGATGGTCTGCAGGCGTTGACCGGCTACGCCCGCCTGCCGCACCTGGGTCTGACCGGGCGCCAGGCTCGGATCGACCACGGTCCTCGTGGCGAAGGGGAGGGGAACCGTTCTTTGAGTGTTTCCGTGGGTGACCCGTTGGACACGCAGCACAGTGGTGCCTTGGTCATGCTCCACGCTGACCCGATCCTCTTTGCCCAGCACGATACCCTTGGAGTCCAGGATGGAGGCGGCTGGAAGCTTGCCGTTCGGGGCCACCGAGGTCTTCCCATCAGCCACGACCGTGACCGGCCCGGCCTGATTGATGACCAGACCGCCGGTCAGCTGGTTGTAGACGTTGCCCACATCCACGGTGACCTTCATGGCCTGCTTGCGGTTCTCCTCAAAGAATCCCAGCAGCTGGTCCATGCTTGTTGCCGTGGTCCAGAAGGGCACCCGCTGCCCCTGAATGACGATGGTGGTCTGATAGGCGGAGCGCACAGTGACCGCCGCATGGTTGCGCAGCTGGCCTCCCGAGGTGGAATCGACCAGATCGTGGGTCTTGACCTTGACCCCCTGCTGGCGTAGCAGACCGTCCACGCTGTAGGCATAGGTGGTCACCATTCTGGTCTGTCCGTTGACGCTCAACGCCACGCTCTTGCGTGCAGTAATGCCGAAGGTCAGAATCATGGCCAGAACGACCAGAAGGGCGCAAGAGGCCACGCGGATCCTTCTGAGCACGACAAAACGCCGCGGTGTCCAGCGTCTGGCCATGTGCTCGCCTCCCCGTTCCTGCCTTATCTGTACCCCGCAATTCTAGCGGTGCGGGCATGGAGTAAGGCCGCACAATTCGCAAGGTCGGGCAAATATCCACATTTGTAGTAGACGGACGGCAATAAAAAAGCCGACTTGGCCTTCATCGGTCAGTCGGCTTTTTCAAGACCCGGGTCCTGGTCGGCGGGTCAACGTCAAGAGGACGGGAATGAAGGGGAATGATCCCGTCCTCGAATACGAACGGAGATGGTTGGGGAAATGCTCCGTTCGTACTTCGGAGGACGAGCCTCCGAAATGACTTACTCGAGGGAAGTATTTGTAGTTATCCAGGCAATGTCCATTATTGTAGCCTGCCAAGAAGAAAAATGAATAGTTGGATTTAATAGTTCGTTCTTGGCGTAGAGCCTCCTGTCAGAGTCGAACTGACGACCTGCCGCTTACAAGGCGGCTGCTCTGGCCAACTGAGCTAAGGAGGCGGTCCCGGTGGTCCATTACAGCATTCCGGGCCGCGGTACGAAATGATATCGTACCATCACCATGCCCCCAAGGGGACGCTGGGCGCGAAATTTCTCTCGACGTATCCAGTTCAGTCCAGTGAGCGCGGATGGCCGGAGGCGCCGATTGCGGGCATGGCTCCCTTGACGCCCACCTTGGACTGATCCAGGCCCAGAGCCTTGAGCAGGCCTGCGCGGTAGTCCAAGCCGGCCCGGGACAGGTTGCCCAGATCCCAGTAATTGCCGTTGATGCGGACCGTGGGCGTGGTCATCTGTCCCTTGTTGGACCCGGAGGGATTCCAGAGCTCCTTACGCATGGGGGTATAGGCGTCCATGGCCTTGATCCAGTCCCGGTAGTGGCCCTTGAGTGCCTGGTCGGCAACCTTGGGATCAACCCCGGCCTTGATGGCCTGCTGGCGGATCTTGTCGTTGCTGATCGGTTGGTAGTTGGATTCGTCCGGCTGGAAGTCCTTGGCGTAGAGATTGGCTATGAAGGGCAGCAGGTGGTCCGGATCGTGCTGGGCCACATAGATGGTGGCCGTGCCCGTCCTGGTCGAGTAGTTGTCCGTGGAGAGCCGGTCCATGAAGCTCATGGGGTAGATGACCAAGTTGATCTGCCCGCCATCCACAAGACCGGTCAAGGTGGAGTCCAGCCCGCGATGCAGGGCGCCGCATCCTGGGCACATGAAGTCCATGTATATCTCCACGGTCGGCGCTTTGGCCACTGGCTTGCCCAGCCCCCGGGAGCTGATCAGGAAGCCACCCTGGTCATTGGCGGCCGAGGGTTTCTCCTTGACCCGGGCGACGGCTTGCCGGGCCTGTTCCAGGTCCTGGGTTTTGACCGGGCGATGGCTGCGCCAGTAGAAGAATCCGCCCAGAGCGATCAGTGCGATGAGCACCACGGTGACAATGATGCCGATCATGGTCTGCTGGCGGCGTTCCTTGGCCTCCTGGAGCCGCCGAGCTTCTTCCTGGGCCTTGAGCGCGGCCTGATGGTTCTGCTTGCCCTTGGACATGACCTGGATCCTTTCCTTGGCATACTGAGCATAGTGTAGCCGCCGGGGGTGAAGCGCCACCTTAGGCGCGCAGGAGGCGAATGGGTGCCCAATCCATGGAGGGCTGGGTAATCAGCCCGGCCAGGAGAACGGCAATGATCAGCAACCAGACCAGGAGCAGAATCCATCTGCGACGGGGGCTACCCGGCGCATCGGGATTCTGGCGGCCCATGGGGATGCGGCCCGCCGCCAGACGCAGGACCATGTTGCCACTGCTGGCCTTGGGGGCTGAGCCGTCTTGCGTGGGCAGGGTTGTCAACAGCCAGCCGGCCAGCGTCGCCAGGGCCATGGCCAGTCCGCCGGCGGACAGTGGCCTGGCCGCTGGCAGGGGGAAGATCAGCAGGTGCCCGCCCAAGGTCAGACTTGTATGAACGGTGGTGAGGGCGCCTATCCAGGTCAGCGGCAGCGCGGCCAAGGCTTGGACAAGGATTATGCCCAGCAGGCGGAGCAGGGCGGCCGCCAGGCCCCTGAGCAAGTGCCAGGGAAGGGCGGCCGCGTTCAACAGACGGTCGGTGCCCCGCCGAGGGCCCTCGCGGCGCAGCTCCCGTTCTATTTGGGCCTTTATGCTCCATCCTGCGGTGCTCAGGGCCCAGAGGAGGATTCCGGCGGCGACCAGTGCCGAGACCGGGGCCAGAGCTGTCAGCAGGGCGGGGAGGATTCCCAGCATGACCAGGCAGGGGGTTCCCGCCTTCAGGTAGCGCAGGCGCCGCATCTGAGCTGGAGGCTGGTCTCCCAGCCAGTGGGCATTCGCCTCATTGCGGTATCCGCTGGGCAGGGGCTGTGCTGGCGGTAGCGGATCCTGAACGGTGGTGGCTTGAAGATCTTGTCGGTCGGCTAAGGGTTGTTGGTCCTGCCATGCCTGTGTCTGCTCCTCGGCTGTGGGAAGGGGATTCAACAGGCTGGTGGGCTGTTCCGTGTCGGGTAGGAGGGTCGTCTGTTCATCGGCTTCTTCCTCAGTCGGAGGTTGTGACCAGGCCGTCCGCGGACTGTCCGGATCAGCCTGCGCGATTGGCGGCATTGGCATGGTGGCCGGTTCAACGACCATGGTGGGCGAGTCGGCCTGCCCCTCAGCCTCCGAAGAGCCGCCGCCAAAAGGGCGCATCGCCTCCTGATTGTCTTTGCTGGATTCCTGGTCGTCTTGCTCTCCTTGCCAGGCCTGCGGATCCATGGCGTCCCGACCGATGGCCTCCAGAAGTTCCTCGGGCGTGCAACGTGCACCCCTGTCGGGGGAGAGGGCCGAGCGCAGGGCTCTCATGGTGCCGATGGGCAGCCCGGAAAGGTCAGCATTGCCCGAAGCCTCCCGCTCCAGAACCGCCATCATGGGTTTGTCGCCGAAGACCGCTCGTCCGGTGGCTGCATAGGCCAGAACGGCTGCCGTGCTCCACCAATCGGTTTCTTGGTCGGCCTCGGCTCCGTCAATGATCTCCGGGGCGATGAAGCCAGGGGTCCCCATGACCAGCCCGGTTCGGGTCACATGGCTTTGCCCCTGGCCCATAGCGATGCCGAAGTCCACAAGCACCGGCCCCGAGACCGAGATCATGACATTGGTGGGCTTGATGTCCCGGTGGACGATGCCCGCTTGGTGGACGGCTGCGACGGCATCGGTCAGCTTCCGTGCCAGCCGCTCCAGATCGTCACCCTGATAGGGGCCGTTGACGGCCACGTCGTCGCGAAGGTTGCGCCCCTCGATCAGTTCGGTCACGATAAAGGCCAGGGCATCATCAAGTTCCATATCCACGATCCGGCAGACGCCTGGATGGCGAATCCGTTGCAGGGCCAGAGCCTCGCGCCGCAGGCGCTCGCGGGCCGAGGCGCGGTCGCGTTCTTCAGGGCTGTCTGACGAGACTTGATCCTCCTCCAGGGATTCCCGCAGGATCTTCATGGCGTAGTCCTGGCCCCCGCCATCACGTGCGCGCCAGACGGACCCCATGGCACCACCGCCCAGGGGCTCGATCAGGGTGTAGCCCCCTACCAGCCGTCCCGGCCTCAGGTCCAAACCCTCAAGATCGCTCATATCTCCATTGTGCCCCGACTGGTTGAAAAGCACCTGATTATGGTCCCTACCGTTTCGCCGCTTCCAAGGCCGTCAGCGGCTTAATGCGTAAACAGGCATTGATACAATATTCTCGGCGGGGGAATATACAAAACAACAGAAAGAAGGGGCTTCCATGGAAGCTTCGCGCTTTGAAAAGGGATCCCAGGCCTTGGCCGCTATTGACGGCAAGGGAGGACAGGCTGTCATCGACTCCCTTCAGGATATAGCGCCGGACCTTGGCCGTTGGATTGTCGAATTTGCTTTTGGCGACATATACACCAGGAAAGGACTCGATCTTCAGCAGCGTGAGCTGGTCACCATAGGCAGTCTGGTGACGCAGGGCGACACGGCTCCACAGCTGACTGTTCACATACAGGGAGCCCTGAATGTGGGGCTGAGCAAGGCGGCCGTGGTCGAAGCCATACTCCAATGTGCTCCCTACGTGGGATTCCCCAGGGTCATCAACGCGATCAACGTGGCCAGGACGGTCTTCGAGCGCGGCTCTGAGGATTCCGACAAGCCCAAGGATTGAGTCTCGGCAAGGGTTTGCACGTCGAATTCAGGCCTTGGTGTATAGTGGACACTGGCTCAAGGGAGAGTTTCTCTTAACCACAAAATAGAAAACCGTCGCATGGCCATGCCGATGTCGGTGTTGACCCCGGGACGGAAACCACAGTGAAAATCAACCCTTCACTACGGATCGTTCGGCACGTACCTGCCGATGAAAGGATGAACAATGGCAGAAGTGGTATTCGACCACGTCACTCGTATCTACCCGGGCAACGATGAGCCCTCGGTCAGTGACCTTAGTCTGGACATCAAAGACGGTGAATTCCTTGTTCTGGTAGGGCCTTCCGGCTGCGGAAAGTCCACCACCCTGCGCATGCTGGCCGGCCTGGAAGAGGTCAACAAGGGGCGCATCATGATTGGTGACAAGGACGTGACGACCATGCAGCCCAAGGACCGCGACATCGCCATGGTCTTCCAGAACTACGCCCTTTACCCCCACATGACCGTGGCCGACAACATGGGCTTCGCCCTGAAGATCGCTGGCACCCCCAAGGATCAGATTCGCCAGCGGGTGGAGAAGGCCGCCGAGGTGCTGGATCTGACCGAGTACCTGGACCGCAAGCCCAAGGCTCTGTCAGGTGGTCAGCGTCAGCGTGTGGCCATGGGCCGCGCTATTGTGCGTCAGCCCAAGGTCTTCCTGATGGATGAGCCTCTGTCCAACCTGGACGCCAAGCTGCGTGTCCAGACCCGTACCCAGATCGCTGCTCTGCAGCGTCAGCTCAACGTCACCACCCTGTATGTGACCCACGATCAGACCGAGGCTCTGACCATGGGCGACAGGATCGCTGTCATCAAGTTGGGCGTCCTGCAGCAGGTGGGTGCGCCTACCGAGCTCTATGATCGGCCTGAGAACGTCTTCGTGGCTGGCTTCATCGGTTCGCCCTCCATGAACATCAACATCCATCCCGTGGTCAACGGCCAGGCCAAGATCGGCGAGGACACCATCAGCCTGCCGCGCGAGGCCGTCGACAAGCTGACCCCTGAGGACCAGGGCAAGATCGTCGTGGGCTTCCGTCCCGAGAATGCCGGTCTGGCCAGCCCCTCCGATCCGGATGCCTTCTCCTTGAAGGTGGCCAACGTGGAGGATCTGGGCTCCGACGGTTACATCTACGGCAACATTCTGACCGACAACAGCATGGCTGAGCAGGCCATCGTCATGTCCGACCAGAACAAGCTGACCACCATCCGCGTCAACCCGCGCGACCTGCCCAAGGTGGGCGACGTGGTCAAGATCCACATCGATCCTGAAAAGATGCACCTCTTCTCCCCGGCCAGTGAGCTGCGGCTGAACTGAGCCTTTCTGTGACCCTGTGGTTCGGCCACGGTTTCCCGCCGAGCCGCAGGGCCCGTATCCGATCATTGATATCATCTCCTTTCCTTGTTAACCGGGTGACCAGGAGCCCCGCGCGGCGCATCCGTGCGGGGCTCTTCCCGTATAGGATGGGCGGCGATGGGATGGATGAAGCATGACTAGCGTGAACATCAACCGGGCGACGGCCTCCTCTCTGGACCCTCGTGCCCTGAAAGCCACCTCGATAAAGACCACGGCCGATCCCTCCTCTGAGCAGGAGCCGACTGCCCTGCACATCACGGCCACCAGCTCCAACCCCAGGATGTTTACCCTGCCCTGGGAGCGGCCGCTGGCCACCTGGCCCCGGGATCTGCTGGCCAACCTGCCCAGAGGCATCTCCCGGCACGTGGTTCGCTTTGTCCACGTGGGCGACGATGTCTACGCCATGAAGGAGATCACCCAGAGGGTGGCCGAGCGTGAGTACGAACTTCTGCGCAAGCTGAAAAAACTGGAGCTGCCTACGGTCAATCCCATCGCCGTGGTCACCGGTCGACACACCCGTGAGGGCGAGCCTCTTGAGGCCATGCTGGTCACCCAACACCTGAAGTTCTCACTGCCCTACCGTGCCCTATTCGCCCGCAATCTGCGCCCGGACACGGCCGAGCGTCTGATCGATGCTTTGGCGGTCCTTCTGGTGAGGCTCCATCTGGCCGGTTTTTACTGGGGCGACGTTTCCCTGTCCAACGTGCTCTTTCTGCGCGATGCCGATGCCTTCTCGGCCTTCCTGGTCGATGCCGAGACCGGCGATCTGCATCCCAGCCTGACCGACGGCCAGCGCGAGTACGACATTGATCTGGCCAGGACCAACATCATCGGTGAGCTCATGGATCTGGATTCCGGCAACCTGCTGGCCGGCGAGGTGGACGAGGTCGGTGTGGGCAACCGGCTGGTGGACCGCTATCACTCACTCTGGAGCGCCTTGACGGACGTGGACAGCTTCGACCCGGATGAGATGTGGAAGATCGAGCGCCGCGTCAACCGGCTCAACGATCTGGGCTTCGACGTGGACGAGCTGGAAATGAAGACCGAGGAGGACGGCAACCGGGTGCTGGTGCGGCCCAGGGTGGTCGATGCCGGCTACGCCTCTCGCAAGCTGCTGCGGCTGACTGGTCTGGACGTGCAGGAGAACCAGGCCCGGCGGCTGCTCAACGATTTGGATGCCTATCGTGCCTCCACCTGGCGTCAGGGCGAGGACTTGGAGATCGTGGCCACCGACTGGATGCGCGAGGTCTTCGAGCCTACTGTGCGCATGATCCCGCCGGAATATCGTTCGCAGATCGAACCGGCCCAGTTCTTCCATGAGGTGCTGACCCACCGCTGGCTGATGGCCGAGAAGGCCGGCCACGATGTGCCCATGGCCGAGGCCGTGCAGAGCTACATCAGCGAGTCCCTGCCCGAGTACCGGCTGGATTCCGAGGACATGAAGACCATCAATGAAGAGGCCGATGCCGGGGTGGTCGACGACGAGATGAATTGGCAGGGCGGTCATGCCCAGGCCGGTCAGGATGAGCAAGCCGGCCGCGATCGGACCGACAAGGATGCAAATGGCCGTGAAGTGGAAGGCCAAGACGCAGCTGACAGTGAGGTGACTGACCAAACCAATGCTGGAGGCCAGACCCGAGCAGGCACCCAGACGGACCGTGACCGGGCTGTCGAGGAGGTGTCGTCGCAGCCGGCCTTTGAGGACGCGAATGGCGGCCGACGCTCGCTGAGATCGGTCTACGCCCCTGGCAGCCTGGATGCGGCTGCCGACCAGGACGATCAGGACGATGCAGTCTGGGCTTCCAGCTGATTCTTTGGTCTGTGCGGCAACCAGTCTGCAGCAGGCTATTACCGCACGTAGGCTGTTGCCGCCTGGCTTGTCTGTCTTCAGATTGCCGGTGTCTGCCTGGAGCTATTGCGCTTGGCTGGCGGACCGTCGGCGTGCCATGGCTACGGCGTAGAGGCTGATGCCAGCCGCAACCGAGGCGTTCAGGGACTCCACCGAGCTGGAAATGGGGATGGAGGCCAGGGCATCACAGTTCTCGCGGACCAGGCGGCTCAGCCCCTTGCCCTCGGAGCCCAGGACCACCACCAGCGGATCAGTCTCGAAGCCTGTCTCGCCTACTGTGGTGGTGCCTGCGCCGTCCAGGCCAACCGCGTAGTAGCCGCGCTCCTTGAGTCCTTGGATGGCCTTTGTCAGATTGACCACGCGGGCCACAGGCAGATGGGCGGCGGCTCCGGCAGACACCTTCCAGGCCGCAGCTGTGACCGAGGCGCTGCGTCGCTCGGGCAGGACCACCCCCGAGGCGCCGAAGGCCGCTGCTGAACGGATTACGGCCCCGAGATTCTGCGGGTCAGTGACCCCGTCCAGGGCGATGAACAGCGGGCGGGCGGCAACCTTGGTCGCCTGATCGGCTCCTTCCAGGGCGGCCGCGTGCTTCTCGGCCCTGTCGACCAGGCTCTGCAGGGAGGCGTACTGGTAGGGCTGCACCTTGAGGACTACGCCCTGGTGGTTGCTGGACCGGGCGATGCGGTTCATCTCCAGACGGTCGGCTTCCAGCAGGTTGAGTCCCTCTTGCCCGGCCAGCCGTACGATTTCTCTGGTCCTGTCGTCGTGTTCCATCCGGGCGGCCAGATAGAGCTGGCTGGCTGGGACTCCTACACGCAGGGCTTCCAGGACTGCATTGCGGCCGATGACCAGATCATCGGAATCAGAGGTGAATCGGTCGGCCCGGCGGCGGGCTGCCAGACGTGGATCGGCCGCCTGCCTGCGCTGGGCCGCCTGCCGGGCCTTATAGGCCTTGTGGTAGACGCGATCCTCGGCCTTGGGGGTAGGCCCCCGTCCGCGCAGTTTGTTGCGGTGCTTGCCGCCCGAACCCTTGGTCGGGCCTTTCTTGTTAGCCATGTCTTCAGTGTAAAGGCAGGCGGGAACCGGTAGTTGTCTGTCGGCCTCAATATCTGCAGGGCGAGGACACACTGTAATCAGGCCGTGTGAGTCACCCCAGAGCGGCTACCTGATCGGGATCTGGGAACTCCATCCACTCGACCGGAGACTGTCCGCTTGAGGCCGGGGTAACGGCGATGTGGGCCATGGATGACCGGGCCGAGGCCCCATGCCAGTGTCTGACGCCTGCCGGGCAGAAGACCACGTCGCCGGGTTCCAGCCTGCGGGGCTGATGGCCTTCCTCCTGCTCCCACCCCTGCCCGGCGGTGACAATCAGCAGCTGGCCGTGTGGGTGCGTGTGCCAACGGTTGACGCATCCGGGTGCGAAGGTCACATTGCTGGCGGCGCATTCTGCGTCTGGATCAGTCAGTCGGTGCAGCCAGACATGACCGGTGAAGTTGGGTCCATCAGCCGAGTCTCCCAAGGGATAGGGCCCTGAATCCGGCTCCGTCCCGGCAGCAGTTGCGGTTGCAGGTGCAGTGGTGTCCTGGCTCTCGTCGTCACGGTCGCCCTCACCGTAGACCTCCTTGGCCAGGTCGAAAGCCGACCATGCCTTGGGCCAGCCTGCATAGAAGGCCAGGTGGGTGATCAGTGCCACCATTTCAGTGCGGGTGACGCCATTGCCCTTGGCCATGGCCATATGGCTCTTCAACTGGGGGAAGAGTCCCATGCTCATCAGACCTGCGCAGGTGATCATGCTACGGTCCCGAGCTGAAAGTTCGTCTTCGCGGGACCAGACCTGGCCGAAGAGTACATCATCGTTGAGGTGGGCGAATTGTGGTGCGAACCGACCGAGCCGGTCGTGGCCCGCCGTCTGTTTGATTGCCATGGGTTAGTCTCCTTGCCATCATCTTGGCCGGGTCATTCCGGCAGATTCAGCTATACTCCTTCGAGTGCGCTCGAAGTCAAGGATGCCCAGACTATCCCGGATGATCAGCGAGGTAGGCAGGGTCAGGGCTCCGGGGTCCTCAGTAACAGGCGGGATGCCGGCTTTGCGCAGCCGGGCGATCAGGGCGGACTGTTGGCGGGATTGCCCGGTTTCGGGCTTCCGGCCAAGCAGAATATCCGCTGCAGCATGTCCTATGGCTTTGCGGGGGATCCGAATCGTAGCGACGGCCGGCTTGACGACAGGAGCGACCATGGTGTTGTCAAATCCGATGACGCCAACCCTGTCAGGCACGGTGATTCCTTTGGATTGCAGTCCCAGAATGACTCCAGCGGCAATCAGGTCATTGTAAGCGACCACAGCATCGGGAGGTTCCTGCTCCAGAGCGGCTGCAGCCTGCCTGCCGCCTTGGACAGTAGGATCCACTGGACCCATTCGCCGGCATTCCAGCCCCATAGCCCGACTGAGTGCTTGCACGCTCTCCCAACGGGAACGGTCGGACCAGGCCCCCACCCGGCTGGCTATGTAGACTACGGACCGTCGTCCCTGTCGCCGTAGCAGTTCCAAGGCTTGGGCTAGGCCGGTGGAGGCGTCGGGCAGGACGGAGGGAAGGCCCTCCATGGGGCGGTTGAGAATTGCAAGAGGCAGGCGGCGCCCCAGGCGCCGAGCCGTTGATGCTCGGACCTGATCAGTGGCCAGAATGATTCCACGGGTGTGCCCGACCAGTTGTTCCAGCAGGTCTTCCGTATGCCCCAGCTCGGCTCCGGCTTCGATGATGCCGACTGCACCTTGCTCAGGAAGAGCTTCCTGAGCGCCGGCAAGGATCTGGGAGGAGATGCCGTTGGAGGTGTCCTGGACCAGAAAGGTTATCATGACCGGCCCGGTCGCATCCTTGCTGGGAGGGTGATCAGGCAGGGGGTATCCCATGGATCGGGCCAGGGAGCGGATCTGGCTGGCTGTCTGCGAGTTCAGCCGACTGGGATTGTTGAGCGCGCGGGAGACCGTGGACGGGGACACTCCGGCCTTTGCGGCCACGTCGATCATGCGCACGCGTCGGTGCCCTTCCCGCCCCTGTGCGGGCTCCGGGGATCTCCTGGACAAGCCTGATGCTCCGTTCCTTGCCTGATATGGCTGCACTGGCATTGTAGGCGCCCTGCCTGCAGATCGGCGCTGATGCGTCCGAAGACCTCCTCGGTCAGCGGATAGCAGCGGATGAGCAGGACCGAGATGGTGAACATGGCAGCCGGTACCAGGCCCACAGCCAGTCGCATGTTGATGCCCAAGGCCGGATTCTGGGCAACATTCATGCCCGGCCTGTAACCCAGGAAAGACAGGATGGCCGGCCCCGCCCATCCATTGATGGCCGCTCCGACCTGGCGGGTGATGCTGAGGGCGGCCATGGAGGCTCCGGCGGTGTTTCCGTTGCCTGTTCGCCACTGCTCGTACTGCACCGAATCCGCCTGCATGGCCCAAATGCAGGGGGTGATGACCTGCACTCCGATGCCGTTCAAGGCTATGCAGGCAACGGCAGGCCAGGCGGACCGGACCAGGATGAAGGCCAGCGAGGATCCGATGACCATCAGTCCGCCCAAGGTCCAGGTGCCCCGTTTACCTAGACGCTGCACCAGCCATGGCGAGCAGGGGGCTACAACCACCCCGGCAAGGACGCCCACCAACGTCAGGGCGAAGGTGATTCGTCCGGTCTGCCCAGGGTTGCCGACGGTCAGAACCTCTTTAGCGACGATGGGGGCCAGCGAGGCCACAGGATTGGTCAGGAACAAGGTGGCCAGACAGACCACCAGCAGGGGGCGATTGCCGGCTAGAAGCCGCAGATCCTCTTTCAGGGAGGTGCGAGGAGCTGCCGGAGGCAGGTAGCGCTCCCTGGTGGTCCGGGCCATGATCAGATAACCCAGGGAGCCAAGCAGACAGCAGGCGGCGACCACCGGAAGAAAGAGTCGGGAGGGGTCCATGTCGTTGACCCGCGGAGCCAGGGTAAAGGTCAGGACGACCCCTGCCGCCGCTCCGCCGAAGGTGCGGGAGGCCGCCAGGCGCTGGCGGTCGTCGGGGTCCCGGGTCATGGCTCCCAGCAGGGCTCCGTAGGGCACGCCGCCCAGGGCTCCAAGGAGCTGATAAAGCAGGTAGGTGGCGATGGCCCAGCCGATGCGCACCGGCATGGGGGCGCCCGCCGGAATGGTGTACATCAGGGTGACGGAGATCATCATCGGCAGGCCGAAGACGACCACCAGCCGCCGCAGACCGCCCTCCTGGTCTTTGGCGCGTCCGTCGGTGATTCTTCCGGCGACCATGTAGACCAGGGCCTGGAAGAGGTGGGCTCCCAGGAAGATGTCGGCCACCAGCATAGGGTCCATGCCCAGGTAGAGGTAATAGGTGGTCAGAAAGAGGTTGGTCATCTGCCAGCCGACGTTGTTGGCGGCATCGCCCAGTCCGTAGCCCAGAATGGCGGACCTGGGCAGGGACTCAGCGTTCATGGTCGCCCTCGGCGATGAGACAGGGAAGGGAGACGGGGGATTCAGGTCCGGCTCCTGCCGCATTGATGGCGCTGACGCTGACCGTGTACTTACCGGGCCCCAGATCATCGAGGGTCAAGGTGGTCTGTTTCGCGGCCAACCGCAGTCTTGTATTCTGCCTACTGCCCATTTCGCGCATGGTGACCAGATAGGCCTGTAGAGGGATGCCTCCATCGTTCGGGGGCGACCAGGATGCCTGCATGGTTTTACCGGAAGAAGTCAGCCCGGGTTTGGCCGGGCGTCCGGGCGCATGTCCCAGAATCAAGGGATCGCCTTGGGAAGAAGGGGGCGAGACCCGGCCATCCTCGGTGGTAAAGGTTGCCATGACCCGGTAGATGCCTGGTGGAATCTGTCGGAAACTGTGGGTCTGCCCGCCGGCGGGCAGCCAGACGGTCGGCTCGGGCTCATGGTCGTCGGTCGGTTTCAAGGTCAGTTCGCACCCTGAAAACCCCTGAGGGACCTGGTCAACAGTCACATGTACGGTCATGTCCGCCGAATCAATGCTGACCTGGGGGTCGCTGGGCCTGGGTAGCGCCGGATCAGTCCTTCCGGCTTTCTGAGGGCCTATATGCAGTTCAAGCGGGTCTGCAGGTTCGCCGATGCCTGTGGAGTTGCACTCCTGCAGGATCATACGCCAGGAGCCGAAGGGGATTCCGTCCAGGTGGGCCCGTCCTTGAGGCCGGTCCAGGTGGAAGGTCATGGACCTGCCTTTTCGGTCACGCAGAAGGACCTGGGCGGTGTGGGGCGCGTCTGCCTGGTGTCGGATTGGTCCGTGCTGCCAAGCCAGGCGCAGACGGTGTCCGTGAGGCTGGGCGTCGATGTTCTTGGGAGCTGCGGGTATGGCTGGCAGACGATGGCGGGCGAAGGCCATGATCTGGCTCAGCTGCAGGGCGTACCGTCCTCCCTGATAAGGGTTGGCGCGCAGCCGGGTTGCCTCGATTTTGATGAACCTGATATTGCTCATTGGAGCAAAATCGAAGGCCTGCGGTCGGCCGTCCGTCGGCAGCGGATAGTTGTGGCGGCTGCAGACCCGAGTCCAGTTGCGGCCGTCTGATGAAAGACTGATGGAGAAATCAAGCGGAAAGCCCTGACCCTGGTTGGGGTCAGTCGATCTGTGGCCGGTTGCGTACTCCAACACGCCGAAGGAATCGGTGCCTGACCACTGGCTGGATTGGCTGGCATCTCCGGACGGATTGCGGCCCCGAGGTACCAGAACCACCTGGGACAAGGTGGCCGCCTGCCGCATCTCCAGGAGAATCCATTCCGGGCGGTTCCGGTTGCTGACGAAGCTGGACCATCCGAATCGGTCGTAGGCGGCTCCGAGACGGCCGTCGACCAGGGCAGCCCTTGTCCATCCTGGCAGATCAGCCTGGGAGGAGACTTGGACTCGTGCTCCTGCGGCAAGATTGGCCCGAGCCTGTCGGGGAGGCCGCCGCCCTGCGGTGAAGGTGACCGTCACTGTGGCAGTCTCCTGCAGCGCCCCCTGGAAGCGTACGCGGGCCCGGTAGAGATGCCCGGGCTCCAGGCCGGAGGGATTGACAGTGTAGTAGATATCCTGCTCGTGGCGCAGGTTCCCGTTCATGCTTTCCAGGCTGAAGGCGCCTTCGGCATCCTCCAGGACCTGGGCGGTCCAGTGCTCGCTCATTGCGCCGCCCTCCTGGCGTAGATGGATGCAGTGCTTGACCTCCCGTGATACCCATTCCACCCGGCCCAGGTCGATGCGGGGGCGTGCGGTCCCCAGCCGAGGCGGAGCGGCATGGTCGATCCATCCCAGGAAGTTCTCCTCCCGGAAGACCTGTCGCCCCTGCTTGCGCACACACAGGACCAGAAGGAGTCGGGCCCCCTGGCTGGCCTGATCCTCGGGCACGGTGATGGTCACAGGTACGGTCCGCCAGGAGGCATATGGGACCTGCACCCGTCGGCGTCCTCGGTCGACAACTACCCGTCTGCCCCCTGGGCCACGTTGCCAGGCCACTTGCCAGACCAGCTCAAGGTCGGTCCCCCGACGCTCCTCGTCATTGTGGACAATGATGGTACGTCGGCTGGTCGTTGCGCGTGGGTAGATCCTGTGGGGCTGCCCCAGGCGCGGTTCGCGGTCGAATTCCTTGTCGTAGGCGGCGACATCTGCGAAGGAGGCGGCTATATATCCAAAGGCCGGCCCCTCCTGCCAGGGTTCATCCTTGCCGCGCCAGGGATCGAATTGGGGGCGCAGCAACCTTTTAGGGTTAAGCCCCCCGCGGATTCTGCGCCGGTCCGGTTCCAGACAGGCCTCGATGTTGTCGTAGATGAAGGCGGAAATGCAGAAGGGCTTCCAGTCGACCACTCGCGTGGTCCGTATGCCCCTGGTCACCCGTCCGACCTCCCGGCCGAAGTCCGCCCGGGAGATGGTGTCCGGATCGCCGTTGAGCCGGCCATGGTAGATGTCGGCAATCTGCCCCTGCTCATCGTAGCGGGGGATTCCCGCGGTGGAGACCGAGAATTCCTCGCCGGCGGCCAAGGGCAGCGGTGAATCGATGTCGTAGAGGGCATAGATGTCTGGAGCCGAGGTCATACCCGAGGGATACCCACCGTAATAGTGGCGGGAATCTTCATCGGTAATGGGGGCATTGAAGCCGTCATTGACCACTGGCCGGGTACCGTCCTGCTTATGGACGGCTGCTTGCAGGGCTGGGATGAGCAGGTCGCCATCCTTTGGATTCCATGCCTCGTTGGTGGTGGACCAGAGGACGATGCTGGGGTGGTTCCGGTAGGCCCGCACCCACCGCTGTGTCCACTCGACATAGTGCCCGATGGCTTCAGGTCCGTAGCTCATGTGGAATGGCGGATTCAGTTGGACATTGGCTGGAGAGCCCGGATTCCAGAAGGCCGTCTCCTCCTCAAGGAGCATGCCGGTCTCGTCGGCGTGGTCGGCCAGGGCTTGCGAGGGGACCGAGCGGATGTGGTTGCGCAAGATGTTGAAGTTGGCATGTCGATAGGCATCCACCCAGGCCTTGGTCATGTCCTGACCGGATTGGTTGTCGTCAAGGATCAGCCCATATGCATCGCCGGCCTCGTTGATGAGGTCGCGGCTGCCTTGGTTGAGCAGGCAGAGGGAGTCGCCGCGCAACCGGATGGGCATGCCGTTGAGCAGGTACCGGTCTCCCTGGCGCTGGAATTGCCGGAAGCCAAATCGCTCCTGGGAACGGTCGACCACATGGCTGCCGATGTTAAGAACAGCCTGCATGACATACAGGAAGGGATCGGTCCGGGACCAGTAGTGGGCGTCCGGCCAGGCCATCTGCAGGCGGATGACCTTGGAGGAGCGGGGATTCAGGGAGCAGGACACCGGGTTGAAGGCCAGCACGGTCCGGCCCTTGGACATCGAAGATTTCCAGGGTCGGATGTCGGCCCTGAACCGCAGATCGCATGGGCGCCCGCTGGTGTTGACCAGCGTCGCGTTGAGCTCCAGCCGGTCGTTGGAAGGGTCGGCATCGCCGCCCAGATCGGGGATGATCTGCAGATCTTCGATGCGGATCTTGGGCTTGCTGCTGAGCCAGACGTCGCCGCCCAACCCCAGCCGCCCGACGAGATTCTCTGTGCCAAAGGGGAAGAGCAGCCGGTCAGGGCCCTCTGTAGAAGTCAGGGCATCGGTGGGAAGGGATTTGACGCTCCAGATTTCGATTCTTATCTGGTTGCGTCCGGCATGAACCGCCCTCGTGACATCCAGGTCATAGGGGAGCAGCGTCATCAGATAGCCCCTGGTGGATGACGGCCCCACCGGTATTGCGTTGATTGACACCTTGCCCAAGGTGGCTAGGGCATCCAGATGCAGGATTATATCCTCATTCGGGTCAAGGGTGTCTAGGAAGAATTCCCTGAGGTAGACGCCATGGCGGAGGTCTCGGCTCCAGGAGGCCGGATAGCCGGTGGTCTCTGGCAAGCTGTCCCACCAGGTGGGCACCATGACGGGATATCCCCGGTCTCCGTCGTCGGGGTGGAAGTCCCAGATGCCGTTGAGATTGAGTTTCACGCCGCTTCGCCTCGCTGCCTGCTGCTGTGTCAGTTTCCGACCGGTCATTATGGCCTGTCAACAGGCAGAGTACATCGAATTAAGGCATTGCCATTTATTGCCAATCCGGACCCGGGTAGTGGGGGCAAGGCTTGCTTCAAACATGGCGGTTGAAGGCAGGCTTCTGGCCTGAGCGTTCTGGGAAGGTCGGTGAATATACAGGCACAAGCATGCAGATGCCAGGCCTTATGGGCCAGGCCTGAGGCTGATCAGTCCGAGACGTCGGCCTTGTAGAAGTTGACGTAGGAGCGGGAAGGGGTTGGCCCGCGCTGGCCCTGGTAATGGGAGCCGTTGTGCTTGGAGCCGTAGGGGTACCGGGCGGGCGAGGAGAGCTGGAAGAAGCACATCTGGCCAATCTTCATGCCGGGCCAGAGCTTGACCGGAAGGGTGCTCACGTTGGACAGCTCCAAAGTGATGTGCCCTTCAAAGCCGGGATCGACGAATCCGGCGGTGGAGTGGGTCAGAATGCCCAGACGGCCCAGGGAGCTCTTGCCCTCCAACCGGGCGGCCAGGGTGGAGTCCAGCTTGACGTACTCCCAGGTGGATCCCAGAACGAACTCGCCGGGGTGTAGGATCCAGGGTTCGTCCTTGGGCACCTCGAACTGCTCGGTCAGCGCACCTTGGTCCTCCGCCGGATCCACATAGGTGTACTGATGGTTGTTGAAGACCCGGAAGTAGCGGTCTAGACGCACGTCCACGCTGGATGGCTGAACCATGGCCGGCGTCCACGGGTCCAGATTCAGGTGTCCTGCCTGGTGGGCATCCAGGATGTCATGGTCGCTGAGCAGCATGCCGGGGTATCTCCTTTAGGTTCGTCGGTCGAGGGTCTCTCCTCTGGCGGGAAACCATTCTGAATCCAGTCTAACCGGGCCTATACCCGCTTTCTGATCTGGCTGTATTCACAGAGAATTTTCAGATAACGCTATCGTCACCATAAGGTAGCTGTTCTTTACTATAGATGTCGGCTCAAAAACCGATGGGCGGTTGACCTCCGCCCGACAACTGATTTCCCTTTCTTCTCTCTCGCCCGGCGGTGTTCACGCACCGCCGGGTTCTCTTCATTTTGGGGGAAGTATCAGTGCACCGACGTTTCACGTGAAACCGCATGGCCAATGACTCGATTGAGTTCGTTGAGTCTTATACAGGACGGTAGGGCGTTTGCAAATCCAAGAGTTGTCTAGTGCTTGGCTGTGCCGGTCATCTGCTCTTTTGACTTCTGCCTCTCCTGGATTCGAAACTCAAGGTAGACGAATCTCAAAGGCGGAATCGTCAGTTTTGCACAGTCGCATTCTCAAGATTCAGGTTCTTCTTCTCTGGCATCTGTATAGGCTGTGCTCCGATGTGCGGCTCGAACTATAGGCACAAAATTAAAGGCAGCGGTTGAAGATATGGAAGAACCCCCGTCAGTTATGGCTATGACGGGGGTTCTTCACCGTGGGGAGGGGCGGCGTTCTTCTTGCCTTCGGCGGCTGAGGGAAGAGGGGGACTATCACTTTGCCGAAAGCAGTCCGAACTCCGCTCCCTCCCCGGTTCGAGCGGCCGGGTGCCGGTGCAGGGCCTGACTCATTCCCGAGGACAGGAAGAGTGGACCAAGCAGCGCGGCTATCCGACCAAGTATGTGTGGGTCACACCAGCCTTACTCCTGGGGAGCCTTGGCTGACATGGCCTTGTGGAAGACGGCCACAATGATCAGGGCCAGCAGGGCGGCCAACGCCATGACCCAGAACATGTTGGCCACCTGGGCCTGGATGCCGGTCTTTACGCCTGCCAGAGCATGCGACCCGAATTGGGGATTGGCCATGAGTCCGCTGTAGACAGCCATGCCGATGGAGGCCGAGGTGTTCATCATCAGATCCCCGATCCCGATGCCGCGGCCGTTCTGGTCCACGGGCAAAGTGGCCGAGAAGGAGTCGTAGAGGGGCGTGTAGGACATGGTGATGCCGGCAATGAAGACCGAGGCCAGCGCGGTCAGGACCCAGAAGCCTGAGGTGAGCATCAGGGCAGAACCGGCAGCTCCAGCGATCATGAGCAGGGCGGACAGGATCAGCATGGGCAGGCGTCCCATGGCGTTCATGATGGCTCCGGACAGGCAGCCCACTAGGGTAGCCACGATGTAGACGATGGTCAGGCAGAGGGAGACCTGGCTCAGGGAGATCCCGTAGATGCGGTCGCCGATCACGTTGTAGATGGGCACGCAGGCGAAGTTGAAGAAGTAGAAGACGAAGAGGGCCAGCAGGACAGCCATGTAGGCTCCGTTGGTCACGAACCCGCGGCTCAAGAAGGGGTTGGCGCCCTTCCAGACATAGCCGGCGAAGATCAGGATCAGGACGGCCAGCACCCCCAACATCCAGGTGGCCGGGAAGGAGAAGTAGACGGCCACGAATCCGGCGATAAGCGCGAACAGTGCAATGCCGAAGACATCGATGCGCTCGCCCTTGATACCGGTATCAGGCGTGTACTTGATTACCGGAGGGATCAGCAGGATGGATACCAGGGGTACCAGGAAGAGGTAGCGCCAGTCGATGGAGGTGATCAGTCCGCCGGCGAAGATGCCCACAGCGGAGGAGGCGTAGTAGACGGCGTTGAAGATGCCCAGGTAGAAGGCACGCTCCTTGTCGCTCAGGTACTTCATGGCCATGACCAGGAAGACCGAGCCGGCCACCTGACCGCCCGCGGTCTGGATCATGCGGGCCAGGACGACAGCCCAGAAGTTCGATGCGCCGAAGAAGCCCAGGAGGCTGCCGATGATCAGGGCGCCCACTCCGAACAGGGTCATCTTACGGGGGGAGATGTAGTCGCAGAGGGTGCCGTAGAGCATGCAGACCACGCCCAGGACGATGCCGGGCAGGGTGCTGATCAGTGAGGCATTGGCGGACATCCCCAGGGAGTCGCCCACGTTCTGGAAGACCAGATTGAAGGCCTGGATCATCAGTGTGCCCAGCAGGAAGATGGTCAGCAGGGCCGGCAGGGCCCGCTTGGTGCTGCGGCGGTTCTCGTCCAAGGTTGCTTCGGTGGCCGCGGTGGTGATGGATTCGCTCATGACTGCCGTCCTTCTATCGTTCGCTCTCGGTCTTGCGCACCAGGGTCAGGAGCCTGTCCATAAAGCGCCGGGTGAACCGCTCGGTGTCGACCGACAGGGCCACCTTGGTGTTTTTGACCGGGTCCAGGAGCCTGCTGGGGTCGCCGATAGTACGGGCCCGCTGCGGTCCCTCGGTCTCGACCATCAGGTTGGTGGCGAAGGTGGTGACCAGGCTGGGGTCGATGGCCACCGCGGCGGCCAGGGGGTCGTGCAGGTTGCAGCCGCCCAGGTAGACCCCGCTTTCCTTTTCGCTGATGTCGATGTAGTAGTCGGTCATGTCTGCCAGGAAGCGTCCGGCGCTGGTGCCTGTGGCGCGCAGGGCCTCGGTGTCCTCGCGGCTCATCAGAGCCTGGGTGGTCACGTCCAGACCAACCATGGTGATATCTGCGGTGGTGGCGAAGACACGGTTGGCTGCCTCGGGATCCTGGTTGATGTTGGCCTCTGCGAAGGGCCCCACGTTGCCCGGCTGGGTCAGCGTGCCACCCATCATGACGATGCTGATGCGGTCGACGATGTCGGGGGCCTTTTCCAGGGCGGCGGCGATGGTGGTCAGGGCACCGGTGGGCACCACGACCAGCTCGCCCTTGGGATAGCGGCGGACTGCGTCGATGATGAAGTCGACTGAGCTCTGCTGGCTGGCCTGCCGGTCGGTCTGTGCGGGGATTTCGATGTTGCCGGTGCCGTTGGCCCCATGGAAGATCTCGGAGTCCGGCGGAACGCTGAATGAGTCGGCCGTGCTGGGGTGATCGATCCCCTTGAAGATCGGGATGTCCTCCCTGCCGTACATGGCCAGCAGCCGCAGATCGTTGTCGACGCCTTGGTCGAGCACCACGTTACCGTAGGTGCCGGTGATTCCGATCAGCTCGGCATCCGGGGAGCCCAGGACGTAGGACAGAGCCAGCGTGTCGTCGATGCCAGTGTCCAGATCCAGGATGATCTTGCGGACGGTTTCATTGCTTGCTGACACGTTGGTCTCCTTCCCAGAAGGATGGGCGACCCCAACCTTCTGCTTACCTATGTCGTGCCTTCCCTAGGCTGATTCGTTACTGCCGTGAAACAAACAACCTGTTTGATGTAACGTTTCATCAAACTGTACGGAGCTAAACTACCTGCGGCTTGGAGGCTTGTCAAAGCGCGTCGGTGGGTGTTCGCCATCAGGGCAGAGACCTGCAAATCTGTCGGTGATCATGCATTCGCAGGTTGACGGCCGCTTTTCCGCGCAACCGACGATAATGAGGGTATGACTTTAGCGACTCCTGAACAGTATGTGGCGATGCTTGATGCGGCCAGACGGGGGTCCTACGCCTATCCCGCCATCAATGTGACCAGCACGCAGACCTTGAACGCGGCCCTGCAGGGGCTGGACGAAGCCCAGTCCGACGGAATCATCCAGGTATCCGTGGGAGGTGCTGCCTACCTGTCGGGACAGCGCCTGGCCGACCGGGTGGCCGGTTCCATCGCCTTCGCCAAGTTCGCCCACGAGGTGATCGCCCGCTATCCGAGCATCACCGTGGCCCTGCATACGGATCATTGCGCCCCGCAATACCTGGACGAGTGGGTTCGTCCCTTACTGGCCTATGAGAAGGAGCAAGTGGCTCACGGTCAGGATCCGCTCTTCCAGTCGCATATGTGGGACGGCTCCGGGTTGCCCTTACAGGAAAATTTGGCCACGGCGGCAGAGCTGCTGGAGTTGTCCCGGGCCGCCCACACCGTTCTGGAGATCGAAGTGGGCACTGTCGGTGGCGAGGAGGATGGTCATTCGGCTGCTATTGATCAGCGGCTCTATTCATCGCCCGAGGATGGCCCCAGGGTGGTTGATGCCTTGGGTCTGGGCGAACGCGGCCGCTACATGGTGGCTTTCACTTTCGGCAACGTGCACGGGTCCTACAAGCCCGGTGTAGTCAAGCTGCGTCCTGATCTGCTGGGGCAGATCCAGGCCAGGACCTCCAAAGCCATATCCGATGGGGAGGTTGGCGGCATCCCCTCCCCGAGTGCCCCTGCCGACAAGCCCTTCTTGTTGGTATTCCATGGGGGCTCTGGTTCGCAGCCGGGAGAGATCGCATCGGCCGTCGCTCATGGCGTGGTCAAGATGAACGTGGATACCGATACCCAGTATGCCTTCACCAGGGCCGTGGCAGGGCACATGTTCGCCAATTACGACAAGGTCCTCAAGGTGGATGGGGAGGTCGGCGAAAAGAGCGAGTACGACCCCCGTTCCTGGGGGCGCCAGGCTGAAGACGGCATGGCGGCGCGCGTAGTCCAGGCTTGCCAGCAGCTGGGCAGCGCAGGGCGGGCCATGAAATGAAACAGCATACGCAATCCAATTCATGCCAGCCCAGACAGGGAATGCACAAGACTGCTGCTTGGGGACTTCTGGGGTTCGGCGTATTGCTGATGCTCGATTCCTCAACGACCCCGATGAGCGGGCAGGCCGTATGGGCTCAGTCGTTGAAGTTACTGGTCGCCATCCTCCTCATGGTCTTCGGCATCTGGGTTCATGTATGCTCTCAACCCTGGGGCTACCCTCTTCTCGTGTCTGGCCATAGCTATCGAAGCCGGTCTTATGCTGGGCTCCATCATGGTATCCAGGCATAATCTTTGGATCTGCATAGGCTTTCATATAGGGTGGAACATCACTGAGGCCCTGTTGGGAATTCCGGTCTCCGGCCAGAATATTCGCGGCTTCATGGTCATGAAGGTTCAGGGGCCGACCCTGCTGACCGGTGGATCATTCGGCATCGAAGCATCCCTGATCCCGGTCATCCTAGGGTCGCTCGTCAGTGCGGCCTTCCTGCTCTGTCGGGGCCGGGAGACCATGATCGGCTCCAGGACCTGACCGGACTTTTCCGATTTCGCGTCTGCCCATGCTGATTTGAAAGGTCTGAAAGATCTCCAGCTCCATACATGGGGTTAGGCTCGTCTATGGATGGTCTGCCTTTGTTTTCCTTGAATGGCGACCAGTGGATAAGGAGCATCGTATGCCGGGAATCGTGATCGTCGGGGCCCAGTGGGGCGACGAGGGCAAGGGCAAGGCAACGGATCTGATCGGCGAGCACATGGACTACGTCGCCAGGTTCAACGGGGGCAACAACGCCGGCCATACCGTCGTCGTGGGTGACCAGGAGTATGCCCTTCACCTCCTGCCTTCGGGGATTATTCACCCGGCCATTACCCCGGTCATCGGCAACGGCGTCGTGGTCGATCCGACCGCACTCTTCGAGGAGATCGATGGACTCCAGTCCCGCGGCGTGGATTGCAGCCGGTTGAGGATCAGCGAGTCCGCGCACGTCATCGCCCCCTATCATCGGACGCTGGACAAGGTGACCGAGCGCTTCCTGGGCAAGCATAAGATCGGCACGACAGGCCGCGGAATCGGCCCGGCCTATGCCGACAAAATCAACCGTGTGGGTATTCGTGTGCACGACCTGTTCAATGTCGACCACCTGCGCGACAAGGTGGAGGCCAGCCTGCACCAGAAGAACCAGATGCTGGTCAAGCTCTACAACCGCCGTGCCATCGAGGTGGAGGCCACCGTTGAAGAGCTGGCGGGATACGCCGAGCGGCTCAAGCCCTACGTGGCCAATACCTCATTGATGCTCAACCAGGCCCTGGAGCAGGGCAAGAACGTGCTTTTCGAGGGGGGACAGGCCACCATGCTGGACGTGGACCATGGCACCTACCCCTTCGTCACCTCATCCAATTGCACGGCGGGTGGCGCCTGCACCGGTACTGGCGTGGGACCGACCAAGATCGACCGTGTGGTCGGCGTAGCCAAGGCTTATGTGACCCGTGTGGGGGAGGGACCCTTCCCCACGGAGCTGGACAACGAGCAGGGTGAATGGCTGCGCCGTCAGGGCCACGAGTACGGGGTGACCACCGGCCGCTCCCGCCGCTGCGGCTGGTTCGACGCGCTGGTCAGCAGGTATGCAGTGCAGATCAACGGCCTGACCGACATCGTGTTGACCAAGCTGGATGTCCTCTCCGGCCTGGAGACCATCCCGGTCTGCGTGGGCTACGACATCACCCGGTCCGACGGCTCCCGGGCCAGGGTGGATCAGATGCCCGTGGACCAGGCCGAGTTCCAATCCGCCCAGCCGGTATACGAGGAGCTGCCGGGCTGGCGCGAGGACATCTCCGGTGCCAAGAGCTTCGACGAGTTCCCGACCAAGGCCAAGGACTACATCCATCGCCTGGAGGATCTGTCCGGTTGCCGCATCTCTGCTGTGGGTTCGGGCCCGGGCCGCGACCAGATCGTGCAGATCCATTCTCTGATCGACTGAGGAAGATCCATGGGTCTGCCCTGCCTGACTGCCTTCCCGGGGGTGGTCGGGACAGGAATCATCATCTCTACGGACAGGCCTCTGGGAGAACGACTGCACGGGACTATCGCTGATCTGATCGAGGATTACGAGTGTGCCCTGTCAAGGTTCAGACAGGATGCCATACCTGCGCAAATGGCCCAGGCTACCCATGGGGGTAGGTTCGTCTTTCCTGACTACTGCCAGGGGCTGTTTGACCTGTATGACAGGTTGTATTCTGCTACCGGCGGGGCCTTGGACCCCATGGTGGGCGAGGATCTGACCCGTCTGGGCTACGGCATGCAGCCCACTTTCCGGTTGCAGGCCGATGCCGCCGGTCATCTGGGGCGGATCCATGGGCGGCCGACCTGGGGCAATGACCTCAGACGTCAGGGTGCTGTCCTTATGACTGCCGGTCCGGTCAGCCTTGATTTCGGGGCAGTCGGCAAGGGCTATTTGGTTGACCTGCTTGCCGATCTGCTCGAACCTCAAGTCGATGAGTATCTGATCGATGCTGGCGGCGACATGCGTATGCGGACCTCTCACCCGATCTCCATCGCTATGGAAGATCCCGGTGATTTGTCTGCAGGCGTGGGTCGGATCGAGCTGTCCCATGGATCCTTGTGCGCCTCGGCCCCCAGCCGTCGTCACTGGGCCGACCGGTCCGAGGATGCCGCAGCGGCAGGGTTAACGGCACTTCACCACATCCTGGACGCCATTGACGGCCGTCCAGTTGACCGTGTGCTGGCCTCCTGGGTAGTGACTGAGGAAAAGGACAATGAACACCCCACGGGCCTGGCTGACGGTCTGGCCACCGCCTTGTTCCTAGTGTCGCCGGATGTGCTGGCCGCCGGATTCTCCTTCTCCTGCGCCCTGATGTATGCCGACCGTCAGGCCGTGATCTCCGACGAATTTCCGGGTCGGTTCTTTACTGACCCCAACATCCATCCGTCCACATAGTGGACCAGTCTCGCTGGACCGGCCGAGATCAGGCCTATGGTCGGCACCAATGCGGATGCGCAGAGAACGCATCCGATTCGAGGATGATGAAGGGAGGTTCGCCGTGATGACCAGCTTGACAGACACCCGCCGATTCGGCACCGTGTCCGCACGAATTATTAGCCCGTCCTCACCGGCGGACTGACTCGACAATCTTCATTGTTCGACCCCGTCGGAAGGCGGGGCTGGACGCATAGGCTTCATCGCATCAGACCCTGCCAACAGCGGGGTTTTTCTATAAGGAGATGAGATGAAGTGACGGCAAACGACGCTAGTGTTGCTTCCCCGGCCTCGGCAGCCTCCGTGTCCGGCGGCACCCGTGTGACCCGTAGCTCGGTTCGCACAGTCATCGGGGCTTCCATGGTCGGCACGGCCATCGAGTTCTACGATTTCTACGCTTACGGGACGGCTTCGGCCAACTATTTCCCCAAGCTCTTCTTCCCCAAGACCGATCCGACCGTGGCCCTGCTGGCATCCCTGCTGACCTTCGCCATCGCTTTCATCGCGCGGCCCTTGGGGTCCTTGATCTTCGGACACTTCGGTGACCGCCAGGGACGCAAGACCACGCTGGTGGTCTCCCTGCTGACCATGGGCTGCTCCACGGTGCTAATCGGCGTTCTGCCCACTTATGCCACCTGGGGGCTCTGGGCCGTGGTGGTCCTCTGCCTCTGCCGGTTCGTGCAAGGTATCGGTCTGGGCGGCGAGTGGTCCGGCGCAGCTCTGGTGGCTACCGAGAACGCCCCGGAAGGCAAGAGGGCCCTCTACGGCTCCTTCCCTGAACTGGGCGCTCCCATCGGCTTCTTCCTGGCCAACGGAACCTACTTCCTGCTGGAGATGTTCTGCACTCCCGAGCAGATGCTGAGCTGGGGCTGGCGGGTGCCCTTCCTGCTTTCCGCCATCCTGGTGGTCGTTGGGCTGGCTGTGCGCGTCTCCATGCAAGAGACCCCCATCTTCCAGATGGCCCTGGATCAGCAGAAGGTCGTCAAGACCCCGCTGCTGGAGGTCTTCCGTAAGAGTTGGCGCCAGGTGCTCCAGGCCACCTTCCTGGTCGCGGTCACCTACACCCTCTTCTACACCCTGGCCACCTGGTCCCTGGCCTACGGCACCAAGCCCAAGTCCCAGGGCGGCGGCGGACTGGGCTTCACCAACCAGGAGTACCTGCTCATGCTTATGGTCTCCATCCTGGTCTTCGCCCTCTTCATCGTGCTGGCCTGCGTCTACGCGGACCGCATCGGCCGTCGCCGGGTGCTGATCGGCAGCTCCGTCATGCTGGTGGTCTTCAGCCTGGTCTTCCCCTACCTGCTCATGGCCCATCACAACACCTTCCAGGTCATGGTCTTCCTCTGCGTCGGGTTCGCCCTGATGGGCATCGCCTTCGGGCCTATCGGCGCTTTCCTGCCGGAGCTCTTTGACGCCAACGTGCGCTACTCGGGTTCCGGCATCGGCTACAACTTGGCGGCCATCGTGGGCGCGGCCTTCGTGCCTACCATCGCCACCTGGCTCTCCTCCCACTGGGGAGTGCGCTCGGTCGGGCTCTACCTGGCCGTCATGGCGGTCTGCTGCCTGGTGGCAGTGCTGACCTGCCACGAAACCAAGGATGTGGACTTCACCAAGTAAGCCCTGGATGCATCCCGCCGGCCGTTTCTTTGAATCGCGCCGGTGTCCGAACAACGAATTGCGGACAGTCCATCTGGCCATATCACGAGTATGGTTGGAGGCATACCGTATCCATTGGGTACGGATCGGGGTCAAGGACAAAATCCGTCGCCCCGGTCGAAAGAGCATCGTCCGCCTGGAACAACGACAGGAATTCACAGTATTTTGCGTTCCCCGGCCTGGAAGAGCCGGTCCGGTTGGAACGCACATAAAGGAGTGTAGATAATGGCAGCACAGATCTGGTATGAGAAGGATGGGGACCTTTCGGTTCTGGATGGCAAGAAGGTGGCCATCATCGGCTACGGTTCCCAGGGACATGCTCATGCGCTGAACCTGCGTGATTCCGGTGTGGATGTGGTGGTCGGCCTGCGCGCCAACTCCAAGTCGGTGCCCTTCGCCAAGGAGCAGGGACTAGAGGTCAAGACCGTGCCCGAGGCCACCAAGGAGGCCGACATCGTTATGATCCTGGCCCCCGACCAGTACCAGCGCAACATCTGGCGGGACGACATCGAGCCCAACATCAAGGAGGGTGCGGCAGTCGCCTTCGCCCACGGGTTCAACATCCATTACGGCTACATCAAGCCCAGTGCCGACCACCCGGTCTTCATGGTGGCCCCCAAGGGCCCGGGCCATATCGTCCGCCGTGAGTATGTCGCTGGCCGTGGCGTGCCCGTGGTCGTGGCCGTGGAGCAGGATCCGCGCGGTGACGCCTGGGACATCACCCTGGCCTATGCCAAGGCTCTGGGCGCCCTGCGCGCCGGCGCCATCAAGACCACCTTCAAGGAAGAGACCGAGACCGACCTCTTCGGCGAGCAGGATGTACTCATGGGTGGCGTCAACCACCTGGTCGAGGCCGGCTTCGAGGTGCTGACCGAGGCTGGCTACCAGCCGGAGATCGCCTACTTCGAGGTCTGCCACGAGCTCAAGATGCTGGTCGACCTGATGAACGAGGGTGGTCTGAACAAGGCTCGCTGGTCCTGCTCCGACACCGCCCAGTACGGCGATTTCACCTCCACTGTGGTGGACGAGTCCACCAAGGACAGGATGCGTCACCAGCTGAAGCGCATTCAGGACGGCTCCTTCGCCAAGGAGTTCATCGACGACCAGGATGCCGGCGCCCCCAAGTTCAAGGAGCTGCAGGAGAAGTACTCCCACGAGAAGATCGAGGAGGTCGGCCCCAAGCTGCGTGCCATGTTCTCCTGGAACAAGGACGTCAAGGATGCCGACGAGGCCCAGTCCTTCACCGGCAAGATCGCCCGCTCCCAGGTTCAGTGACCTCTAGGTTCTGTCGGAAGGACCCTGCTTGGTCTGACTGACCATTCAGCAAATGGCCGTTCCCTCATCCGGATGCAATGCCGATGAGGGAACGGCCATTTAGTTATTCCCGATACTCATATTGCAGTTGCACGATCAGATTTTTCGTTGATCGGATCGGTCATATGGATGTGTGAAATTTTCAATGCCGGAGGATATACGGCGGTGCCCCACGGATGGAATGACCATCTGCGGGGCACCATTGGTTATATACGGACGTTAAACCACTTACGGGCTGTTCTCCGCGTCTGCTGCATCAGCGGGCGGATTCGGCGCCGGACACGTCCATGTCCTTGAGGCGCACGATCTTGGTGTGGTTGACGAACTTGAAGCCCAGGTAGAGGACCAGGACCAGCACCACGCTGAAGTAGGTCATGGCCATGTGCGACCAGTTCAGGCTGAGCAGGGAGGGGATATCCTGCCCGGCGATGACGATGACGCAGAGCACCATGGCCAGAACCGGGCCGAACGGATAGAGCTTGGAGTGGTACTTGAGCTCGCTCAGATCGTGCCCTTGGAGCTTGAAGGCCCTCCGGAAGCGGAAGTGGCTCAGGGCGATGCCGATCCAGGCGATGAAGCCGGTCAGTCCAGTGGCGGTCACCAGCCACATGTAGAAGGACTGGCCGAAGATGCTGGAGGCGAAGGTGGCCAGGGACATGCAGACCGTGGCTACCAGGGCCGCCAGGGGGATGCCCCTCTTGGTGGTCCTGGCGAAGATGGCCGGAGCATAGTGGTCCTTGGCCAGTCCGTAGAGCATGCGGCTGGAGGCGTAGGCCCCGGTGTTGACGGCCGAGAGGATGGATGTCAACACCACCGCGTTCATGACGCTGGCCGCCGAGGCCAGGCCTGCCCGCTGGAAGACCAGGGTGAATGGTGACATGGCGATGTTCCCGTCAGAGGCTCCCAAAAGGTTGGGGCTGGTGTAGGGGATCAGGGCAGCGATGACGAAGATGGACAACACATAGAAGAGCAGGATTCGCCAGAAGACGTCATTGATGGCCTTGGGAACCGCCTTGCCGGGGTTTTCGGACTCGCCGGCGGTCACGCCCACCACCTCAGTGCCTTGGAATGAGTAGCCGGCGATCAGGAAGACGCTCATGATGGCCGGGAATCCTCCCACGAAGGGGGCGTCCTTGTAGGTGAAGTTCTTCAGGCCGACCGCCGGCTGGAACATGATGCCGCAGATCATGGCCATGCCGATGACCAGGAAGACGATGATGGTGGCCACCTTGATCAGAGAAAGCCAGAATTCCGTCTCGCCGAATGCGGAGACCGTCAGGGCGTTGATCAGGAAGACGATGACCAGGACCAGCAGGCTCCATATCCATCCTGGGGTGTGGGGCAGCCAGTACTGGATCAGCAGGGCGGCGGTGGAGATGTCCACTGCACCTGAGATGGTCCAGTTCAGCCAGTAGTCCCAGCCCATGGCGAATCCCAAGGCCGGATCCACGTAGCGGGCGCTGTAGGCGGCGAAGGATCCCGACACTGGAAGGTGGGTGGCCAGCTCGCCCAGACTGGTCATCAGGAAGTAGACCATGACACCCATGGCTATATAGGCCAGAAGTCCGCCGCCGGGGCCTGCAGTGGAGATGGTGGAGCCGGAGGTCATGAACAGTCCGGTGCCGATGCATCCGCCCAGGGCGATCATAGAGATGTGGCGGGTCTTGAGGTTGCGCTTGACGCTGCCGTAGCCATGATGCTCTTGCCCGGCCCGGTCGGATTGATTGGTGTTCGACGCTGCATTGCTGGTGTTCTGCGTCATGATCCTCCTCCTTTTGGCTGGGCGACGCACCGGGGAGTCCGGGGTCGTACTGAAATTGTGATTCCTGATATTGCCGGCTGGATGTCGGAATAGATTCATATGGCCGGGTCCTTGAGCCGGTCCTCGAACGCTTAGGGAGTCTATGCCATTGATATGGCCTTTCGGCTCCCGTGGTCACAATGTGTCATGTCAGCTGGCAAATCTTTCATAACGATTCAGGATCCCCGCTCAAATCCATGGTCTCCAGGGGCACGATTCGGGTATGGTGTCGGATCTTGTAGCCCAGGTAAAGGGCAAGCACCAGGGGCACGCTGATGTAGGTGACGCCGATCTCCTGCCAGTTCCAGTTGACGAAGGCCTCGATGTTTTGCCCGCCGATGACGACGACGCACAGGATCAGAGCCAGGATTGGCCCCAGGGGGAAGAGCTTGGCATGGTAGCGCAGCTCCTCAACCCGGTGGCCCTGGACCACCCAGGCGCGGCGGAAGCGGTAGTGGCTCAGGGCGATGCCGATCCAGACGATGAATCCGGTCAGCCCCGAGGCGGCCACCAGCCACATGTAGATCCGCTGACCGAAGATGCTGGCAGCGAAGGTAGCCAGGGAGACCACGAGAGTGGCGACCAGCGAGGCCATGGGGATGCCGTGTCGGGTGGTGTGCCCGAAGAAGGCCGGGGCGTAATGGTCCTTGGCAAGAGCGTAGAGCATTCGGGTGGAGGCGTAGACACCTGAGTTGGCGGATGAGAGGACCGAGGTCAGGATGATGGCGTTCATGACGCTGGCTGCTGAGGCCAGGCCCGCCCGCTGGAAGACCATGGTGAAGGGCGACATGGCGATGTCCCCTTCGGCGGAGCTGAGCAGATTGGGGCTGGTGTAGGGGATCAGCGCGGCGATGACGAAGATGGACAGAATATAAAAAAGCAGGATCCTCCAGAAGACATCGTTGATGGCCTTGGGGACCGCCTTGCCGGGGTTTTCGGATTCGCCGGCCGTGACGCCGATCAGCTCGGTGCCCTGGAAGGAGAAGCCTGCAATCAGAAAGACGTTGAGAATGGCGGGAAATCCGCCCACGAAGGGGGCGTCCTTGTAGGTGAAATTGCCCAAGCCCACGGCCGGACGGAACATGATTCCGCAGATCATGGCCAGACCGATGACCAGGAAGACGATCACTGTCACCACCTTGATCAGTGCGAGCCAGAACTCGGTCTCGCCAAAGGTGGACACGGTCAGGGCGTTGATCAGGAAGATGACCACCAAAACCAGGAGGCTCCAAACCCAGCCAGGAGTGTGGGGCAGCCAGTACTGGATCAGCAGGGCTGCGGTGGAGATGTCCACAGCCACGGTGATGGCCCAGTTCAGCCAGTAGTTCCATCCCATGGCAAAGCCTAGGGCCGGATCCACATAGCGGGCGTTGTAAGCGGCAAAGGAGCCGGAGATAGGTAGGTGGGTGGCCAGCTCACCCAGGCTGGTCATCAGGAAGTAGACCATGAGCCCCATGGCCGCGTAGGCCACCAGTGCGCCTCCCGGCCCGGCCTTGGCAATAGTGGAGCCGGAGGTCATGAACAGACCGGTTCCGATGCAGCCGCCCAAGGCGATCATGGAGACGTGCCGGGTCTTGAGGTTGCGTTGGACCCGGTCGTCGGATGCGGAGGGGTCGTCTTTCTCGCCCTGCCTGGTCGCCATGACTGCTCTTCTCCTCGAACTGACCTGAGAGCCCTATGACGACGGTTCCGGCCAGTTCCGCTCAGGCGGAATCCAGGCAGGTTGCCTGTCTGTGACACTGCACATAGCGCTCCGCAACATCTGGTTGCGACAGTCCCGGACCTGTTCGACCCGGGCCCAACGAGTCGGATAGGCGGATCCGAACCGTTTCGGCCGGACCTCCTTTCACCGGGAGTATGCGACACCGCACTGTCTGATCCCGGTTACTGATAGGTTCGGCGACCTCATCAGTGGTTTTGTAATCACGAGACAGCATAGAGTGATTCTCAGACAAGGCCCAAATGGCTTCTGCTTTTCTGCAATGTCCATGGCCGTGCTGGCAATCCTGGCTGCGCCTATTGACCGCGTAGGATGGGCGTGAATTCGTTAGGAAAGAAGGCAGTGACTGATGAAGGTCGATGATATCAAGGTGATCGGTAATATCGGGGCGGGCACCATGGGGCATGCAACGGCGCTCCAGTTCGCCATGCGGGGGTATCCGGTCCGGTTGGTGGACTCCAGCCGCCAGGCCCTGGACCGGGGGAGGGGATTGATCGAGCATGATCTGGATACATTCATCGGTGCTGGTCTGATTCCTCAGGATCAGAGGGAGGGCGTGCTGAATCGGATTCAAGAGGACACTGATTACGGCATTCTGGCTGATGCTGACTTTGTCATCGAATCCGTCTTGGAAGACATGGACGTCAAGCACCAGGTTTGGCAACAGGTGGAGGCCATAGTTGGCGAGCAGACCATTCTGGCCACCAACACCTCAGGACTGGGACCCACTGAAATTGCCTCGGTGCTGCAGCACCCCCAGCGGTTCCTGGTGGCTCACTTCTGGAATCCCGCCCAGCTCATGCCCCTGGTCGAGGTGGTGCCTGCTGCGAACACTGACCAGGGCGTGGTGGATACCACGGTCGGGCTTATGAACCATATCGGCAAGCATGCCGTGGCGCTGTCCACGGAATCGCTCGGGTTCGTAGGCAACCGCATCCAGGCGGCCGTTATTCGAGAGTGCCTGAATATTGTGGAACGGGGCATTGCCACCCCGCAGGCCGTGGATGAGATCGTCACCTACAGCCTGGGCCGACGGTGGAGCATCCTTGGGCCCATCGCCAGCGCTGATCTAGGCGGACTGGATGTATTCGACAATATCTCCAAGTACCTCTACGACGATTTGGACAACCGTCCGGGCGAGGACCCGGTTTTGAAGTCCAAGGTCCAGGCCGGTCAGCTGGGCGCCAAGAGCGGCCAGGGGTTTTATTCATGGCAGGGGGCCGAGAGCCAAGCCATGATCGCCGACCGCGACCAGCGGCTGCTGGAGGCGCTGGTCGCGGACCGCAAGAAAGAAAAAGACCGCTGAGTTCTCCCGCTTATATCACTGGCGCGCTCGGCGCTGGGTCAGTTGGTAGGACACCAGCAGGACGATAAGCCAGATAGGCCCGGCGATGACGGCCACCCGGTAGCTGGATGAGAAGCACATGAGTACCACGATCATGGCTAGGAAGGCCAGGACCGCCCAGGGGGTCACCCGGGCAAAGGGCAGCTTGAAGTGTAGGGCATCCAGGGCGCTTTCGCCGGTCTTGCCCGCCAGGTCGCCGGGGCCTTCACCGCGGGCAACAGCACGCCGGAAGAGCATCTCGGTCACCATGATCATGGACCAATTGATGATGGCCGAGATCGTGGCGATGCTCATCAGGTAGTTGAAGGCGAACTGGGGCCAGAGGAAGACCACGACCACCGCCAGGGCGATGATGCAGGCCGAGGTCAGCACTCCTGCGTAGGGCACGCCGCCCTTGGACAGCCGTCCCAGGTACTTGGGGGCATTGCCCTGCCGGGCCAGGGAGAAGAGCATGCGGGAGTTGGAGTAGAGGGCCGAATTGTAGACGCTCATGACTGCGGTCAGGCAGACGAAGTTGAGGATGCCTGCGGCCGCGTGGACTCCCACCGAGTCGAAGATCTGGACGAAGGGGCTGACGACCATGCCCTGGGCATTGGGCTTGCCGATGGCGTTCCAGGGAACCACGGCCATGATCACCCCAAGCGTCAGGATGTAGAAGACCAGGATCCTCCAAATGATGGCGTTGGTGGCCTTGGGGATGGTCCGACGGGGATCCGAGGCTTCTCCGGCGGTGATGCCGATGAGTTCCGTGCCGCCGAAGCTGAACATGACCACAGCCAGCGACATAAGCAGACCGGTCCACTGGCCGTTGGCGCCATGACGCATCAGTCCATTGGGCAGGAATCCGCCGCCCACGGTGAACCAGTTGGCAAAGGAGGCCCGCAGTCCGTTGGCCGTGGGCAGGGCCATGACCACGACGGCCAGTCCGCCGATGATCATGGCCACGATGGCTGCGATCTTGATGATGGCGAACCAGAACTCAAACTCGCCAAATTTGCTGACGCCCATCAGATTGGCTGCCGTGATGACCACCAGGAAGAAGGCCGCAGATACCCAGGCGGGTATTGCCGGGAACCAGAAGTTGACGAAGGTGCCCACCACGGACAGCTCGACCATGGATACCAGCACGTAGTTCATCCAGTAGTTCCACCCTGAAACGAACCCTGCCCGTTTGGACCAGTAGCGGGTGGCGTAGTAGCTGAAAGCGCCGGACTTGGGGTCTTCCACGCTCATTTCGCTCATGGCCCTGACGATCATGAAGATGGCTAGACCGCCTATCAGATAGGCGATGATGATGGCCGGTCCTGCCAATGAGATGGATTCCCCGGACCCGTAGAAGAGTCCCGTTCCGATGGCGCCGCCCAGCGAGATGAGCTGGATATGCCTGTTCTTCAGGGTTTTGCGCAGGTCCTTGCCCTGCGACTCCTTGGGTTGATCCATGGGGATGTCGTTCCTTAGATGGTAGTTGTCAGCTGAATGTGACCGGCTGACAGGGCCAACCCTATAGGAGCCGGTCCGAGCGGAATGAGCATGCCTTTGCATTGTGGAATAGAGGCGTCCGCCATATGAGACGGTCAATTCACCGAATGGTGACCGTCAGGCCCTACCATGGGCGTCGGTGCCTGCCGCCTGCTCCCGGTTATCGACACCTCTGTGGTATTGCTGTCCTACCGGCCTCGACAGGATGTCCCTTCTTGGACGGCGATGATTAATGGGTTGTGAAGACAAGGAGGTGCAGTCGCATGAACCGTACGGGCAATGGCCCTTTGGCGCAACAGAATCAAGGTGACAGCGCCTCGGCAGGCGACGGTATGGAACGCGGTCTGAGCAACCGTCATGTGCAGTTCATCGCCATCGGCGGCACCATCGGCACCGGGCTCTTCCTGGGGTCGGGCAAGTCCATAGCCCTGACCGGTCCCTCCATCATTCTGGTCTACATCGGCGTGGGGCTGATCATGTACCTGCTCATGCGGGCCATTGGCGAGCTCATGTATCGCAGCCCCGTCCAGCACACCTTCATCGCCTTCATCAGCCGCTACCTGGGCCAGGGGTGGGGGTCCTTCGCCGGCTGGTCCTACTGGATTGTGCTCATCCTGATCGGCATGTCCGAGCTGACTGCCGTGGGCACCTACTTCGTCACCTTCTTCGGCACCTTCGGCATTGATCTGAGCGCCTGGCGGGGTCTGATCGAGTTCTGCTTCCTGACGGCCATGGTGTGCATCAATCTGATCGCCGTGAGGGTTTTCGGGGAGACCGAGTTCTGGTTCTCCATGATCAAGATCACCCTGATTCTGGCCATGATCGTCACGGCTGTGGTCATGGTCATCACAGGCTTCCACTATCCGGCCGTCCACATGCCGGGACAGGACCGGATCAGCCCGGCTGGGCATGCCGGCCTGGACAACATCACCAGCGGTCTGAGCCTGGCGCCCAACGGGTGGATGGCCTTCTTCATGAGCTTCCAGATGGTCTTCTTCGCCTACGAGATGATCGAATTCGTAGGGGTGACCGTATCCGAGACGCAGAATCCCCGCAAGGTCCTGCCCAAGGCCATCAATCAGATCATCCTGCGCGTACTGATTTTCTACGTGGGTGCCCTGGTCGCCATCATGCTGATCGTGCCTTGGCGCTCCTTCCGCCCCAACGCCGACGGCAGCTTCACCTCGCCATTCGTCATGGTCTTTCGTTACGCCGGGGTGGACTGGGCGGCCGCATTGGTCTTCTTCGTGGTCATCACGGCAGCCAGCTCCTCGCTGAATTCCCTGCTCTACTCCGCCGGCCGCAACCTCTTCCAACTGGCCGCCGCCGGCCACTCTCCTGTGATGCGCAGCCTGCATACGATTTCGCGCCGCGGCAAGGTGCCCGCCCGGGCCATCATCCTGTCCGGAGTGCTGATCCTCTTATCTCCGGTGTTGCATATGCTGCCCGGCTTCGAGAACACCTTCGTCCTGTTCACCTCCTGCTCCAGCGCGGTCATCATCTTCATCTACATCCTGACCCTGCTTGCTCACCGCCGCTACCGGACCAGCCCGGACTTCATGCCTGATGGGTTCATCATGCCGGCCTACCGGGTGACTGGAGCCATTGCCATCGCCTTCTTCGTCCTGATCTACCTCTCGCTCTTCCTGGCTCCCGACACCCGGTATCCGGCCATACTGGGATTGGTCTGGCTGCTGGTATTCGGCGGCATCTGCCTGTGGAAGCATAAGGGTGAGCCGTTGTCGGTCGACTGACTTTCTGCGAGCGCGGGCGCATTATATGGCCTTAAAGGGCTATAAACAAGTCTGTTTTTCCATTTGTGCTTGGGCTAGATTGATTTTCGGTAGCTGTCAAATCGGCCTTCGTTTCTCGTGGGTTCGATAACGAGGGATCGACGAAGGAGATCATCGCCCATGGTTGCACAGGTCGGCAGGACGCGAGTGGCCAGGACCGCTGGTTCCCTGCTCTCATACCTGCTGTTGGCCCTGATACTCCTGGTTCTGCAAACCCCGCAGTCGGCCATGGCGGCGAGCGCGGCCACGGATTATGACAGCTGGACCCAGGTGGCTGACTCCGTATCCCATCAGCTGGACCGAGGGTGTGAGGACTATGGCCATGGAGATCGCGCCGGGGCCGCCTCGCAATTCATGGGAGCCTACAACGTGGGTTATGTGGGCTCTGGGTTCGTTTCGGTCGTGGAGTCGACCTTAGGGCAGGATAAGCGCAACGGTCTGGACGGGCAGTTCCAGGCCCTGCAGAACCAGGCCTACGCTCCGGATGCTGGGCAGGCCCTGACCCAGGGCAGTGAAAAGCTCAAGGCCGATCTGGCGGCTGCGGCCACCCAGCTGGATGCCACCCAAGGGCTGGCCAATCCCCGTGCTTATGCCAAGGCTCAGCAGGAGCAGATCAAGGCGGACCGTCGAAGGCTGGACGCAGCCAAGAAGCATCGGAACAACGGCAAGGGCGATCGGACCTGGACTCAGGTGGCCCACGAGATGACGCCCATCCTGGATCAGGCGCTCGCCCAGGCATCCAAGGGACAGGGCCAGGCGGGGTCCGACCTGGTCAACAAGGCTTATTACCAGTATTACGAAAAGCTGGGCTTCGAGAAGAACGTCATGAATGCCATCAGCGGCAACAGGGTCTCCCAGGTCGAGTACCAGTTCAAGGAGACCCGGATGGCCATGGTGGCGGGCAAGCCGGCCAAGACCCTGGTGAACGACCTGAAGAGCATGCTGGTCGAGGACGCAGCCATTCTGGACGGCGGCGCCGCAGACCAGGTCAACGGGTGGACGTCCTTCCTGACCTCCGCCTTTGGCCAGGCTTTTGTGGTCCTGTTGCGGGAGGGGTTGGAGGCCATCCTGGTGGTGGCCGCCATCATTGCCTACCTGGTCAAGTCCGGCCATAAAGACAAGGTTCGGCACATCTACTGGGGCATTGCAGCGGGCCTGGTGGCCAGCGGGCTGGTGGCCTTGCTCTTCACCCTGCTCTTCAATGGGAACGGTCCCCAGCAGGAGATCCTGGAGGGCGTGGTGGCCCTGGTGGCCATGCTCATGTTGCTCTACACCAGCAACTGGATGCTGTCCAAGTCCTCTGTGGAATCCTGGAACCACTACATTCAAAGCCGGACAGTGGCGGCCATCTCGAATGGCAGCGTTATCTCCCTGGCCCTGCTCTCCTTCCTGGCGGTCTTCCGGGAGGGTGCCGAGACGGTCATGTTCTACCAGGCCATCTTCGCCATGGCTCCCGGTGGCAGACGGGAGATTTGGACTGGTTTTGCGGCTGCCGCCGTGGTCCTGGTCATTGTCTTCGTGCTCATCCGCTTCACCTCGGTCAAAATTCCTATCCGGCCCTTCTTCATCATGACCAGCCTGCTCATGGCTGTCATGGTGGTCATCTTTGCCGGGGGTGGCGTCCATGCCTTGATCGAGGGCGACCTGGTGCCGGCCACCTATCTGCCTGGTGTGCCCACCAGCGACTGGATAGGGCTGTATCCCTACACGCAGACCATCGGCGCCCAGATTCTGGCGGCCCTGGTCGTGGTCGTGCTGGCAATTGTGTCGACCCACCGCCTGCATAAGCAGGAGCAATCGCGGTCGAATCAGGACTCCGGCGGGTCGCCGTCGGCAACCGTCCATCAGACGGAAGCCGAGCAGGCCGCCGAAGGGGCTGTGCCCTCTGAGGTCACGGCATCCATGCAAACACCAAAGAGCGAAGGACAATCATGAAGAAGAGACAACTGACCGCCCTGGTCGCGCTGGTGCTCTCAGGCACCTTGGCCCTGGCGGGGTGCGGCTCCGGCGGATCAGGCACCCGTGAGGCCCCTGCGCCTGAGGCTTCCGGCTCCTCCCAGTCCTCGGCGGGCAAGGGGGCCGGGTTCGAGGAGATCCCCATTCCGCCCGACGATCAGCAGAAGGGCCCCCTGAACATCGGCACGGTCTTCTTCCAGCCCATCGATATGGAGCCCGCATCCATGGGGCTGAAGGCAGCGGATGCCAGCCTGCACCTGGAGGCTGATATCCACGCCCTGCCCAACAACAACCTGGGCTATGCCAAGGGTGAGTTCGTTCCGGATCTGACCGTCAACTACACCATCCAGAACAAGGATGATCCCAACGACAAGCAGTCCGGCACCTTCATGCAGATGAACGCCTCGGACGGCCCGCATTACGGAGCCAACATCAAGATGGAGAAGGCCGGATCCTACAAGCTGACCTATTCCATCGACTCTCCTGAGAAGAAGGGCTGGATGCTGCACGTCGACCCGGAGACCGGCGTGAAGGGACACTTCTGGACCGAGCCCATCGTGGTCAGCTGGGACTGGGACTACACGCCCCACCAGTGGTAAGCTGCTATGCACCATGCTTGAGCAATTTGTCACGGTCTTGCCGGGGACGCTGGCCCCGGCCCTCCTGGTCATGGTTTTCAGTGTGCTTTTGGGGGTTGGCGAGGGCCGCGATCGGCCTCGCTCTTCCTCCTGGCGGCTGATCGGCCTGGGGGTCGGCGTGCTGGGGGCGTTGGTCTTCGCCCTCCTGCGCGCCACCGTGATCATCAACCGCCGGACCATGGTCAACTACCCGACCCTGGTAGCCTGCGTTCTGACCGACCTGGCGGCCATCGTAGTGGTGTTGGCCGCCGACCGGCTGGTCTCAGACTGGCATCGCCGCCCCTGGGCCATGGATCTGGTCAACGCCCTGGCGGCCCTGGCCATAGCGCTGACCACATTCCGCGCCCTGCCCGATGTCATCCTGCAGCTTACGGCCTTTGTGGAGCCGGGGGAGCCGGTGCTGACCTCGGCCATGCTTCTGAGGGCCCTGGGCTTCCTGCTCGGTCTGGCTGCCGCTGTGACGGTAGCCGCCATTCTGAGGACCATGCATACTTCCTGCCCTCGGATAGCCTTCCGCCTGGCCGCTCTGCTCATGGTGATCCTGCTGCTGGTCCGGCACGCCGTAGCCCTGGTAGCCCTGATGCAGACCACCGGCCTGATTCTTCTGCACGGATGGGCCTTCCGGGTCATGGCCTTGGGATACAACGCCGACCTGATCCTGGTTCTTGCCCAGGTGCTGGTTTTCATCATTCCGGTTCTGGCCTGCCTGGTTGCGGGCTGGCGCATGCCGGTGACTGGGGCTTCCACAGCCGACGACCGTAGCCACCGGGCCTTCCGCCGAAGGGCCCTGGCATCGGCGGTCTGGAGCCTGGTGGCCATGATCGGCGTCACCCTGGCACTGACGGTGGGCACCGCCAAGGCCCACCAGGTGCCCGTGCTCTCGCCTCCTGAGCGGTATTCCCTGACCGCTGATACGGCTACCATTCGTTTCTCCCAGGTGGAGGATGGCCACCTGCATCGATTCAGCTACCGGGCCAAGGACGGCACTGAGATGCGCTTCATCATCATCCGCAAGAATGGCGCAGCCTATGGGGTCGGGCTGGATGCCTGCGAGAACTGCGGGGATGCGGGCTATTACGAAAAAGACGGCAAGATCATCTGCAAGAAGTGCGACGTAGCCATCAACCTGGCCACCATCGGGTTCAAGGGCGGCTGCAATCCCGTACCCCTGCCATACAAAACCGGCCGGGGCGCCATACTGATCAGCACCGCCGACCTGGATGCTCTATCCTCGCACTTCAAGAGCTGAAAAAGGGAAGGAGCGGTTGGTATGTTCTTCATGCGAATGATGCTGCGGTCATTCAGCCGCCAGTTCGGGCGAAGAATGCTCATCGCCGTCACGGTTTGCCTGTCGGCCTGCGTGGCTACGGCCATGCTGGGGGTGGTCTTCGACGTAGGTGACAAGCTCAACGCGGAACTGTCCACCTACGGATCCAATATCACTGTCCAGGCCAAGGCGGATGCCGTGGTCTCCGACCTCTACGGCGACCAGGAGGGCGGCCCCTCAAGTGACGAGTCAACACCAACCGCCTTCCTCAAGGAGTCCCAGGTGCCCAAGATCAAGACCATCTTCTGGGCCTACAACATCACCGACTTTGCCCCCCGCCTGGACCTTCGCGGCACTGTGGACCAGGTCGGCGCCCCTCTGGTGGGCACCTGGTTCGGCCGGACCGTCAAGGTGGACAGCGGCGAGAGCAGTACCGCAGGCCTCAAAGGTCTTCGGCCCTGGTGGAAGGTTCAAGGACGCTGGCCCAAGGACGAGGCTGGGTCCGGCGGCAGGACCGAGGCCATGATGGGCAAAGAGCTGGCTGCACGACTGGGCGGCCGTCAGGTCGGCGACCAGGTCAAGGTGGGTCTGTATGGTAAACAGCAGACTGTCACCGTTGTGGGCATCTTCGACTCCGGTGATGCTGATGCCGCCTCCCTCTACCTGCCCACTCGGCCGTTGCAGGAGATGTCCGGCCTGACCGATCAGATCGACCAGGTGGAGGTCAAGGCTCTGACCACGCCAGAGAACGACCTGGCCCGAAAGGCCGCACGAAACCCTGCTGCCCTCTCCCAGGACGAGTGGGAGACCTGGTACTGCACGGCTTATCCATCCTCCATCGCCTACCAGATCGAGGAGGCCATCCCCGGGTCCATGGCCAAGCAGGTCAGGCAGGTGGCTGCCCTGCAGGGCGATGTTCTGCAGAAGACCCAGGCGGTCATGATTCTGATGACCGTGCTTAGCCTGCTGGCGGCAGCCATCGCCGTTGCCAACCTGATGGCATCCTCTATAAGCGAGCGGTCCTCGGAGTTCGCCCTGCTCAAGGCTCTGGGCGCCACCGATGGGGCCGTGTCCAGACTGGTGCTGGCCGAGACGGCCCTGATCGCCCTGGCCGGGGCTCTGGTCGGCGCTCTGCTGGGCTCCGGAGTGGCTCAGATCGTGGGCAGGGTGGTCTTCGGCTCAGGCATCACCATGCGGCCCATGGTTTTCGTGCTGATCTTCGTGTTGCTGGCCCTGACCGTGCTGCTGGCATCCATCTCGTCCATCAGATCCATTCTGCGGCTTCGGCCGGCGGAGGTGCTTCATGGCCGCTGATCGCCATACAAGCCATATGACCAATACCCGCATGTTCCTGACCATGCTCTTCGGGGCCGTCTTCCGTCGTCGTGGCCGGGCACTGATGGCAGTGGTGGCCTCCCTGGTGGGGGCGGCCACACTCTTCTGCCTGGCGGCGGTCTGCATCGAGGCTCCCAGACAGATCAACCAGGAGATGCGTTCCTACGGGGCCAATTTGATCGTCTCGCCCATTCAGGGGGGCAATCGGTCCGGATCTGGCATTGAACAGGGCATGGTGGACCACACCACCCATATGGTGACCGTCAAGGCTCCGGCAAGGTACGCCACCTATCGATATGAGACAGTGCAGGTCAATGCTGGGGCCCGCGTGATGGCCGGTATCCACTCTGACCAAGTGCGTCAGCTCAACCGCCACTGGAGCGTGGAGGGTTCCTGGCCCAGGCCCGGTTCGGTCATGGTGGGGCGGGACTTGGCTGATTCGCTGGGGCTGACCACCGGCAAGCAGATAACTATTGGTTATCCCGCTGGAAAGGTCACAGCCACGGGCAAGGCCGGAGGCCAGGGTCGTGACTTTCGTGTTGGAGGCATTGTCGATACTGGCGGTTCTGAAGATCGGATCATCTACGCCGACCTGGCCGACCTGGAGCTCCTGACCGGGGCCAAGCGGGGTACCGATGTCATTGAATACTCGGTCAACACCATGACCTCGGGGCTAAAGACCATTGCCGCAGGCATCAACGACATGGCCTCCATGGGGGTCAAGGCTCGGCCGGTCACCAGGATCACAGCGGGCGACAGCCATACCATCGCCATGCTCCAGTCGCTCTTCTGGCTGGTTTCGGTGGTGGTGCTGGTCCTGACCTTTGTGGGCGTGGGGACTACCATGGCCTCCATCGTCTCCCAGCGGCGCAGCGAGATCGGCCTGCGCAAGGCCCTGGGCGCTTCCTCGCGGGGGATAGCTATGGAGTTTCTGGCGGAATCGGCTTGCTACGGATTGGCAGGAGGCCTGATCGGCACGGCCCTGGGCTATGGCTTCGCCCGGCTACTCTGCCTGTCCGTCTTCCAACGGCCGCTGGGCTTCAACTGGTGGCTGGCCCTGGGTACGGTACTGCTGAGCGTGGCCATATCCATGATCGCATCCATACGGCCGGTCCTCCGGGCTTCGCGTATCGACCCGGCCCTGGTTTTGAGGGAGGAATGACAATGACGCAGGCAAAGGCGAGCGAGTCCCAGTCGGGCGGCGGCATGCTGCTGGACTTGGACCATGTATCCAAGATCTACGGCAATCTGCATGCCTTGGACGACCTGAATCTGAGCGTTCCACAAGGTCAGTGGCTGGCCGTGGTGGGGTCATCCGGCTCAGGCAAGACCACGCTGATGAACATTCTGGGTTGCATGGATACCCCCAGCCGGGGCTCGGTCCGTCTGCAGGGGCGGCCGTTGGAGGATTTGAGCCAGTCCCAGCTGGCCGATGTGCGCAAGAACGTGATCGGCCTGGTCTTCCAGAAGTTCTACCTGGTCCCGCATCTGACCGCCCTGGAGAACGTCATGGTGGCCCAGTACTACCACTCGGTGGTGGACGAGGACCAGGCCATGAAGGCCCTGGACCGGGTGGGTTTGGCGGATCGGGCCCGCCACCTGCCCAGTCAGCTTTCGGGCGGCGAGCAGCAGCGGGTCTGCGTGGCCCGGGCATTGATCAACGAGCCCAAGCTGATCCTGGCTGACGAGCCCACAGGCAACCTGGACGAGGCCAATGAGCGGATTGTGCTGGACCTCTTTAGGCAATTGCATGACCAGGGGACCTCTTTGATTGTGGTCACCCACGATGCCCTGGTGGCCTCCTGCGCCCAGCGGGAGATCATGCTCAACCACGGTGTGCTGGCCGGCGAGCAGTGGAATGATGAGGAGGCCAAGCGGGCCTACCTTGCTGCCGGAGGCCGTCCGGCCTTCAGTGGAACTCCTGTCGATTCCGGGGACCAGGATATTCCAGCGGGTTTCCATGACCCCACCAAGACGGCCAAGACCGGCGGCTCCCTGCCGGGATCGGCCGCTGATGCAGAAGGAGGGCGTTGAAATGGCCAAAAGCAAGTCTCGGGGACTGGCCACGGCTTCGGCAACCCTGGCGACCCTTGTGGCGGTCGGCTCCCTCCTGGGCGGCTGTGGAAGTCAGCAGGCCAAGCCCATGGACGACGAGTTCGCCGGATCGGGCGCAGAGTCCAGCTCTGCGCCAGAGTCAGGAGCCGGCTCTGCGGGCGAAGGTAATCCCACCGCCGTCTCCCGTGATGGACTGCCGACCGCCCCGGCTGACACGGGCAACTATCACGATGGCACCTACGCCCTGACGGGCAAGTACGGGCATGACGGGGCTGACAGCATTGATGTGGATCTGGTCCTGTCGGGAGGCCAGGTGACCCGGGTCCAAGTCCAGGGGCATTCGGATTCGCCCATCTCGCGCGGCCACATGGAACGCTTCGCCCGGGCTGTGCCTGGAGTAGTCCAGGGGCGCCCACTCAAGGACCTCAAGGTGGACAAGGTGGCTGGGGCCAGCTGGACCTCGGATGCCTTCAACAAGGCCTTGGATCTGGCTCGGTTGGAGGCTTCGGCGGAAAGGTCGTCCTGAGAACCGGGCCGTACGGGTGGCAGAAACAAAAAGGGGCGAGGATTTGATTCCTCGCCCCTTTTCAAGCCTTTATACTACCTACTACCGATCCCACCAGGGCCGCAGCGGATAGGTGTCCGTGCCGGTTTCAGGATCAGGCTTGATGCACTGGAACTGGTGTATCTGAATGTTGTCGAGCTCGAAGTTGAGCCGCGCGCCGGCCATGTACAGGCCCCAGAGCCGCGCCTTGGGCTCGCCCACCATGGGCTTGGCCTGGCCCCAATGCTCCTGGAGGTTCTCGGTCCAGTGCTTGAGGGTCAGCGCATAGTGCTGACGCAGGTTCTCCTGGGTGATGACCTCGAAGCCGGTGTCCTGGATGGCCAGTTCGATCTCGGCCGGGCTGGCCAGCTCACCGTCGGGGAAGATGTAGCGGTCGATGAATCCGCCGGCCCGCTTGTGGTCGTGGGAGTTGGTGCGGGTGATCTGGTGGTTGAGCAGGATGCCGCCCGGACGCAGCTTGTCCATCATCTCCTTGAAGTAGGAGGGGTACTGCTTGTAGCCCACATGCTCCATCATGCCGATGGAGCAGATTCCGTCGAAGCCGGACTCGGGCACGTCGCGGTAGTCCATCAGCCTGACCTCGGCCAGATCCTGCAGACCCTCCTGGCGGATCCAGTTCTGGGCCCACTCGACCTGCTCCTCAGCCAGGGTCACGCCGATGACGTGAATGCCGCGGCGGGCGGCCGCGATCTCCATGGAGCCCCAGCCGCAGCCGACGTCCAGCAGACGGTCGCCCTTGTTCAGGTTCATCTTGTCCAGGACCATGTTGAGCTTGTGCCACTGAGCGTCCTCCAGACTGTCTTCCGCTTTCTCGAAGACGGCGCAGGTGTAGGTCATGGAGGAGCCCAGGAAGAGCCGATAGAAGTCGTTGGACTGGTCGTAATGGTAGCTGACGGTGGCTGCGTCGCCACGGCGGGTGTGGGGGCGGATGCCCTCGGTCAGTCGCTTGGCCAGAGAGGGCCCTTCGATGGCTGGCGGTTCGGGTACACGCACCCCATGCGAGAAGACGGCTCCAGCCGCCCGGGCCAGCTCCATCTTGCTGGGATGCTTGACGAAGTGCTTGAGGCCCATCAGTTCCTTGAGAACCTGGTAGGGGTTGCCTGGCAGCAACTCGGGAGAATCCAGATCGCCCTGCAGGTAGGCGCGGGCCAGACCCAGGTCGTTGGGATTTTCCGTGATGTAGTACATGGCACGGGAATTCTTGACTTCCAGATGCAGTGGCGCTTGGTCCTGCCCGAAGACCGACCCGTCGAAGGCGGTCACCTGCACAGGCGCGTCAGGGGTGAGGAAGAGCCCGATCATCTCGGCTACAGTCATCTTGCTTTTGGCCATAAAGCCCCCTTGTGTGACCCGACATGACCGAACATGGCGGGTCTGGTAGTTAGTGGATACAAGTACTGTCTTCACCCTACCCCTGACACTGGTCCCTATCGGTGTCATGTTCGCTGAATTATTCCGCATGGGAAACCTTGCCTGGGTACAGACTCTTTGGTAAGGCTGAACCTGGAGGCGAGCGGGAAATGACCAGCAGCGGATCAGCGGCGGCCAGGCCAGATGAGGCCTGGGTCCAGGACACTCTTGCCAGATTGGGGCATTCACGCTTCCGGGCTGGTTTCTCCCTGTCGGCCAAGGATCGCGCCTACGCCCGCGCCAAGGGCAGGGATACCATCGACCGCCACGCTCATGAGATGCTGGCCAAGCGTGTGGGGCCTGCCCACCCGCTCAAGGACGGCAAGCAGACCCCCTACCGGGGGCATCCGGTTTTCACGGCACAGCATGCCACGGCCACCTGTTGCCGGGGGTGCATCGAGCGCTGGCACCACATTCCGCGAGGCCGGGCTTTGACAGATGCAGAGGTTGATGCCCTGGCCAGGCTGGTCATGGCCTGGATCGAGCGCGACCTGGTCAATCATCCGGCCAGTTCGGCCTGACAGCGCCCGCTACTTTTTGTTCTTGGCTCCGGAGCGGGGAATGCCCAGAAGTTTGCGTGTCTCGGCAACCAGCTTTTTCGGTGTCTTGCGCACGCCACTCTCTTCGGCATCCTTGATGATGGTCTTTACGTCCAGGTCGGGATTGCGGTCCTGTGTGGCCACCAGGTCGCGTGCCTCCTGTCGATTGAGCACAGTGGGCAAGGTGCCGGGCATAGGGCGCCGGGCGGTCTCCGCCAGGAAGAGCACGGTAACAAGACCGCAAGTCGAGGTGAACATGATCCAGTAGGCAGGTGCCAGGGACTTGCCGGTCGCGGTCACCAGCCCTTCCATGATGACAGGCGCGGTTCCGCCGAAGACGGCTACGGCCAGGTTGTACGACAGCCCCATGCCGCCGTAACGGGATGCGGTTGGGAAGAGAGCCGGCAGGGTGGATGCCAGGTTGGCCACGAAGAAGATGACTGGGATGGCCAGCAGGACCAGTCCGCCGAAGACGGCACCCGTGGTCTCATGCTCCAACAGTCGGAAAGCTGGCAGGGACAGGCACAGTCCAGTGAATGCTCCCATAAACAGCACCTTCTTGCGGCCAAAGCGGTCGGAAAGGGCTCCGGTGATGGGGATGCAGCAGGCCACCATGAGCAGGACCGGCAGGGAGAGCAGGTTGGCCTGGGCTGTGTTGTAGTGCAGGGTGCCCGACAGGTAGGTGGGCATGTAGGCGGTCAGGGTGTAACTCAGGGTATTGGCCGCGGCCACCAGGATGAAAGCCATGAGCAGTTCCCGCCAGTAGCCCCGGATCAGGTCCAGCAGGCTCTTGTGCTGGCTCTTGGTCTTCTCGTCGCTTGCATCCTGGGCCTGACGGAAGGCAGGGGTGTCCTGGACCTTGGCCCTGAAGTAGACCGCGATGGCAGCCAGCGGCAGGGCGATGATGAAGGGGATGCGCCAGCCCCAGGCCAGCATGGCTTCTGGGGAGATGGAGAACTCCAGGAGGGAGACCAAGGCTGCTCCGAAGGCGTAGCCCAGGTAGGATCCCACGTCCAGCAGGGAGGCGAAGAAGCCACGATGCCGGTCAGGGGAATATTCGGTGACCATGGTCGAGGCGCCTGCGTACTCGCCGCCTGTGGAGAAGCCCTGAATCAGCTTGAGCAGGATAAGCAAAATAGGCGCCAGCGGACCGACGGCAGCATAGCTGGGCAGAAGGCCGATCAGCAGGGTGGCTGCGGACATGCTAAGGAGGGTGAAGGCCAGAATGCGCTGGCGGCCGACCTTGTCGCCCAGCTGGCCCAGGACCACGCCGCCCAGCGGTCGGGCAACGAAAGTGACGGCGAAAACACCAAGAGAGAAGAGCCGCTGCACGGCATCGGATGCGTCGGACAGGAAGACACGGCCGATGGTCACCGCCAGGTAGCCGTAGACCCCCACGTCGTACCATTCCATGAAGTTGCCGACCACGGTGCCGGCGATGGCCCGCTTGAGGGTGGATCTATCCACTACGTTGATGTCGGTCAGATGCAGGCGCTCGCTCCAGCCCCGATGCGGTCTGGGGTTCTGCTTGCGGGCCTTGCGTTTTGCCGCGGCCTGCTGCTTCTTCAGTTGTTTCTGGCTTTGTTTCTCGCTGAGACCGTCATGCTTGGTCGAATTTGTTTCGTCTTGTACCATTATTCCTTCTCCGGCCATGGGGCCGTTGTACTACTCCGAGGTCTGTCTTCTGCCGCAGCGGTCTCCTCTCGAATGCTTTACAAAAATGTCATAAATGTACATTTTACCACAAGGCAATTTTTCTCCCAGTTCATTCTTTGCAGTGAGCTCGGGAGCGGCCGTGAGACATAACGTCGAATGATGGAGGGAAACGGTTAGATATTGACCAATATGCTTTTACATGTTGGGTTGGTTTCGCTTTCTAACCTCGGCAATCGAAAGCTGCTGATGCCAAGTCTGTCGGGGTGTGGATGCAATCGAGGGTTGGAGTAGTGATGTCTGGCGGTGGCTTGAATAGGTCATTCTCCATCCCAGGGTGGGAGGATGCGCGAGGGCCTTGGCCCGCTGATCCGATGGGTGATGGCCCTGGCCCCGGCCTTGATAATTGGTACATATTGCTCCAGACGTTGCTCGTCGGAGCCCATTACGATGCTTATGGCCGCTATGACAGCCCCGGTATGGCCGAAGATGGGGGATGCCACTGAATGGACCGATGCCTTGGGCGTCCTCAGAAGAGCCACTTGATGCTGGCGTATTTTCTCCAGGTCACGGCGGATCGCTTTGGAGGGAGGGCGTGGTGTCTGCCATGTGGGCCAAGTGAACTGTTCTTGATCCAGAATATCGTCGATTGTGTCTGGGTCGGCATAGGCCAGGAGAACCCTGCCAACGGCTGTGGGGACTACGGGCAGGCGGTCGCCGATATGGTAGTAGACCGGAATCCGAGGTCTCCCCTCTCGTCTGTCCAGGACCACCATCTCCTGGCCGTCTAGGGCTCCCAGCTGGATGTGCTCTTCAGTCATTCTTGACAGTTTGTCCAGGACCGGGGAGGCTGCCTCACGGATGTAGAGCATGGGTTGGGCGTATTGAGCGATCTCCATCAGCAAGGGGCCAATGGAGTAGGAGCCTGACCGGTCCCTGCTCAGAGCCTGGTGAGAGGTGAGTTCCTTTAGCAACCGGCTGGTGGTGCTGGCAGGTAGTCCAGTCCGGTGCATGATCTGGGTCAGTGTCAGTGAGGGCTGATCAGAGGTGAAGCAAGTCAATATGGCGAATGTGCGGTCAAGCACACCGCTGCGTGTAGATCTGCCGGAATAATGAGTTGCTGCCATAGCTCTAATATGCTCCCATATCCTTTACCGGCAACCATACGAAGATCTACTGGGTCAAACCAAGTCTTTTCCATTGAGTGGGAATCAACTTCATGCTCCCTTCACAGGACGAATAAAAACGGATGTGTACCCGGGTTGGATCAGATCTAGGGAGCTGGTGGCCAGGAAGCGACGATGCGAAGTAGCAACGGTGACCGGATCTGGATGCAGATTGCGGAGGGCATGCACCCGGGAAAGAAGTAAACGAGTTTTACAGTCCAAAGGAGGACTTGACATGAGTGAACCAGGCAGGAAGCCGGATCATGATCCAGGGTATCTACCTTCTGAGTATCCCGACCCGCGCAAGACCATCGCTTTAGTCCTGATTGCCGCAGTTGGTCTCTACATCATGTGCATGAGTCTGGGTACGGCGCTCTCCCTACGAGTAGCTTCAGTCATGCCGGACCGGAAAGATACGGTCTACAGCCGTATAACTTCGGTAGGTTCTCTGCTTATGCTCTTCTTCATTCCCTTGGTCGGAGGTCTCTCAGACAGGACGACAAGCAGATTCGGTCGCCGTCGGCCTTGGATTGTAGGTTGCCTCCTGGTCTGTCTCGCGGCGGCTGCAGTCGTGGGCCTTTCCACCAACGTCTGGATCATGGGGGTTGCCTATGTGATCGCTGTTGTTTTCATGCAGGCCGGGTTCAATGCTTACTCGGTCATCGCCGTGGAGGGAGTACCGGAGAATAGACGAGGAACAGTCATGGGGCTGATGGGACTCTTTGGGGCCCTTTCCTTTTCGGCAGGCACCTACCTCACGGGTGCCTTGGTGGGCAACGGCCTTCTGCTCATGACAGTGCCCGTACTGCTTGGTTTGCTCACCTCGATCCCTCTGCTTCTCCTATACCGTGACCCGGTTAAGAAGCGCAGCCAGGTGCCACCGCTCAGCCTGAAAAAACTCTTTGGTGGTTTCTTCGTCAACCCCCGCAAACATCCCAACTTCGGATGGACCTGGTTGGCGCGTTTCCTTGTCGGTCTGGCCATGGCTTCCATGCAGACCTACTTCGTCTACTACCTGATCTCCGGTCTGCGCGTCCCCCTCAACCAAGTGGGGAGCAAGGCCGGACTGCTTACTCTGTGCTCGGCGCCAATATCGGTTATTTTCTTCTCGTGTTCCGGATTTCTGACCGATCGTCTGGGCCGGAAGAAGCCCTTTGTCATTCTGGCCGCCATCATAATGGCTGGTGCTCTCTGCTTGGGCGGGACATCCCATAGCTTCACTCAATTCCTGATTGCTTGGGAGATCTTCTGCGTGGGGCAGGCCATGTATCTGACCGTGGATCTGGCCCTTTGCGCCGCCGTCCTGCCTGAGAGCAAGGATGCTGGCAAGGATATGGGTGTCTTCGCACTGGCTCTGAACGGGGCCAACGTTCTGGTGCCCGCCGTCGCCCCTATTGTCATCAACAGCGCCGGTGGGAACAATTACCCGCTGCTTTGGTTCATCGGTGCAGTGCTCAGTCTCTGCAGTGTAGTCATAATGCCCCTCATCAGGGGAATCAAATAGGAAGGGGAAGGGTGCATGACCATGGCAGCAGTGACCGTCGGCAAGGTTGGTTTTGGGCAACACCCCGTTGCTGATCGGGTCATAGGATATGAGGATCGGAGGCCCTCTCTTTCGTGGAGGATTCTTTCAGCTCCTCACGGCTGGGAGCAGCATCGAGCTCAGGTTGAGATCGTCCAGGGTGGGCAGCCACCTCAGATTCACGACTTTGAAGGAGCGGCTCAGATTTGCCTGCCTTGGCCTGGCACCCCTTTGAAGTCGCGTCAGTGCGCCCGTGTTCGAGTTCGGGTTGCAGGAGAAGACGGTAACTGGTCCTCCTGGTCCGACCCAACTCTGGTGGAGACCGGACTGCTCAGCAATGAGGACTGGTCGGGTTCACCGATTGAGCCTGATCCGGGTGTTGGCCGGGAAGATCCAGCGCCTATCATGGTGCGGTCTTTTACCGTGGGTCAGGGGTGTGATCTGGGTCGCCTGGATTTGACGGCGGGGGGTATTTTCATCCCCTATCTGGATGGATGTCGTATTGGTTGCGATGAGTTGACGCCCGGTTGGACTGATTACAGAAAACGCATGAATGCTCTGACCTACGATCTGACACAGGTGCTTGCTCCGGGTCGGCACGAACTTGCAGTCATCTTGGGCAACGGGTGGTACCGTGGTCAACTCACCTGGACCTGCCGAACCGAAGTCTATGGGAAGAATCTCTGGCTTCTGGCCAATCTATTCTGGCGGGACCAGGATGGGGAGCACAGGCTTGCCACCGATCAGGATTGGACGTGGAGGTCTTCGCCCATTCTGGCGAATGACCTCTATGACGGGCAAACCCGGGACATGCGCGTCCCACTGCTCAATCAGGGGGGACAGACCCACCCGGTTCGGGCCTTGCCGATGCCGGCGGCGCGGATCAGACCACAGGAGGCACCGTCCGCGAGGATTCTTGATCGCTTACCAGGCCTGGAGATCATCACAACCCCATCCGGAGGGAAAATTGTGGATTTCGGCCAGAACGTGTCCGGCTGGGTCCGCATGCACATCAGGCACGGGCAACTTGGGCAGGAAGTGATCCTCCGCCATGCCGAGGTTCTTGAAAAAGGTGAACTAGGTACTCGTCCTCTTCGCAACGCGAAGGCGACAGATCGTTTCATCCTCTCCGGAGGCGAGGAAGACCTGGAGCCCCTCTTCACCCAGCATGGTTTCCGTTATGTTCAGGTGGAGGGTGTGGAGGATTTTCGAGCTCAGGATCTGGAAGCCTGTCTGGTCTCAGCCGAGATGAAGCCTCTGGCAACTTTCAAGTCCTCGCGAGCCGAGCTGGATCGGCTTTTCCAGAACGCCCGCTGGTCCACTATGGACAACTTCATCGTGCTTCCCACTGATTGCCCCCAGCGTGATGAGCGCCTGGGCTGGACTGGCGATATTGCCATGTTCGCTCCAACGGCACTCGCCCTCTTCCGTGCCGGAGGATTTCTGGCATCTTGGTTGGAGGATATGGCTGACACCCAGGCTTCTGACGGGGGGATCCCCGTAGTAGTGCCAGATGTTTTAGATGGACCCAAACTGACTTGTGGCTGGGGGGATGCGGCTGTACTTGTCCCTTGGGCGATCTATCAGGCTACAGGGGATAAGGCGGTATTGCGTCGCTTCCTGCCCATGATGGACCGGTTCGTAGACGGTGTCGAAGTCTATTGCGGGGGCTCCCGTCTCTGGCGTGGAGGCTTTCAGTTTGGTGATTGGCTGGATCCGGATGCACCGCCAGACAATCCCGGGGGTTCCAAAGCCGACCCGGATGTAGTGGCCACTGCGTACTTTGCTCATTCGGCCCGTCTGGTGGCTCGGGCGCATCAGGCCCTGGGAGAAGAGGACCAGGCTGATCACTACAGTCTGTTGGCCGACCAGGTGGCTCGTGCCTTCCGCGAAGAATACGCGACTGCCAACGGTGCAATTATTTCTGACTGTGCCTCGGTCTACGCCATGGCGCTGGTTTGGGACCTTCTGGAGACCCCAGACCAGCGTCAGGGTGCGGGTGATCGCCTGGCTGACATCATTCGGGTCAGCGGTTTCCGTATTTCCACCGGCTTCCTCGGCACACCCCTGGTATGCCCGGCCCTGGTTAAAAGTGGGCATCCACGCCTGGCCATTCGTCTCCTTCTGCAGGACCGGTGCCCCAGCTGGCTCTATCCAGTCACAATGGGAGCCACCACCATTTGGGAGCGGTGGGATTCCATGCTGCCCGACGGTTCAATCAACCCTGGGGAGATGACTTCGTTCAACCACTACGCTCTGGGTGCCATTGTCCATTGGATGCTTGAGGGTCTGGCCGGCCTGCAGATGCGCGAACCAGGTTGGAGGAAGGTCTGCGTATCTCCAGTTGTCGATCCCGCCATCGCCCATGTCGATATCAGTCAGGAGACGCCCTACGGGCTTATTCGATTGAATTGGGCGATCTGCGGCCAAATATTCCATCTGGAGCTGGAGATTCCTGTCGGCGTCCAGGCCTGTGTAGCTCTGCCGGGAGGGAGGGAAGAGACTTGCCGACATGGCCGGTATGCCTGGGACATTCCATTAGACCAGGTCTGCGGGCCATCGAGTCCGATCCGAACTATTCGCGACCTGATTGATTCGACCGTGTCCATGGATCGGTTGACCGAGGCTCTGAAGTTACCCGGATCGCCGGTTTATGTAGGTGATCAGGCGGATGTGGCCTTTACCAAAGCGGCTAAGCCGTGGTTGGATGCGGATCTGGACCGTTTGCCCGATGTCGCCTCCCAGCAGGGGTACGTTCCGGGAGCAGACGAGATAGAGCGGGTCTGCAGGAGCTTTCTGACTGGTCTTAAAAAACAAGATTTGTACACAAAGGAAAAGGAGTAATTACCATGACAGCAATCCTGCCTGATCATTTTCTGTGGGGGGCCTCTACGGCCGGCCATCAGGTGGACGGAGGTGACACCGCTGCCGATACCACCTTCCTGGAGAGCGTTTCTCCCTCGGTATTCAAGGAACCAGCCGGAGATGCCTGCAGGAGTTGGGAACGATGGGCCGACGATCTGGACTTGATTAAAGGGATGGGACTCAACTCCTACCGCTTCTCCGTCGAGTGGGCGCGGATTGAGCCCGAGGAGGGCAATGTCGACCAGGATGCCCTGGATCATTACGATCGTATGGTGGACGGGTGCCTGGAGCGCGGGATTGATCCTGCGATCACCCTCTGCCACTTCACGATTCCTAGCTGGTTCGCAGCCAAGGGAGGGTGGCTCAATCATGATGCTCCCGCCATGTTCGCCGATGAGTGCGTTCGTGTTCTGGACCGGATTGGGGACCGGGTGGCTTTGGCCGTCACATTCAATGAACCTGATTTGCCTAGGATTCTGGACAACGGGAGCTTGCCCCAGGAGGCGGTGGACCTTCAGCGCGCATGCATCAACGCGGCCACTAAGAAGGCCGGTGTGAAACAGTACCGTTCAGGCAATGTGGTCATCCCTGAAGAGGTGACCCAGTTGGAGTTCGGCCTCGTCCGCGCCCATCGTGCTGCCGTGCAGGCTGTGCGCTCGGTCTGTCCCGAACTGCCGGTGGGCCTCTCCCTGGCTGTAATTGACGAAAGCTATAGGACTGAGGAGGGTAAAAAGTTAGCCATGGCCAAGCGTCGGTCCTGCTATGGTCCTTGGGCTCAGGCCGTCCAGGGAGACGACTTCGTTGGCGTCCAGAACTATGAGCGTGAGATATTCGGCGACGATGGGCCCGTCCCAGCTCAGCCAGGCGAAGAGGTCAACGAGACCGGTACTGCCCTCCACCCCGAGTCGCTGGTCAATGCCGTCAATTACATCCATCATCTGACGGGCCTGCCTGTTGTTGTCACCGAGCATGGTGTTTCCACGCAGGATGATGAGCTGCGGTGCCGCTTCCTCAAAGCGTCCATACCGCCCTTGATTGAACTCGTCCGTGATGGTGTTCCGGTCCTCGGCTACTTCCACTGGTCGCTTCTGGACAACTATGAGTGGATCAGTGCCTTCGACGTTCACTTTGGCCTTTGCTCAGTGGACCGTGAGCACGGTACCTTCGATCGCACCCCCAAGAAGAGTGCCGGGGTTTACCGCGACATCGTGACCAACACTGTTATCTGAAACCAGGGTCCGACCGTACGACATGTTGTATGGCGGTTCGGAGATTTCTGATAGGTGACCCCAGCGGATTCCGTGAAAGGAGTTCGTTGGGGTCATTCGATTTTCGTCGGACTACAGTTCAGCGATCAATCGCTTGTCCTCTGGCCGACCGTCTGGATTGCCGTATTCCTGCCGTACCTTGTCAGGCCTTCAGGAAGTCAGGATCAGCAAAGGCGGGGTTGGGATAGGTGTAGAACCCTTCTCCCGAATCCTTGCCGGTCTTGCCCTCGTCCATCATCTTCTGGATCTTCTCCAGGAAGGGCTTGAAGTCAGGGTTGTCTCCCCGCTGTTCCTTGGTAATGTTGAAGGCGGTCCGCAGTCCCACAACGTCAAAGATGGCAAAGGGTCCCATGGGTGCGCCTGTTGCGATCATCCAGGTCTTGTCCACGGTCTCCGGATCCGCGATACCCTGACCCCAAAGGTAGGAGGCAGCCTCGAGCAGGGGGATGAGGAGGGTGTTCAGGACGTATCCAGGCTGTTCCTTCTTCAGGACGATGGGAACCATGCCGATCTCCTTGGCATAGTCCACGATTTCGTCGAAGACCTTGGGGTCGGTCTGATCGGTACCCATGATCTCAGCCGTGTTGTACAGCCAAACCTGGTTGGCGAAGTGCATGTTCAGGAACTTGTCCGGCCTGCCCGTGTCGGCTGCGAAGGTGCTGGGCACGTAGGTGGAGGAGTTGCTGGTGAAGATGGCGTCCTTGGGAGCCATCTTGGCCAGGTTCTGATAAAGGTCATGCTTGATCGAGGGCTTCTCCGGGACTGCTTCAATGACAAGGTCAGCGTCCTTGACGGCCTCGGCCATGTCGGCGGTGAAGGACATGTTGTTCAGTCCGGCGTCGAATTGCTCATCAGTGGCATTGATGTCGTGCTTGTAGGAATCGCGCAGGTTCTTGACGCGCTCCTCGGCGGCCGCCACAGCCTGGTCGTTGATGTCGTAGATCGTTACTTTCTTGCCCTTGAAGGCTGATTGATAGGCAATCTGGCTGCCAAGCACCCCGCCGCCGGCAACCGTGACATTATGAATGTTCGTCATAGAAACCTCTTTTCGTTGCAATGCATCCATCTTTGGATACTTATTCCATAATACCGGCAGTGCCTGGGATTATTCTGGGCGTTCCTATGTCGCTGAAAGGCTGGAATTACAGGAGGTATCAGGGCTTATTCGTCCGTTTAATTAATTGTGTGGAACACTGAGAATTTTGTCGCTTCGCTCACATGAATGTTATACGGCAGCCGTCGTCGCAGTGGGGTCGAGGGCTGCTATATTACGCAATCGGCCACCTGCATTCCTCGGTATCCGCAAGAGGGAAAAGTCACCGGACATCAAAAAAGACAGTCAGAGAATCTGGCAGAACTCGATGGTCTCCTGATTGGGGCCGATGATGTTGAAATAGCGGATTCCGCGCTGCCAGAAGGTGGGAATGGACTGGATGGAGTCCTCTCTGATCTTCAATCCCATCTCCAGGGCATGCTCGTAAGCGGCATCGATGTCTGGCGTATCCAGCGCCCAGTGGTTGATGGCCCCGGTACGCATGGGCGCAGGTTCGCCCTCCCAGGTTTCGATGGTCAAATGTCCCAGACGCAGGAAGGCGCAGCGGTTCTCCCCATTGGGGTAGATGCCGACCAGCTCGAACCCGAGTTTGTTGGTGTAGAAGTCGATGGTCTCGTCCAGATCACGGGCGATCATGCCCGAGTGCTGCAGGTCCTTGGCATAGTCCGACATTGGTCTCATGATGGCCGCTCCTTTGGTACCTTGATGCGCGATGCTTCCTGATATCTACTCTAGGCGATGGCCGTTCTGGCAGACGTGGATGCGTTCTGCGGTGCAGACATACGGCGAGGTGATAAACATGAATACACGTGATTTACCGCTGGAGAAGCAGCGGAAAGCTGCCTCATAGAGCGTCGTCGGTACACTAAGCAATATAGTGCGTATTTCTGTGCTGGCAGTTCACGGGAGTACGCAAGGCAGAGGACACAAATAATAGGGGTGTGAACACTGTGCGGAGTGGGCAAGGACGGAAACGGTCCGTATCCATTGTGGATGTGGCACGCGTGGCCGGCGTTTCCCATCAAACAGTATCTCGAGTGTTGAATGACCCTGGATCTGTGCGCCCAAAAACGTTGCAAGCGGTCAGAGCTGCCATACGGAAAACTGGATATCACCGTAATGAGAATGCCAGGGCTCTGAAGAGCTCGGTTTCTAATGGAATCGGTGTCCTCGCTTCGGACTCGCAGCAGTTTGGACCGGGTCAGCTCTTGTGGAATGTAGAAAAGGCTGCGGGTGAACAAGGGTATTTGGCAAAGATATCCCTGCTGAAAAACAACAATGACAATGATGTCCAACGAGCTGTCGGCAAGCTGCTTGAATACGATGTCTCGGCAATTATTGTGCTCTCAACAGAGACATGGATAGAGCCTGTCGTCAGAATGGTTGCTGACCTGCCCCTTGTCAGTATCGGGTCCTCCTGCGCCCAAGAAGGGCAATTCTCCGTGGTCGATACTGATCAGCAACAGGGTGTGCGCACTTTGTTGGATCATCTGGTGGCTCAAGGGGCACGACGCATCGACCACCTTTCTGGTCCCCACGGATGGTATTCGTCTGAAGCCCGTTTAGAGGAGTGGATGCAGGCATCATCGCGTTACGCACTGACAGCGGGCCGTGTTTATCGAGGTGATTGGAGCGAGGAGTCGGGCTATCGCGTTGGTCTTGATATGGCCGATGACCTGCCGGATGCCGTCTTCTCGGCAAATGATCAAATGGCCATAGGGCTTATCAGAGCTTTTTGTGATCGTGGATTGCGTGTGCCTGATGATGTGATGGTGGCCGGTTTCGATGGTGTTCCTATGGGGGCTTATACGATTCCATCCCTGACCACCGTTCAGCAGGATTTTGATGCGCTCAGCAGTCGGGCGGTCTCACGTGCGATCGACATGATTCATGGAGCAAGCGTCAAGAAATTACTGATGCAGCCTCGACTGATCATCCGGGAGTCGAGTAGCAGATAACGTTCCGGCGTCTTCGCATGCGTTTGACAGTTAATGTGAACGTGCTTATTATGCAACTGCTACATACCATGCATGGCTGCTTGTAATTCAATGTTGACTTGATGCCATGCATTCTTTGCAGTTATTAAGTGAACGTTCACTTAAGAAAGGGAAGGCAATGAAGTCTCTCGACCATATACTGTTCGGCGCTGCGTATTATGACGAATATCAACCCAGCTCGAACCTTGATGCCGACATGCAACTCATGCGTAAAGCCCATATCAATGTGATCCGTGTGGGCGAAGGAAGCTGGTCACACTGGGAACCGGAAGACGGACAATTTTCACTGGATTGGCTGGAGCCAGTTCTCGATAAGGCTGCTGAGAACAATATCCAAGCGATTATCGGGGTGCCGACCTTTGCCATACCTCAATGGATGGTGCGTAAGTATCCAGAGATTGCCTTGAGCGATGACCATGGTCAGAAAGTTCCTTTCGGTTCGCGAGAGGAGCATAGCTATAGCCACCCTGTGTTCCGGTATTACGCAGCCAGGCTTATCGGCAAGATTGTGGATCGCTATGTCGGGCATCCATCCGTCATCGGCTGGCAATTACATAATGAACCTGGCTTACGGCTGAACTATTCTACAGATGCCTTCGAAGGTTTTAAAGATTATCTGCGCAAAGAATACGGTAGCGTGGAACATCTGAATAAGGCATGGGGGTTGACGTATTGGTCTCATGAGTTATCTACTTGGGATGACTTATGGAAGCCCGAAGGCAACTGCCAGCCACAATACGATATTGCCTGGCATCGTTATCAGGCGCTGCTCACCGATGATATGCTCGCCTGGCAAAGTCGCCTGATCCGTCAGCATTGTCGCTCCGATCAATTCATCACGGTGAATATGGCTTTGGGGCGTGAGGCTGTTGATGAGGCCAGGTCTTCCGAGCATTTGGATGTAGCAGGTTCAGATCCGTATTTCCATATGCAAGACGGCTTGCAATTGCCTGAACCGGATATGGCAGAAGATGCTTGGTATCCTTCTGGCCCCTGGACGATTGCCCAGATGGCCGATAGGACGTATTCGCTGAAATCCGCTCCTTTCTTTGTGCTGGAAACGGACGGCGGACCCATCGGCGGCTCCGCAGACAACTTCCCTGGCTATAAGGGGCAATGGCGCCAAGCTGGTTGGCAATTCGTCTCGCGTGGAGCGGATCTCATCGAATACTGGCATTGGCAACAGCTGCATTATGGTACTGAGATGTATTGGGGAGGCATTCTCCCTCATGACCGCAAGCCGGGACGTGTTTATGCGGAGATATCTCAGCTTGGCGGAGAGCTGGCAGCTGCCGGCGATGCAGTGACGGACCTTAAGCCGGATGCTGATGTGGCCATCCTGTATTCAGTCGGGTCACGTTGGGGCCTGACATTCGAACCATACACAGCGATAAATGGTGCAGGAGATGCTCACCGTGCACGCAATGCCGGATCGTATGATCATATGCTTACGGCTTTTTATCGTGGTGCATTCCGCACTGGGCATCAGGTGCGAATGATTCAGGATACGCATCTTATCGATGGCTCTGCTGAAAAACCTGTAGTCGCGCCGACTGCATTCGTCAACCAGTACCCCCTGCTGCTGGTTCCAGGGGCGTATATATGCTCTGATGCCTTGCTCTCCTGGTTGCGTGAATATGTAAAAGCCGGCGGGCATCTGGTCCTGGGACCGCGTACGGCATATGCGGATCAGTACGCACGCGCGCGTATGGAAACCAAACCGTCAATGCTTGATGATCTTGCTGGCGCGGACTATCAGGAATTTTCCAATATCAAATCCCCTATATCAGTTAAGGGAACGGACTCATTTAAATTGCGTCCTGGATCTGCTGCCACTGAGTGGATTGATTGTCTACAGAGCAAGGGAGCGGAAATTCTGGCTACAAGCGACCACCCCCACTTCTCACAATTTCCCCTGATCACCAGCCATGTTGCCGGTCAGGGAAGAGTAACGATGATCGGCACGGTCCCCAACGAGGCTCTGGCTGCTTCGTTGTTCGACTATCTGCTTCCAGACGATCCGTGGTTGGCTGGTCAGACGACAATATCGCACTCCTCGGCAGTCAATCGATATGGCCGACGGCTGCATTTCCTCTTCAACTGGAGCTGGCAGACGCACAGGATCACCGTGCCTGTTTCATGTACATTGCTGGGCAAGAATGAGCCTTTGAGCAGTGTTGAGCTGGGCCCCTGGGACGTGGTTCTACTACAGGAGACGCATGTCCTTGCCGACAATCCTATGGATTCAGGAAGGTGAGGATGATATGGATTCCGCAAGGTCAATGAACAGTGCGCAAGGGAAGACTGCGGAGACGGATAATGAACCCTCTGCTGCCTGGATGACTCCCCGTGATGATCAACAGCATCGCGTTCCTGTGCGCACGGGTGTGGCGCTCGCACTAGGTGTCCTGCTTTGGTTGGGGCCGTATCTCGGCCTGGTAGGTGTTCTGGTTCCTCAGCAAGTGGCGCGAATAGATCCTGCCAATAAAACGGGCGATATCGCATTGATGTCGACGGTGGCCATGATCGTATCCACTATCGCCAACATCGTGGAAGGCGGCCTGTCGGATCGGACACGTTCTCGATGGGGTCGCCGGACGCCATGGATCGTCGCCGGATCAGTTGGGACCTTTGTCTGTGTGCTGTTCTGGGGCCAATGCTCTGCCGTGTGGCAAGTGGTCCTATCGGATTCGGTATATATGATTTTCCTGAATATGATTGTGGCGCCGTTGATTGCGGTTATTGCCGATCGGACTGCGCCGAAGTACCGTGGAACGATATCTTCCGTCTACGCACTCGGCAATTCGGCCGGACAATACGGTGGGCAGATGTTGGCCTCTTTCTTCCTTCCTATGCCTAAGACCGGATTTTTGGTTTTGGCAGTCATGTCTTTATTGTCGGGTCCTGTGGCTGCTCTGATACTGCGCGAAGGTTCGACTAAAAACATGCCTGTTTCTCCGGTAACGTGGAAGACGTTCTCCGATAATTTTGTATTCCCGACCCATCATGTGCGGGACTATTATCTGGCCTTGTTCGGTAAGCTCAGCATACAAACCGCTTCATTCGCGATTTCTGGATATCAGCTTTACATATTGACCGACTACGTAATGCTCAAAGGCAACGCTCTGCAGGCATATGTCTCGGCTATTTCCATGATCATGATGGTGACCGCAATCGTCATGTGCATCGGCGCCGGTCCTGTTTCTGACAAATTGCATATACGGAAAGTGCCGGTCATCATCGCAGGTCTGCTGATAGCGGTTGGGTCGTTTCTGCCTGCTTTGACCAATCGTCCCTTCATTATGCTGGCATACGCCGTGGTTGTGGGCATTGGCATGGGAATGTTCAATTCCGTGGATCAGGCGCTGAATATAGAAGTGCTGCCTGATCAGCGGACAGCAGCCAAGGATCTTGGTATTCTCAACATTGCCAATAACGGAGGTCAGGTGCTGGGACCCATTTTCTCTGCCGCGATCATCAAGATTGTCGGTTATAGCGGGGTCTTCCCACTGGCGGCTGTTCTGGCGGCCGTCGGTGCCTGCCTGATTTTCTTTATTCGCAAGGTCAAATAATGAGGCAAATGATGAGCTGATCAGCATATCGGCACATGGTCCCAACAAACCATCGTGCCTCATCAACTTATCTTGAAGAATGAAGTGGGTCAGGACGAGATGGTCCTGACCCATTATTAGTGATCGGATAATCTGCAATCTGCACGTGGTGTACAGATGTATATATCAGAGTATGCTCAGCAGCTCGTGGTTTCTGCTGTCCCTTGCGAATACCGGCAGAGTATCCAGCGGGGCTTCTGCGGTGATCCTCTGACCCCCGTCGTACATTGCTCCGTCGCGAAGATCCTGCCACTGCGTAGTCGCGTCCCCGGGTAGGTAGACCTGTCGAGATCTGGCCCCTTCCTCTACCACGGGGGCTACCAGCAGATCAGGTCCGAGCATATATTCGTCGGCGATATCGGAGGCAGCATCGTCATGGGGGAATTCGTAGAACAACCCCCTGATAAGCGGCTGCCCATCCTCGTGCGCCTGAGTAAACAGTTCACGCAAATAAGGGCGAAGACGTTCTCGGATCTTGATGAACTTGACATAGATGTCTTCGACAGACTTGCCGTAACTCCATGGTTCGTTGCTCGCCCCGGACGGTAATCGCCGCTCGCCTTGCGCTGTAGTGATGGCGGTCTTGGTGGTTCCATCGGGGTGATGCTGGCTACGGTCACCATGATTGCGCATGACGGGCGAGAAGCAGGAGAATTGCGCCCACCGCAACAGCAGTTCACGGAAGGTGGGATCGTCGATATCACCATCGTGGAAGCCTCCCAGATCGGTGGTGAACCAAGGAATGCCGGCCATGCCCATATGGATGGCACAAGTGATTTGTGCTCTGAACGCTTCGAAGGTGGATGCAACATCGCCCGACCATACAAGAGCCCCATATTGCTGGGATCCGGCCCATGCGCATCTGGTGAGGTTAACGATCTGTCCCTGGCGCCCGTAGGCCAGTTGTCCCTCGTAGAATCCCTTGTTGTATTCCCGCGGATACAAATTGGCCGTTTGCTGTGCAGGTCCAGCCCAGTAGCGGTAATTGCCGAAATCGTAAGTACCATACTCCGGTTCGGCTTCATCCAGCCAGAAGGCATCGACACCGACATCGGCATAGTGCTCACGGCATTTCTCCCATACATATTGGCGGGCTCGAGGGTTGGTGGCGTCGTAGAACTGGCTGGGTCCCTCGAACATCATGCCGATGTCTTCGCCGTGGTCTGCTCGTACCAGCAGATTCTTGGCTTTCATCTCTGGATAGTTTTCAGAAGTCAGTGCTATCTGCGGCCAGACTGACACCATGAGTCGAATTCCCATCTTGTGCAATTCGTTGCTCATGCTGACGGGATCTGGCCAGAATTCGTCTTCGAATCTGAAATCACCCATGTGAGGCCAATGGAAGAAGTCGATGACAATGAGGTCCAGAGGGATGTTGCGCTTTTTGAATTCTCTGGCGACCTCCAGCAATTGATCCTGGTTCCAATAGCGAAGCTTGCTCTGCCAAAAGCCAAGACCCCATTCAGGCATCTGAGGAGCATGGCCGGTAGCGTCTGCGTAATGGGCCATAATTGAGCGATAATCGGCACCGGCTGTAACCCAATAATCAATCTGTCGAGTGCTTTCCGCCGACCATTGAGTCTTATTTTTTCCAAAACTGACGGAACCAACGGCTGGGTTGTTCCATAGGAATCCGTATCCACTACTGGAGACGACAAAAGGTATGGAGATTTGTGAGTTCCTATGGGCCAGTTCGAGAGTGCAGCCTTTCAGATTCATGATGTTCTGTTGATATTCGCCCATACCATACAGGCGTTCGTTTTCCGGAGGGACGAATGTTACCTTGACCTGGTGGTCGCCTCCCACGATGGGAGTGAAAGAACGCGCTCTTAAATTCAGGGAGCCGCCATCGCTCATCTCGCTGAAGAGCAGCTTGCCGTCGGTGCGCCAAAAGCTGAGCAGGCACTTGTCGGTATAGCCGTTGCCTGTGTCAATGCCGCCCGAAGCCTGCGCCTTGACCATTAAAGATCCGTTGATTATGGTGGCCTGGCCCTGTTGGTCATCGATGCTTATGTGCACCGCATCGGTAGGCTCGTGGTGGTCGCGTAAAAGCGCCCAGTCCGGGTCTTCAGGTTCATGCATCTGCGAGGATCGGACGCGTATCGAATCTGTTCCCCAGGGCTCGATGCGAAGGTATTCACCGTCGCTTGTCCACTTCAGGGCTTGGCCGTCGATAGTAAATGTTGAATGTTGCATTGATTCGGTACCCTTCCAACTGGTTGATTCACCTTTGAGATCAGTCCTTTATCGCACCTGCTGCAACTCCCGCAATGACATATTCCCGTGCGACCATCAGCAGTATTGCGGTTGGCGCCGAAGCCAGAACAGCTGCAGCCATCAATGGTCTCCATTCCGGATTCTGTACCCTATAAAATTATAAAGGCCCATCGTGAGGGACGCGCTCCAAGAGGCTGAGATGGGGCCAAGACGGCAGACCTTGATGATAGGTACTGCAGCCGGAGAACCTGGGGACGTTCAGCTTGAGTCAGAGCATGGCCAGGGACGGTAACAGCCTTCCGACCGTACTTGCGCCTGGACCGCTCAGTCGATCAGGCCCTCCAGCTGGCGGCGGTTGATCAGGGAGGGGATGACGCCTTCGTGGGCGACGCTGAAGCCGGCGGCCAGATTAGCAATGTGGGCGGCTTTGTCCAGGGGGCATCCGCTGCATAGATAGGAGGCCAGGGCGCTGATGAAGGCATCGCTGGCGCCGGTGTCGTCAATTGCTCGGGTCTCGTGGGCCGGGAAGTCCTTGTGTCCGCTGGCGGTGACCAAGGTGCAACCGCGCTCGCCCAGGGTGATGATGACCTTGCCCACCCCGCCGTCGATGAACTGTTTCGCCTTGTCCGCCACGGATCCTGGTCCGGGTATCAGGGTGTTCAACTCGTTCAGATTCGGGATCAGGATGTCGATTGAAGTCAGCAGGTCTTCAGGCAGGTGGTCGCAGGATGACGGTTTGACGATGGTGGCGGCCTGGTGGTGCTTGGCTGTTCTGCATGCCTCGGCGACGGTATCCATGGGAATTTCTGTTTGGATCAGGCAGTAGCCGGCGTTCCGGAAGATCTGATCGCGCTCGGTGATGTCGTCCGGGGTCAGAGACTCGTTGGCGCCTGCCACCAGGGAAATCATCGACTCGCCCTTGCTGTCGACGAAGATGTAGGCTTTGCCCGTGTCCGCGCCGGTGACTCTGCGCACACCGGTGGCATCCACATGGGCTTGCCTCATGGTTTTGTAGATGTAGTCTGCGGCTGGATCACTGCCGACATTGCCGATCAGGGAGACCTGATGCTGCAGCCTGGCCACGCCTACAGCCTGGTTGGTGGCCTTGCCGCCCGGTGTGGAGGCAAAGTTTCTGGTCGTGGTGGTCATGCCCGCCTTGGGCAGGTTGGGGGCGGTCAGGTAGGTGTCCACGTTGATACTGCCGACCACCACGATCTTCTTGCATTGCTGGTCCGGGGGCCGGCCGACAGTCTGCTCGCCGTCCAAGGCGAAGACGTGCTCGAAAGCCTCGCTTGGCTGGGATTCATGTTCGATGGTGTGGATGATCCGTCGGCACAAGTAGGCACCGAAGTCGGCATTGCGCATGACGTAGGACGATATCTCCGGGCTGCCAGGGTAGCGCAGGTGCACGTTGGTGTCGTTCATCAGGGAGACCAGGGAGAGATCCTGGGGCAGGCGGTAATGCATGGATTCAGCGAACTGGAGGAATTCCAGGGCATGGTGATAGTGGGATGCCACGATTCCGGTGACCTGCCGGTTCTCCAGGACTTGGGTCAGGTCCTCGCCGATGGTTTCCAGGACCATGTCAGTGTGGTATTGGATGTTGTGGTCGAACAAGCAGCGACGATAACCGTGCAGGAAGCTCTGGGTCCGTCTGCCCGGTGAGAGCAGACAGGCGATGCTGGTGTGGTGGCGCTTGATCAGCTCTTCAGTAAGACTGTATGCAGCCTCCTCATAGGGCATGAGCGCGGTCCGGTCGTCTCCCAGGGGTCCAATGGTCAATTCGGGAATCCCTTGTGCTTCGATCTTGCCTTTCAAGGCCAGGCTTGTGCGGTCGATCGGCTCCCAGACCATGCCATCCACTCGATGTTCCAGAGCTGCCAGGATGTTGCGTTCCTCCTGGTCGTGATTGCCGTAGCTGTTGAAAACCAGGGTGCCGTACCCCGACTTTTGTGCCTGCTGGATGATCCCATCCAAGGTGGAGTCCATGGAGATGGATGAGCTCAGCAGGACTCCGATTCTCCAGGTGGTGGTGTTGGGTTTGGAGGATCCGTAGGGCGTGTAGTGGTACTTCCTGACCAGTTCAAGGACCCTGTCGCGCGTGGCGGCTGTGATGCTCGCGTCCCTGTGATTCACGACCTTGGAGACCGTCGATGTGGATACGCCGGCAAGCTGAGCAATGTCCTTGATGTTCATGGGGTTTCCTGTCCTCCTCATCTTTGACGCTCCGGCGAACGGCTCTGTCGACCTGTTGGATCTAGCGAATCAAGCTTACCTGAGAGATCGTCATCGGAGGTTTCGCATTTGACACCCCATCCGGCTGTTGATAGTCTCGGTCAATGAAAGTTGTTTACTAAAGTGGTTTCTCAAAGCGGTGATGCGGATCTGGCTGTGAGCGACGGCCATCTGCAGAAATCGACATTCAAGGACCAAAGGCGGTACGGATTATGAGCGCGCGATCGTTATGGAGAGGAATCACTGCGCAGTTTTCGACAAAATCCTTGGTGCTGATACCCATCGCAGTGGGCATCAACCTCATCGGCGGGACTCTGAGCTCTACCCTCAAGCTGCCGCTTTTCCTGGACATGATCGGCACCACGGTCATCGCCTGTCTGTCCGGTCCCTGGGTGGCTGCCCTGTGTGGACTGCTGACCAACGTCTTCCTCGCCTTGGTGGCGAATCCGGTCTATCTGCCCTACGCGCTCTCCAGCGTTCTGTGTGGCTTGGTGATCGGATACATGGTCAAGGCTGGACTCTTCAAACGGATATGGGGAGTCGTCCTGGTCTGGCTGGTCTGCGCCCTGGTCAACACGGTCACCGCCTCTCTGATCACCGTGCTCGTCTACGGAGGCGCCACCGGGGTCAATGGCACCTCGGTCCTCACAGCTGCACTGGTGGTGGCTGTGAAGAACATCGTTATCTCTGTGCTCTCCTCCTCCATGCTGGAGAATTTGATTGACAAGGGCATCACCGTCCTGATTGCTTACGTCATTGTGCGTCGAATCCCCAAGCGTTTCCTGAGCCAGTATGCTCTGGACGGTAGCGAGGACCAGGCGGATCTGGACGATTTAGACGACCTGGATGAGGACGAAGACGAGAATGGGTACGAAGCGGCTGGAGCGTCCAGTCAAGAGAGTTCATCGCAGCCGGTGAAGGTCGACATCGGGGCAGAAGCTGATCGGGGCTCGTTGCCAGGTACCCCCGCGGATTTGGACTGTGATCGTACCCAAAGGTCTGAACGCTGATGCCTGGCCCTGAATCAAACGGGATTCCCGATTCTCCATTGGCTCGCATGCATCCCATGGCCAAGATCGTCGGCGTGTGCTCATTGGGCTTGGCGACCTTGGTTTGGCCGGACTTTACCTTGGGTCTGGGAATCATCGTCATGCTCTTTATCGCAGCGGCTCTGGCCCGGGTGCTCCGGCCCTTCTCGGGCGTGATGCTGGGGTTCGGCATTCCCGTTACGCTCATGCTGCTGTTCATCCAGGGGTGCTACAGCCCGAGGAATACCAGGATCATTCTTGACTTGGGCTTCGCTCAACTGGGCCTCGAAGGCAGCCTCTATGCGGCCAAAATCGTAGTGACACTTCTGGTCTTCCTGGGGTCCTTTTACCTGACCAATAAAACTACCTACATGGGTCGCCTGGTTGCTGCTCTGACACAGATCGGCGTGCCTTCGAAGATCGGCTACCTGATTCTGGCCAGCCTGAATGTGGTCCCGCAGATGCAGCGCAGGATTGCGATTATCGAGCAGTCTCAGCATGCACGTGGCTTGGAGACTGGCGGCGGTTTGATTTCCCGGGCGCGGGCCTTCCTGCCCCTGCTCGGACCGGTGGTCCTTTCCTCCCTGACGGATTCGCAGGAGCGCGGAATGACCCTGGAGACCCGCGGCTTCGGCATCCGGGGAGTGCGGCAGACCAGCTACCTTGAGGTGGTCTGGCGGCGCAGTGACACCGTCATGACCATCCTGTTCACCGTTTTTCTGGTGCTGGCCCTGGTGCTCGCCTGCCTCTCGCATGCAGGACTGATCACCTTGGCCATCCAGTGGGGAGGTCGGGCATGACCAAGGTCATACAAGTGGAGGACTTCTCCTTCAGATACCGCGATGCCGATCGGACCACCTTGAAGCGGGTGAGTTTCAGCGTCGAACAGGGCAGCTTCTTCTGCATCGTCGGAGCCAACGGGTCGGGCAAATCGACCCTGTGCAACGCCTTAGTCGGTCTGATTCCACACTATTTCGTAGGCAAATCCAAGGGAAGCGTCAGAATTAAGGACAGGGATGTAGCCAGTTCGACCATTGCCGATCTGTCCAGACACGTGGGCCTGGTCTTTCAGAACCCCTTCAATCAGCTCTCTTATACGGCGGGGACCGTGGCCGAGGAACTCGCTTTCGGATTGGGCAATCATGGGGTTTCACGTGAAACCATGCATGCCAAGGTGGCTCGGGTGGCTGCTCTTATGCATATCGAGGATCTGCTCGACAAGAACCCCCTGGAGCTTTCCGGCGGCCAGGTGCAGCGGGTGGCCCTCGGCTCGACCTTGATCATGGAACCGGACATCCTGGTTCTGGACGAATGCACGGCTCAGCTGGATCCGCTTGGCAGCGAGGAGATCTTCGACATTGTCAAGCGACTCAACCAGGAGGGGATCACCGTAGTCATGGTCGATCACGATATGGAGCGGGTCGCCCGATGCGCTGACCAGGTCATGGTCATGGGAGCAGGCCGGGTTCGTGCCCTGGGCACTCCCGAGGAGGTTTTCGCCGATCTCGAGACCATGAAGTGGGGGATTGACATACCGGATTATGTCAAGCTCGGCAGAGGTTTGCAGGATGCAGGATTTGATCTATCGGATCTGCCCGTACGCGAGGACCAGGCGGTACGCATGATTCGGGAGGCGCTGCGATGAAGATCGACCTGGAGCATCTGGAGTACGTCTACCCGCATGGCCATCGTGCCTTGGACGGAGTGAATCTGACCCTCGAAGGTGACCGACCCGTGGCGCTGATCGGTCAGAACGGCGCCGGCAAGACCACCCTGGCCAAGCATCTGAACGGCATCCTTAGGCCTACCAGTGGCCGGATCTTGATTGACGGCGTCGATCTGGCAACGGCGAACACGGCCCAGTGGGCCCGGAAGGTGGGGTACGTCTTTCAGAATCCCGACGATCAGCTCTTTCTGGACAGTGTGCGCAAGGAATTCGAGTTTGGTCCCCGGCAGCTTGGGTTCGATCAGGATCTGATAGGGCGACGCATGGAGCAGGTGGCTGGGTTAGTGGGTCTGGCGGACCGGTTGGATGATCATCCTTTTGACCTGAGCCCTACCGAGAAGAAGTTCTGCGCCATCGGATCCGTCCTCATGATGGATACGGGTGCCGTGGTCTTTGATGAGCCCACATGCGGGCAGGACAAGGCTGGCAATGATCGGCTGGCTGCCATCATCGCCCGTCTGCGGGACCAAGGCAAGCTGTGCATCACGATTTCCCACGACATGAAGTTTGTCACCCGCAACTTCCCCAGGGTTGTGCTCATGCAGCATGGCCGGGTCCTGCTGGATGGCAGCCGCGAGGAGGTCTTCGCCCGGGAGGATGTGCTCAAGCAGGCCTACGTGACACCTCCGCCCATCACCCGAGTGGCACGGCAGGTCGGGTTGGATGGCCCGGTCTTCACCGTTTCAGGCTTTGTCGATGCAGCCCGGCGGGCCAAAGAAGGGGCAGGAATTTGAGTTTGGACACGACAAGAGCAAAAGGAGTGAAGCAATGACCAGACCATTGATCATCGACACGGACCCTGGCATCGATGATGCTGCGGCCATTACGATGCTGGTCGACGAGCCCAGCTTCGACATCAGGCTGATAGCCTCGGTGTCCGGCAATGTGGGCATCGGCCACACCACCAACAATGCCCTGAAGCTGCTGACCTTCCTGGGCAGGCACATCCCCGTGGCCCGTGGCGCTGCGGCCCCGCTCATGCGTGACAACAGGTTTGCCACCGAGGCCCACGGCAAGTCGGGGATGGGGTCATTCGTCTTTCCCGAGCCGGACACCAGCCTGCTGACCGAGAACAATGCGGTCCTGGAGGAGCGGCGGGTGCTGCTGGAGAGCGATGAGCCAGTCACCATCCTGACCCTGGGCCCTCTGACCAACATCGCCCTGCTGCTGGCCACCTTCCCGGAGGTCAAGGACCACATCGACCGGATCGTCATGATGGGAGGCTCCACCGGACGCGGCAACATCGGGGTCTATGGCGAGTTCAACATCTCCGTCGATCCTGAGGCTGCCAAGATGGTCTTCCGCAGCGGGCTGCCTGTAACCATGGTTGGCCTGGACATCGGTCGCAAGGCCCATCTGGTCGCAGGCGACCTGGACGATTTGGACGCAACCGGCGAAGTGGGCGGCATGGTCGCCTCCCTCTTCCGGTCCTACGACGGCGGACACATCGAAGAGGGGATCAAGATGTACGACCCTTCCGCCGCCATGGTCCTGCTCCAGCCCGACCTGTTCACCATGCGTCAGTCCTTTGTGGATGTCGAGATCTCCAGCCCGCTCACCCTGGGCGCCACGGTGGTCGATTACGACGGCATCCTGGGCGGCAAAGCCAACGCCAGCGTCTGCGTGGACGTGGATGTGGACGGGTTCCGCTCCGCCTTTGTCGACAGGGTCGGCCGGGTCCGTCGCCAGTAGCTTCCGCATTGAGAAGAACCGAAAGGAAACTAAGGAAAAAATGAGTGAGTCAACTGTCTCCGAGGAGCAGAAGAACGGCATACCCGTTCCCGAGGAGGGGACTCCCGAGTTCACGAAAATGAACAAGATGGCCCGCGTGGCCATCCCGGTGGTCCTGATCATCTTCACCCTGGGCGTGCTCCAGCAGCAGGCCTTCGGCATGATCTACGTGAACATCGGCAAGCAGCTCAACCAGGCCAATCTGGCGCCGCTGATCACCTCCCTGCCCGGCATCATCCTGGGAATCGTCTGCGTCATCTACGGATCCCTGGGCGATTTCGTCTCCCTGAAGAAGATGATGATTCTGGGCACGATCGTCTTCGTGCTGGGGTCGATTCTGGGCTGCTTCGGCACTTTCAGCATCTGGATCGTCATCGCCGCCCGTGTGGTGCAGTCTGCCGGTTGGCAGGTTTCCGGCTCCATCTTCCTGGTTCTGGTCTCCAAGTATGTGGAGAAGAAGAAGCGCGTGCTCTGGTACGGTGTCTTCGTCGCGGTCTTCCGCTTCGCCGCCGCCCTGGGAGTCTTCCTGGCCGGCTACATGACCCTGCTTGACTGGCGCTGGCTCTTCGGCGTGGGCATCCTGGCCGTCTTCTTCATTCCCGTTTTGGCCAAGAACCTGCCCGACCAGCATGCAGCTGGCGTCAAGATCGATGGCATCGGCTTCACGCTAATTGGACTGTTCGCCGCTTCAGTGACCATGTTCTTCACCGACATCAACTGGGGCTGGGGCATCGCCTGCATCGTGACCCTCGTTGCATTCGTGGTGTACATCAACAAGGCCAGCAACCCCTTCATCACTCCGAAGATGCTGACCAACCCGGCATTTGCCATGACCATGACCGTCATCTTCGTCGGCTACTTCTTCAGCTACACCCTGAACGCCGGCGTCAACGCCATTGGTCTGAACGTGTACGGCATCGACTCCTCCAAGGTCTCCAACCTGCTGGTCTGGTCCATCATCCTGGCTGGCATCATGGGATTCGCAGCCGGGCCGATCATCCAGAAGATCGGGCGCAAGGCTTCGGTCATCCTGGCTCTGGCCTGCATGGGCGGCGGCCTGATCGCCATCGCCTTCCTGATTCCCGCCGGTAAGATCTGGGCACTGGCTGTAGCGCCCTGCATCTACTACTTCGGCACATCCTTCTTCTACCAGCCCATCGTTGACACCGCGACCCTGACCGTTGCTCCTGAGGAGTCCGGGCGTGTGCTCGGTTTCAACGACCTATTGCAGGCCATCACCGGCTCCGTCGGCGTCGCCCTCTTCGGTCAGCTCATGGCCAACGGATCCATGGGTTCGGGCAGCCTGGCCGGCACAGCGCAGGGCCTGGCTTCGACCTACGCCAATGTCTTCATGATCGGTGGCGTGATCATCCTGCTGGGCTTGGTGCTCTTCATCTGCTCCATGAAGATGATCTACAGCCACTCCCGCGTGGCTGAGGACGAGGACTGATCTTCCGAGCTGCTGATTGAGAGAACCGGGTCTGGGATTTATTCCTGGGCCCGGTTCTTCTCTTGGGCATGATGGGCATATCTTCCGCAACACCGTTGGCGGGTGGACAGCCTTCGGTCTAGAAATGTCCGAATTATGGATGCTGGTTGGGCGGTTGCATCCTGGTGCTCTAGCATCGTGGCCATGGAGAAAACGACGTCACTGCAGCCTTGGCTGCCCAAGGGTGTCTTCTTCTATGTCGATGCCCGATGGCGTTGATGTTTTAGCCGGTTCTTCTTCTAATTCCTATATTTGCCTCTTTACCTCTGTGTTTGAGGTTGCTCTTTTATTATCTGCGGACATGCTGCCATAGGAAACTCATATCCATGGCGCGCTGAAACGGCATCAGGTGAGGTATCGCTGCCGCTCCAAACCGCAGTATTCGACTTAGGAAGTGCCCTAATGACTATCAACGTAACCATGGAATCTAGCCGGTTCTCCAGTGACCTCGATGCCCTGGCCATCTACAGGCGGCTGTGTACCAGGTATCGGGAGGATCAGCTCTTCCTTCTGGAGTCTCTGAGTGGGCCCGATAAGGACCGGAATCGTTCGGCAATTGGGTTCGAGCCGATGCTGACTCTGAGCGTGACGGACCATGTCATGACCATCGATCCTTTGGGCAATGCTCAGCTGACAGGAATCCTGGAGACATTTGGTCGTATCGAGCAGGGGGTGGTCCACCATCCGGTCCCCGACATCAAGGAGGTCTTTGCAGTGCTGAGGGGGCTGGAATCCTCCTTCGTCATCAGCGGTGACCACGAAGGCCCTTTCGGGATGGGCTGGTTCGGCTACTTCGGGTATGACACCATCTTCATGATTGAGGATTTGGAGGAGCATATACCAAGGGACGCGGCTTTGCCGGTCATCTCGTTGACACTTTATCAGGGAATCATCACCTTGGATCTGAAGGCCGGCGGCCACTGCGCTACTTTAATTCATGTCGAAGAGGACACTGCCGGGTGTGGCATTCCAGGGGGCGGGGAGAATTTGCGAGAGCGCGGATCTTCTGCACAGCCTGGTCCACAGATTCAGAATATTGCAACCGGAAGCGAGGAGACCAGGCATGGATCCGCGCTGTTAGAAGATTTGCTGGAGTTGCTGCAATCCGACGCAACGCCGGCGCAAACTTCTGAGTCGGATGCTACTCGTACCGGCATTCAGGGTGGCATTGGGCCGGACTATCCATACGAGGCCCATGACACAATCGATCGGGATCGTTTTTATCAATGGTTTGCCAAGGGCAAGGAGCACATAGCCCAGGGTGATGTCTATCAGCTCCAGCTCGGGCATGAGATCGAGGTGGATTCCCGCATTCCGCCCTTCCAGGTCTACCAGCGACTGCGTCTGCAGGACCCGTCCCCCTATATGTACTATTTCGTGACTCTCCAAGGGGTGCATGTCATCGGTGCCAGTCCTGAGCTTTTCATTGGGCTGACCCCTGATGGCGATATAACCCTGCGGCCCATCGCCGGGACGGTCGGCAACCCCGGAGATGAGGAGGCCCGCCAGTCGGCCATCAGGCAGCTGACCGGCGACCCCAAGGAGCGGGCCGAGCACCTGATGCTGGTGGATTTGGGTCGCAACGATGTAGCCAGGTGCTGCACACCCGAATCCTTGGAGGTGGACCGGCTGATGACCACCGAGGTCTACTCCCACGTCATTCACATGGTTTCGGATGTGATCGGCCGGATCCGGCCTGGCCTGGACAAGTACGACGTCTTCTCGGCAGCCTTCCCCGCCGGTACCATGACAGGAACCCCCAAGGTACGTGCCGTGGAAATCGTTGAGGAGACCGAGGTCAGTTCGCGCGGGGTGTACGCCGGGGCAGTGGGTTTCCTCGGATTCGACGGTATGGTTCTGACTGCACTGTGCATACGGACGGCCTCCTACCATTCCGGCAGCTACCACTTGCGCGCATCGGCCGGGATCGTTGAGGACTCCCAGCCTGAGAGCGAGTGGCAGGAGACCATGAAGAAGATGAGTTCGGCCTACCTGGCCATCACCGGAAAGGAGCTGGCCCATGAAAGTCTTGCTGGTTGATGCCTTTGACAGTTTCGTCTATGTGGTCAAGAACTACGTGGACCTGCTGGGCGTCGATACGACCATTGTCCGGGTGAACCGCCTTGCGCAGGTGGATCCGTTCGCCTTCGACGCGGTCATTCTGGGCCCCGGACCGGGCCGCCCGGAGGACTGCGGCTACCTGGAGTTTCTTGATCAGGTGGCAGGAAGGAAGCCGGTCTTCGGCATCTGCCTGGGCATGCAGGCCATCGCGGTACATGCCGGAGCTCAGGTGGTCAGGGCCTCCAGTCGTCAACATGGCAAGGTGAGCGGGATAAGAAACGACGGGAAGGGCTGCTTCAAGGGCCTGCCCGATACTTTCGACGTGACCAGATACCACTCTCTGGTTGCTGACGAGGCCTCGGTCAGTCGGGTTGCCGATCTGGAGATCAGCGCGCGCTCGCTTCTGGATGGTTATGTGATGGGTCTGAGGCGGAACCGGTCGCTCATGGAGGGTGTCCAGTTCCACCCCGAGAGCATCGGCAGCCAGTATGGTCACCAGGTGATTGCCAATTTCTTCCAGGAGTACTGCGGTTCATCAGACGGGGACTGACTCATCAGGCCAGGCCGGGTTCCTTTCCGTATAATCCGCCGTGTAACAAGCAGGACTGTGGTTTCTCTTCATCTGTCCTGCAAGATGCTGTGGCGAGGTTCAGCTCGGAAACCCATGGCCTTATACTCACATAGTCGGAAGGGTTCGTGTGATCACTCTCTGATTCGTAGGTCAAGAAAGACTGGAGTGGGTTGTCCGCGCATGGCAGGTCGCCCGCTCACGGGATCGGACGGTCAGGACATCTCGCTGCGGCCCTGACGCCAATATCCCATGAAAGAGACGTTGCTCCGGTCCATCCCTCGGTCTCTGACCAGCATGCGCCTCAGCTCGCGGACGGTGGCTGCCTCTCCGGCGATCCAGGCGTACAGGTCGTCGGCACGAATGGAGGCATCGGCTTGGGCGGCATCGGCAGTCTCCCAGAGCAGTTCTTTGTCGATATCAATCTCTGAGAATTCCTTGGAAGATTCAGCGGCTGCGGCCGTAGGCGAATGGATCGGCAGGTCCTCCAACAGGTTACGCATGGCTTCGATGAGGGCGCGCCCATGTCCGGATTCGTCGCAGGTCGTCCAGATGACGCGGATTCCTTCGAGTTCGGGCAGTGGAAGACGATCCTCTTCGATAGGTACTTCAATCAATGCCACCCCGTCGCCCTGCCAGTGGTCACGAATCAGGCTGTCCATTATGGCGGCGATGGCCGGTACCGCCGTTTCGTCGCCCACCAGGAGGAGATGTCTGGATTGGCCTGGGTGAAAATCCATCCCCGCGACCGGTCCCCCGGCCTGTGCATTGGGGCCGATGATGATGGCCTGGTCGCCAGGTTTTGCAGCCTCTGCAAAGGCTCCAGCAGGTCCGGCATGATCGTGGATGACGAAATCCACATCGATTTGCTCGCTCTCGGGCCTGACCTTGCGAACCGTATAGGTGCGCATGGGATTGCGACTCTCTGCGGGCAGGGTCCTCCACTTTTGGTACCAGGCGAGCGGATCCTCAGGGGTCGCCTCAAAGAAGGAAGGGGGCGGCACGGATCCGTCGGGAAGGGGTAAAAGGATTTTGATTCGCTCATCGTACCCGGCGTCTGCAAAAATCTTCAGATCCGGTCCCTGGAAGACGATTCGCTTGAAATGGGGCGAGAGCGTTTCTGCTCTGGCTACGGAGACACGGAAGGGGATCAAGGGTACAGGATGATTGTTGGCTTGGCGTTCCACGGCTGGCTCTCTTTCGGTTGAGGTTTATAGGTCGATTTTGGTGTCGGGTTGTCGTCGTTCAGGTTGTGACAGTTTGTGACTTTGTGGCTTGAGACTTGGCGGTTCGGGATGTCGGGGTAAGTGATGTGGAGGGCGGGACGAGAGGTTTTACATCATCGGATTGTCTGGTGTCGTCCTGCCGAGTCATCCCAGTGTACGTGTACATTACAAGCCCCGCCAGAGTGAGCTTCGAGGCTATGGAGGGGCGCTGGTGTCATCAGCGGGGTGCCGGTGGATTCATCCTTCACCACGGTGGATGCGATGTCGAATACTTCCGTGACCAGGCTCTCGGTCATGACCTCGTCAGGAGCGCCCAAAGCGACCCTCCTGCCATCCTTGATGGCCAGGATCCAATCCGAATATCTGGCGGCCATGTTCAGGTCGTGGAGAACCATGACCACCGTGACGCCCTCCTGCCTGTTCAGGGTGCTAAGCAGATCAAGTACCTCAAGCTGGTAGGCGATGTCCAGGTAAGTGGTCGGCTCGTCAAGAAGGAGTATGTCGGTCTGCTGAGCCAGGGTCAGAGCAATCCAGGCGCGCTGGCGTTGGCCTCCGGACAGGCGGTCGATTGGGCACCCCGCCATATCGGCCAGTCCGGTCAGGGCGAGGGCTCGTTCCACTGCCTTTTCATCCTTGGTGGTCCACCGTTCGACGAAGTGGTGGTGGGGATATCGGCCGCGAGCAACTAGGTCGGCGATGGTGATGCCGGCGGGGGCTGACGGGTTCTGCGGCAGCAGCCCCAGAATCGTCGCCACCTTGCGGGTGGGCATGCTGGTGATGGGTTCTCCGTCCAGCGTGACGGCCCCCGACGCCGGTTTCAGAATCCTGGCCATGGCCTTGAGAAAGGTCGACTTCCCGCACCCGTTGGGTCCGATGATGGATCCCATCGTGTGTGGAGGTATATCAAGACTCAGGTCCTCGATGACCGTACGTCCGCCATAGGTGAGGCGAAGGTGCGAGGCGGCCAGCCGATGCTCGTTGCTCCAGGAGTCGTGTGCCGGGGGTGACATCATGATGTTCAGAGCTCCTGTCTGCGGGTCATGAGGACCATGATCGCGATGAGGACGGGTCCGCCCACAATGCTGGTGATGATGCCGACCGGCACCTGGGCCGAGGGCAGATGTTGGGCGACGATGTCCGAACCCAGAACCAGGCAACCTCCTACCAGGCCTGACTGGATAAGGGCTGATGCTCCCCGGCCGACCAGGACCGTGGCGATGGGGCCGGAGAGGAACGAAACGAAGGAGATGGGACCGGTAGTCGCTGTTGCGACGGACAGGAGCAGCACGCCTACGATAATCACCTGAAACTGAACACGGCTTACCCTGACGCCCAGTCCTGCGGCCATCTCCGGTCCCAGCTGTAGGGTGCTGATATTCCTGTCGAGTGCCAACAGGAGCGTGGCGCCGAGCAGTGCTGTTGTTGCCAGTATCGGCAGATCGGTCCACTGGGCATCGGCCAGGCTGCCCGTCAGCCATCTGGTCGCAGCCTGGATGTTCCATTGGTCGCTACGAATCATCAGCCAGGAGCCCAGTGCGTTGAACCCTGCGGCTACTCCTATTCCGATCAGTATCAGCCGGGTCGGGTCAAACGAACCGCGCCAGGCCAGGGCCATGACCAGGAGGGCTGTCAGGAGACCACCCATGACCGCCAGGCAGGCCAGAGGCATGCCCGACAGACCCAATACGACAATGCCGAAGATGGCAGCAGTGTTGGCTCCGGCAGTAATGCCGATGATGTCCGGGCTGGCCATCATGTTGCGCAGGAGATGCTGGAAACCAATTCCGGCCATGCCGAATGCGATGCCGGCGACACAGCCAATTAGTGTCCGGGGCATGCGCAGTTGGAGAATCACGAACCTGGTGCCTTCGTCTGACTGCCCCCAAACCACTCCAAGCAGGTCGCTCATGGAGTAGACGCGATGTCCTAGGGCCAGATCGGCCAGTGCGAGAGCGACCAGGAGTATCACAAGTAGGACGGTAACTGTCAGCGAACGAATGGCATGGGCCCGTCGTATCCGCTGCAGTTTGGTCATCGTGTCGGATTTAGCCGAATCATAAAGGAGACAAGCATCCATGCCTATACCTCCGCGGTTCTTCTGCGTCCGGCCAGAATCACGAATACGGGAGCTCCGATCAGCGCTGTGACGATGCCGACTTCCACATCGGATGGACGGGTGATTATCCTGCCTACCACGTCAGCTCCAACTACCAAGATGGGACCGATAAGGATGCTCAGGGCCATGATTCGCCTGTAGTCGGGTCCTATGAGCAGTCGTGCCACATGGGGAACCACCAGCCCGACGAAGCCGATCGGACCTGCTAGTGCCGTGCATGAGGCGCAGAGGAGTATCGCCGCAAGCCAGGCCATGCTGCGGACACGCCCGACGTGCATGCCCAGCCCCTCGGCCATCTGATCACCCAGGGTCAAAGCGTTGATTCCGGGCGTCAGGCAGAAGGCGAGTATCAGTCCAAGAGCGAGAAGAGGTAGGACCGGCATCATGAGGTCGAACCGGGCGCCCGAGATTCCGCCCACCTGCCAGAAGCGATAAGAGCTGATGACATTGACGCGCGGCAGGAGGATAGCGGAGGTAAGGGATTCCAGTACCGAACTGATCACGACACCGGCCAGGGTCAGCCGCAGGGGCGATGGGCCGGATGGGCCCAGGGATCCTATGGCCCAGACGACCAGTGCGGCCGTCGCACTGCCCAGCAATCCCACCCAGACATACTGAGCTGGTGTTGAAAGGGAGAAGAAGGCTATGGAGCAGACGATTGCAAGAGCTGCCCCCGTGTTGAAGCCTAGAATCGACGGGTCCGCCAGCGGGTTGCGGGATATGCCCTGCATCAGGGTCCCGGCCACCCCGAGCCCGGCACCGACCAGGATACCGAGGACGGTGCGGGGGATTCTCAGGCGGATGGCCGAGACCGCAATGTCATCCGAGGAGGCGGACAGGGCGTGGAGGATGTCGGAAGGGCTGACGGAACGGGAGCCGAATACCAGGGATAGGGCGCAGACTATGACCAGACAAACCGCCAGGATCAGCCCGGACAAAACCATGGGTCCGGTTCTCTTGCGATGCATGACGGCCTGTCGAGTATCAGGGCGCGGTGTCATTTCTGACCGCATATCGGCGCTCCCTCTTCCTTTTCCATCCCTTCCCTGCGGGGCCGAATCAGACCTTGGCGGCAGCCTCGCCCAGAAGCCCTGCGTAGGTGTCGGTCGTCTTCCGGATGGACAGGGCCGAGGGGTCAAGGGCGTTGGCCATCTCGCTGTCGTTGTCGATGACCACAACGGATCCGCGCTCAACTGCGGGAATCTTGGAAAGGAGGGGGTCCTTGCGCATCGCTTCAAGTAGGTCCGGGGTGCCGTAGGTGACGATGATGTCGACGTCCTTGTACCTGTCGGCATGCTCGGAGGAGATCTCCTTGTAGAAGTCCTTGGTGCTCTTGGAGTCCTCCTTGATGGATTCCGGAGTCTCCAGGCCCAGGTCGTTCAGGAATTGAGGCCGGGCGTCGGAGGTGGTGTAGACGCTGAACTTGGAGAGCTTGGCGGCATCGAAGTACATGACCGCCCCGGTCTTCCCCTTGATGGCTGAGTGGGCCTCTCCGGCCTTTGCGATGCGCTCCTCCAGGTCGGCTATTAGCTTCTTGCCCTTTTCGGGTTCTCCGATGGCCTGGGCCGTGGCGGTGATGACCTTGCGCCAGGGGTCGCCCCAGGCAACCTTCTGATAGGCGATGGTGGGCGCAATCTTGCTCAAGGTGTCGTACTGCTTCTTGGTCATGCCGGAGAGCAGTCCGATGATCAGATCGGGTTTGGATGCGGCGATGGCCTCGACATCGATGCCGTCTGATTCGTCATGCAGCTTGGGCATATCCGCCTTGTCCACATGCATGTCATCCAGGGCTTCTTTGGTCCAGGTCAGGTATCCGCCATCCACGGTCTTGCCGAAGGCATTCTTCTGGATGCTGACCGGCACGACCCCCAAGGCGATGAGGTTGTCGGGAGTGGCCCATCCGACGGTGGCGATGCGCTTGGGCTTGGAGGGTATGGAGGTGGTGCCGTAGACGTGGTCGATCTTGATGGGGAAGGAGCCTTGCTCCTCCGAGGCTTTTGGCTGGCCGGATTGGCCTGCCTGCGAGCCCGACCCGCAGGCTCCCAGGAAGAACAGGGCGCTTGCCAGCACCAGGATGGTTGCGATAGTGCGCTTGAATCGAGTGAGGGAAAGGAGTGGTCGAATGTGCATGTGGTTCCTTTGATCGTGCTGTCGAATTGGCATGGTGCACCAGAGCCAGACACCAGATGTAGCATCGGCACGATGGGAAGAAAAGAGTTGATTTCCTTGATTGCATGTGTTAAACGGAGCATATGCCGACCATAGTGTCCTTGCGATCAAGGGCATGAATAACTTGATGAGCTCGGGCCTTCTTGCCACTGCGTAAACCATCCTCAACCACTAAGGCTTTGAATGAGGTTAGGCCTACCATGTTGGACGTGGATCACGGGACTTACTCCCCTTCGTCGCCTCTTCGTCATGACCATGCTGGTAATAATGGAGTATCCGCTAGCCTCGGGGTGAGGAAGCCCGGGGGAGAGACCTGGAAGGATGGTAGGCCACTATGGTTGGTATGCGCGATGTCGCCCGGGCCGCGGGGGTTTCGATCAGCACAGTCTCCCTGGTGGTCAACGGTACCGGCTACGTTTCGGACGAAATGAAGGCCAGGGTCCATTCGGCCATGGAGGACCTTGACTACATACCCAACGAGCTGGCCAGGAACCTCTACCGCAACCGGACAGACATCATCGGGGTCATTGTGCCCACGATCCGCCACCCCTTCTTCGCTACACTCACGGCCAGCCTGCAACGGGTCCTTTACCAGCACGGTTTTCGCACCATCCTCTGTTCCACAGTCGATGTGAACCAGGATGTGGATCAGTACGTCGACATGCTCCGCAGACATATGATGGACGGAATCATCATGGGGGCCCACACCACTTATCCTGCCTCCTACTGGACCTCCATCGGGCGCCCATTGGTGGCCTTTGACCGCTACCTGGGACCCGGCATCCCTGTCGTCGCCTCCGACCACGAGGGTGGGGGGCGCTCCGTGGCTGATATCCTACTCAGTTCCAAAGCCCGTCACGTGGTTATGATCGGCGGCCCACGCGAGCAGTTCCATGACATGCCTCGGGCTGGTTCCAAACGGGGAAGGTCGGCGAAAAGCCTTGCAGACCCTATTCAACGGGGGGGCGGAGGCCTGGACACTACCTTCCCCACGGTTCGTTACTACCTGACGTTGGAACACGCGCTGGACCAGGCCGAGGTCCGATACGAGTACGTAGAGGCGGGGGCTGTCGAGAGTCTGGAGGGCTATGCCAGGGCGGTCAACCATGTGCTCGACTCCTATGACGACGTCGATGCCGTGGTTAGTTCGGATATTGGGGCGGCGTATTGCGTCCAAGAGGCCATACGGCGGGGTATCAGGATTCCGGACGACCTTCAGGTGATCGCCTACGACGGCACCTACCTGGCTGATGCGGCCGGCATGAGGCTGACCGCACTCCAACAGAACTTCGACAGGATAGCCGAACTTCTGGGCCGGCGGATCATTGAGTCCATCGAGGCCGACGAGAAGAGGGACAATGCTCGGAGGTCGGGCAGGCCCTCCGGAGGCGGCAGGACCCAAACCGGTGGCAGCGGTCGCGAGTGCCGGGACAGGGGTGCGTATTCCGCGGCCCGTCGTGGTGGCCAGGGCGGCGTGTCCGACGGGGAGGATCCACATGCAGGTCCGGATTCGGTAGCGGAATCTGCCATGGATGGGAACAGATTCGTGCATACTGTGGCGGATGTGATTCCTCTGCACGTAAGGATCGGCGAGACCACCAAAACCAACTGAATCGGCATTTGGCTGGGCCCCTCCCAGAGATGAGCCTGACCGGATCCAAAGGCTGGCGGTTATGTTCCAGCGTGAGGTCAGGAATCCGTTGCGCCATGTGTGCTTTTCAAATGTATCGAACCGGTTTTATGATACTATCGAACCCGTTCGTCAGACGTGGCGACGACGGGTTCGATATTGCGTTTGGCGTCTCTTTGGGGAGAGCTGTGACGTGCAGGGCTAGCAGGGCAGATGACCTAAGGAGGCTTCATGGATAACAAGGTCCAACTGATTGCATACGCGGACCGGTTCGGGGACGGTACGCTGGCCTCTCTCACCCATCTCCTGCGCACCCGCTTCCAAGGGGTCTACGAAGGTGTGCATATCCTCCCCTTTTTCGCCCCCTATGACGGGGCTGATGCCGGTTTCGACCCCATCGACCACACCCAGGTGGACCCCCGTTTGGGGACGTGGGACGATGTGACCGAACTCAGCCGTACCCACGACGTGATGGTGGACACCATCGTCAACCACATGTCATGGAAATCCAGCCAGTTCCAGGATGTGATGGCCCGCGGGCAGGGCAGCCCTTACTACGGCATGTTCCTGACCATGTCGACGGTCTTCCCTGACGGGGCCACCGAGTCCGACCTGGCCGGCATTTACCGTCCGCGTCCGGGCCTGCCCTTTACCCAATACACCTGGGCGGGCGAGACGCGCCTGGTCTGGACCACCTTCACCCCCCAACAGGTCGACATCGACACCGACTCCCAGGGTGGATGGGAGTACATCCTCTCCATCCTGGACCGGCTGGCTGCCAGCCATGTGCGCTACATACGGTTGGATGCCGTGGGCTACGGAGCCAAAGAGGCGGGCACCAGCTGTTTCATGATTCCCAAGACCTTCGAGCTGATCGGGCGGATTAAGGAGGAGGGGGCCAGACGTGGCCTGGAGACCCTGATTGAGGTCCACTCCTACTACAGAAAACAGATTGAAATCGCTTCCAAGGTTGACAGGGTCTACGATTTCGCCTTGCCCCCTCTTCTCCTTCATGCCCTTTACACAGGAGACGTGGCCGCGCTGGAACATTGGATTCAGGTGCGTCCCCAGAACGCGGTGACCGTCCTTGACACCCACGATGGAATCGGGGTGATCGACATCGGCTCCGATCAGCTCGACAGGAACCTGAAGGGGCTGGTCAGCGACCAGGCGGTGGACAACCTGGTCAGGACCATCCACGAGCGCACCGGGGGCCAGTCGGCCGAGGCCACCGGTGGGGCCGCCAGTAATCTTGACCTCTATCAAGTGAACAGCACCTACTACTCGGCCCTGGGCTGCAACGACCAGGCATACCTGGCCGCCAGGGCAGTCCAGTTCTTCCTGCCCGGAGTGCCCCAGGTTTATTACGTGGGGGCTATGGCTGGGCCCAATGATATGAACCTCCTGCACCAGACGGGTAATGGGCGTGACATCAACCGCCATCGTTATTCCACCATGGAGGTGGATGAGAATCTTCGCCGGCCGGTAGTCAGGGCGCTCAATGCACTCTGCCGCCTCCGCAATGGGCTGGATGCCTTCGACGGGTCCTTCTCCAGCCGGATGACGGATACAGGCCTCCTCCTGGACTGGGCCGGGCAGGCCAGCCGGGCCCGGCTGGCCTTCACCCCTGCCCGGGGCCTGGGTGGGGATGCCCTGGTGCCTGTCGCCAACCTCGAGTGGGAGGACGGTCAGGGGAGTCACCGTTGTATGAACCTTCTTGAACTGGAAGGGCTGGTTCCACGGGTCTGAGCTAGACTCGGTAGAGGCATGCGATCGCACACATGGCCCCGTGCAGGCGATCCTGCGAACTGCCCGGGGCGGTGCGGGGAGACGGAGGCTGATGTGAAGCGGTTCTTCAACCAGTACAACGTCTTTTTCAGGTTCATGGGCATTCTTTTCGACCTGATCGAGCTCAATCTGATTACTCTGATCTTCTGCATACCCGTTTTCACGGCTGGAGCTGCTTTCGTCGCTATGCACTACGTCCTCTGGCACATGGTCCGTGGAGAGGATTCCTACATCGCCATGCAGTTCTGGCATTCCTTCAAAGATAATTGGAAGAATGCGACAGTCATCTGGTTCCTGGTCATGGTCGTCGGCCTGATTATGTGGGTTGACGTGCATGCCATGGGAGAACTGTCACGGTCGGGGCGGGGCCTTCTGGAGGTCATCTTGATCGTAGTTGCCCTGCTCACCGTATCCGTGGCCGAATATGCTTTCTTTCTGCTCTCCCGGTACGAGAACACCGCCATCCAAGCCCTGACCAATGCTGGCAGGCTGGCCCTGGGATTCCTCCCACGGACCTTGGCCATGACCGTTATCACCATAGGGGCCGCTGTTCTCTACGCTGCATACCTGGTCTACCTGCTCCCTCTCGTGCTCCTGCTGGGGTTCACTCTCCCTCAATACTGTTGCGCCTGGCTTTACAACCCGATTTTTAAAAGAATGGAAGAGGGCAGGAAGGGCGGACCTGACTCAGGCGCGGGGCAGGCCCGTTAGCGGCAGGCGTGTCGCAAGGTTTGCCCCTGGCATTCGCGAGCATTTCCAGGGGTTTGTGTTGCTCCCGTTTCGGTGGACTCGTGAATCGGCCCCTTTGACAACGAATGTAGGCTGCATGTAGTATCGAACCGGTTAGATACATAAAACAGGTTCGTATCGAACCGGTTTGATGTACCTGAATCCATGCCGGTGTCAGCCCAAAGCCAGCACCGGTCTCGGGCAATGCGGCTCAGCCGTAGAAGGCAGAAAGGCGGCAACGATGAGAATCTTCAAGAAGAGCCCCGCAGTGAAGCGGGCGGGTGCGATTGTATTGGCAACACTCCTGTCAGTTGGCATGCTGGGGGCCTGCGGATCGGGTTCCAACTCCAGTTCGGGGTCATCGGGCACCAAAATCACCATATTCAACTCCAAGTCGGAGATTCAGTCCCAGATGGAGAAGATGGCCAAGGAGTACTCACAGAAGAAGGGCGTAGATGTCGAGGTCTACTCCTCCACCGATGCCGTGGTGGCCCATCTGTCCACCAAGTACGCCTCCAACGATCCTTACACCATCTCCATGGTGGATCCCAAGGATGTATACTCGCTGGCCAAGGAACACGCGATCGACCTGAGCGACCAGAAGTGGGTCAAGGACACCAAGTACGTACTGAAGATTGACAACAAGGTTTACGGTTTCCCGGTCAGCATCGAGGCCAGGGGCCTGCTCTACAACGCCGATGCCATCAAGAAGGCCACGGGCAAGGAGTTCAAGCCTGAGGACTACAAGACCCTCTCGGCCTTCAAGGGCTTGATCAAGGAACTTCAGGCCGGAGGGATGGAGCACCCCACCGGTGTCATCAAAGAGGACTGGTCCCTGGTGGCCCATTATCTGACCCAGGTCTATGAGGAGCATGAGGATCCTGATGCTTTCATCAAGAGCCTGCACGAGGGCGGGGTCGACCTCGACAAGGACGCCAAATTCACCTCCCTCATGGACACCTTCGACGTGCTCAAAGATAATAACTACGCCAAGGACAACGCCATCTCGGCCGAGCGCGAGGTGACCGAGCAGAACCTGGCCGAAGGGAAGATCGCCTTCATGTTCGGCGGCAACTGGGACTGGTCCGTCATCAAGGACTATGACTACACCGAGAACATGGGGGAGATGCCCGTCCCCCAGGACACCAAGGACGGCAGTAACGAGAAGCTGGTCGGCGGCGGCTCCAAGTTCCTCTTCATCGACTCCTCTGATAAAACCTCCGACAAGCAGCGCAAGGCGGCCGAGGACTTCCTCAACTGGCTGGTCTACGACAAGGACGGTCAGTCCTTCATCGTCAATGACTGCTCCCTGATCTCTCCCTTCGCCAACAATAAGCTGGAGGTCAAGGATCCCTTGGGCAAGTCGGTGAAGAAGTACGCCGATGCCGACAAGCTGATCCCCAACTATAACCATCTGCCCGATGACCACTTCTCCGTCCTGGGAGCCAACTTCCAGAAATACCTGGCTGGTCAGGAGGACAGGGCTTCCCTGGCCAAGGACATTCAGAACTACTGGAAGTCGGCCAAGATCTACGAGGCCGGAAAGTAACTGTCCACTACACAGCCGGGCGGGGACCGACCCTCTGCCGCCCCCGCCCGGCCGGGGCAAGCCTGATAATCATGAAAAGAAGCAAACTCTCATACAAGGTGGGGCAGTTCCTCATGTTTGCGGGCCCTGCCGCCATCCTCTTCTGTGCCGTGGTGATCGTCCCCTTCATTTACGGCCTCTACCTGACTCTGACCAACTGGGACGGGATATCCAACCACAAGCCCTTCGTGGGCTTGTCCAACTACCGTCAGGCCTTTGCTGACACTGCCTACTGGCAGGCCATGGGCAGAACCGTCATCTATTCGGTAATCTCAGTCATCTTGGTCAATGTTGTCGCCTTCCTCCTGGCCTACCTGGTGACCAGTGGGATCAAGGGGCAGAACTTCTTCAGGGCAGCCTTCTTCATTCCCAACCTGATCGGTGGAATCGTGCTGGGATATGTCTGGAAGTTCGTCTTCAATCGGGCCTTCGTAGCCATCGGGGAAGCCGTCACATCCCATACGACATCCTCCCTCCTGTCCACGCCCAACGGGGCCATGTTCTGCCTGATCCTGGTCTCGGTCTGGCAATATGCGGGTTACATGATGCTGATTTATGTGGCCGGGTTCATGAGTGTGGATCAGAGTCTAAAGGAGGCAGCGGAGATTGATGGCTGCTCCAAGGCTCAGGCCATGGTGAAGGTGACCATACCCCTCATGAGGTCATCATTTGTCCAATGCATCTTCCTGAGCACGACCCGGTGTTTCATGGTCTACGACCTCAACCTCTCGCTGACCAAGGGTGAACCATTCAACTCCTCGGTCATGGCGGCCATGCACGTATACAACAAGGCCTTCGTGTACAAGAACTACGGGGTGGGCCAGTCCGAAGCCCTCCTCCTGTTCGTAGTGTGTGCGGTCATCGGCCTCCTCCAGGTCTATTTCGGTAAGAAGGGCGAGGTGGACGCTTGATGAGTGCAGCAACAAAACAGATGCAGGCAGGGGCCATCCAGGGGGAGGAACCTCGCAGGCCCAAGACGGGCATGGGCACCAGGATCGGGCATGGCCTGGTCTGGCTGGTTCTGATCGTTCTCCTCTTCGCTTTCCTGGCCCCCTTCCTTCTGGTGGTCATCAACGTCTTTAAGACCAAGGCGGACATCACCTCCAAGCCTCTGGCTCTGATCGGCCGTCACGGGTTCACCCTTCAGAACTTCCCTGAGGCCATGGAAAAGATGGACTTCTGGACGGTCCTGGGCAACTCCCTCTTCGTGACCATCTGCGCCACGATCCTGACTGTCCTTCTGTCGGCCATGGCGGCCTATGTAATCGTCCGCAACCCCACCTGGAAGGCGGGGGCCATCCTCTTCACCCTGATGGTGGCTTCCATGGTCATCCCCTTCCAGGTGATCATGGTTCCCTTGGTTTCGGTCTACGGCGGGATACTCCATGTGCTCAACAGCCGGATCACCCTGATCCTCATGCATGTGGGCTTCTCGGTCTCCCTGGCCACCTTCATGTTCCACGGGGCCATCAAGACCAACATCCCTATGGAGCTGGAGGAAGCGGCCGAAATCGACGGCTGCGGCAAGTGGAGGACCTTCTGGCGGATCGTCTTTCCCCTCCTGAAGCCCACGGTTGCCACGGTGACGATTATCGAAGCTATGGCTTTCTGGAACGACTACCTCCTGCCCTCCCTGGTGCTGGGCCGCAAGGAGCTTTATACCATCCCCATAGCCACACAGGTCTTCTACGGAACCTATTCCACAGACATCGGTCTGGTTATGGCGGCCCTCCTCCTGGCCATGCTCCCCATTCTGGTTCTGTACGTCTTCCTCCAGCGGTATGTGGTTGAGGGCGTGACCTCAGGGGCTGTCAAGGGCTGAGCAAGAATTCCCCATCGCGGATCCTCCCGCCCCTGACGGACGCACCGCCTGTTTCCTGCACCTGGTTTCGGGCCAGTCTCTTACGGCCCAAAATCGAGACGATGGATACAGGTGGTGTGGCGGGCCGATCATGACGATGGGATGTCTGCCGGTGTTTGACGCCGTGCGAGCCAGCCCGTGAAAAGCGGTTCAATTGTTCTGTTTTCTGCTGCTTCGGCATGACCACAACCGTCTATAGAGCCTCGGGCGGATTCCTGACGTTCAGGTTCCACCTCTGGCCAAGCGTGACCGCCTCCACCTACGGTATTGGTTGGGGGACATGCCCATCTGCCGCTTGAAGGCCTTGGAAAAATAAGAGACGCTGTTGTACCCGCTCATTCTGGCCACCTGGGTCACCGGACAGTCCGTGGTGAAGAGGATTTCCTGGCTACGGGAAATGCGAAAGCTGGTCAGGTAGTCCTTGACGGTCAGACCCGTCTGTCGTTTGAAAATAGTCGACAGGTAGGAGCGGTCAATGCCGATATCTGCCGCCAGCCCCTCTACTGACAGGTCGGAATTGTACTTTTGTCCTATCAATGAGATTGCCTGGTCCACATAAGACCCCGCCCTTCCCCCGTCCTTGGAAGCCAGGGGTTCTCTGGTCTGCCGTACCGACTGCGCCAGGGTGGAAAGGATAGCGAAAAGGGCGGACTGGTCCTGGAGGTTGTCGAAGGCGCTTTTGTGATTTCGTTGTCTCATCAGAGTTAACTGTCCGTCGACATCTGTGAATTCTGACTGGGTCAGCGTGGAGACGATCATGGGGAAGGTGAACCCCAGCTGGGACATCAGATCGGCGGCCCTGGTGCCATCGAAGGCGATCCACTCATAGGTCCAGGGGTCGTCGAAATCGGCCTGGTAGTAAACAAGCTCGTTCGGTGCGATGATGAATGCCTGGTGGGCGTGCAGGTGGAAAGTGGTTTCCTTCATCCGCAGGATGCCGGACCCCGATACGATGAAGTGGACCAGGTGGTAGGGTCTGGCCCCCGGTCCGTAGGAATGACCCCCGTAGCAGGCTGACCGTCCCGTGAAGAGGGGTCTGAGGTCCCGCCAGCCAAGATCGGGCAGGCGGACCAGTGTCTCTTTTTCCACGGCGAACCCCTTCCGAACCGGTTCCGTTATCGACCTTGCAACTGTGCACAAAAGGCCAAGACAGCCAAACATCCGTCGCCAACCTGCAGGTCGTCGGCACCGGCATCATGCCATACATTGTAGGTGGGTTCCTCAGCGGCGTTTTCGCCGATAATGCCCGGTCGACCGGGCTTATGGGGGACTGTTCGAGAAAGGTGGCGTCGGCGATGGAGCTGACAGAACAAATGAAAGCAGAAAATGGGGAAGGTAGTGCCGACCATGACGGTTCGCTGGTCCAAGACCTGAGGAGCGGGCTCACGGCCCCATGCTCCCTCAAGATTGAAGACGGGGAGTACTGGTACGGAGGCTGCGTCATGGACGGGTCGCGTTATCCCTTCACTGCAAGTGACGATTACAGGCTGGACCTGATCGATCTGGACAGCCCAAACCAGGTCTCTCCGGCCTTCGTCTCCACCCACGGACGGGCCTTGTGGAGCGAGGAGCCCTTCGACCTCAAGGTCCAGGGGGACACCATGGTGATGATCACACGGGGGACGGTGCATGTGGACGCTTCAGGTGCCAACCTGCGTGACGCCCAGCAGAATCTGGCCAGGCAGACCTTCACCCTTGGGCAGATGCCCCCTGAGGAGTTCTTCCGTATGCCCCAGTGGAACACTTGGATCGAGCTGATATACAAGCAGAATCAGCGCGACGTGATGAAGTACGCCAATGGGATAGTAGATAACGGCTTCCCTCCGGGAATCATCATGATCGATGATTTCTGGGGAGACTACTACGGTCGTTGGCAGTTCTCGCCCAGAAAGTTCCCTGACCCAAAGGGCATGGTCGAGAAACTCCATGATATGGGCTTCAAGGTCATGGTATGGGTCTGTCCATTCGTGACCCCTGACACCGTGGAGTACCACGAGCTGCGTGACCGGCACATGCTCATCTTTGATCGGGATGGCGAGCCTGTCATACGTCAGTGGTGGAACGGCTACGGGGCGATTCTGGACATGTCCAATCCCGAAACATATGCCTGGCTGAAGGAAGGATTGCAAGACCTGCGTAGCCAGACCGGCGTGGATGGATTCAAGTTCGATGCCGGGGACTTCAAGTATTACCATGACGACGATGCTTCGCTCATGCGGCTTACCAGGCAGGAGGAGGCCCAGCTCTGGGGACGCTTCGGCACTGAGTTCGATTACAACGAGTACCGGGTCAATTACAAGAATGGTGGTCTGCCCTTGGTGAATCGTCTTCAGGACAAGATTTTCGAGTGGGGCAAGGACGGCTTGTCCGAGCTGATTCCCGATACCATAACCCAGGGCCTCTTGGGCTACTACTACAACTGCCCCGACATGATCGGCGGCGGTGAGTATCGCAGCTTCCTGGGGACCAAGACGCTGGACCAGGAACTGATTGTCCGCTCGGCCCAGTGCGCCGCCCTCATGGCCATGATGCAGTTCTCCGTGGCACCTTGGAGGGTGCTGGACAAGGAACACCTGGCTCTCTGCCAGGAGGCGGCCCACCTCCATGTGGAACTTTCGCAGACGATCGTCGACCTGGCCAGGAAGGCCAGCCAGACCGGTGAGCCCATCACCAGGAGCATGGCTTATGACTTTCCGCAGGCCCCTGTGGACTGCCTGAAGACCCAGTTCATGCTCGGCGACAGGATTCTGTCGGCCCCAGTGATCGAGAAGGGTGCAACCAGTAAGAGAGTCTATTTCCCCGAAGGGCGTTGGCAGTCTCTCCAGGATGAATCGACTGTGGTGGATGGACCGGTCACCCGCGATGTTCCAGTGACGCTGGCCACCCTGCCTGCCTACCGGAGAATCGACTGAGGGGATGATCCGCAATGAGTGATGAAAAAACAAGCGAGGATAAGACTGACAAGGGCGGTGCTGTAAAAGCGGGGCCGGCGCTCAAATACTCCCTCCTGTCCATATCCCTTGTGCTGACCTCGGCATATGCCATCTCGGCCGTCCTGCCCGCCATGCAGAAGTCCATGCCGGACCGTTCCCTGGCCCAGATTGAGACCCTGGCCACCGTTCCCACCATCTCGGTGGTCGTCATGGTCCTCCTCAGCGGGTGGATAGCCCAGCATATAGGGGCCAAGCGGACCGTTGGCATCGGTCTGCTCCTGGTCGGTGTCGGGGGCGCCCTGCCGGCTTTTGTGACCAGCTACCCGGTCATTCTGGCCTCCCGTCTGGTCCTGGGTGCAGGTTTCGGGCTGTTCAACTCCCTGGCCGTCAGCCTCCTGTCCCATTTCTTCTCGGGCAACGAGAAGGCCACCGCCTTGGGCTTCCAGAACGCCTTTCAATCCATAGGCAGTGCAGTCATGACCTTCCTGGCGGGCCTCCTGTTGAACATCAATTGGCATTGGTCATTCCTGGTCTACCTGGCCGCCTTCCCCATCCTGATCGTATTCTGGATCTTTGTGCCTGAGGTCAAGCAGGACCAGCCAGTCAAGGGGGTCATGGCCGGGCAGAAGGTGAGTCCCGGTGTCATAGGTCTGGCCCTGTTGTCCATGGTTTACGTCTGCATCCAGGCCGGTTTCACTGTCCGCATCCCCACCATCGTGACCGATGCCGGGTATGCCTCCGCCACCGAGGTGAGCAACTGCCAGAGTATCGCCACCATAGTCGGGATGATTGCAGGATTCCTCTTCGGGGCTGTCTACAAGTACCTAGGACATTACATTCTGGCCCTGGGCACACTGCTGATGGGTTTGGGTCAGATTCTGGCGGCCTTTTCCGATAACATCATCATGACCGGTCTGGCAACCGTCCTGGTGGTGGCCGTCTCCATGGTCTACATCGGTACCTACTGCAACAACAGGGCCAGCGAACTGGCCGATGCAAACTCCGTCACGTTGGCCACATCCTTCGTCCTGGTGGGCTGCAATCTGGGCGGCTTCATGGCCCCCTACGTCCTTCAGTGGGTCTCGGCCCTTGTCGGTTCCGATCAGAATGTCCTGATTGCCTACGGATGCTTCTCTCTGGCCGTGACCGTCTTCGCCCTGCTGATGGCCATCCGGATACAGGGGGTCAAACGGGTCCCGACTGGACGTGATGCATAAAGGCGGTCATCCGCAATCGTCATCATCGGCCGGGGAACTGGTACCCCGGCCCGGTGTATAGTGACAAACAGGTCCCTGCGGGGGCCCGCATACATGCATGGGGATGGGCCTTTGTAGTCCTGGCCCCTGCGATTTTTGTTATCAGTGGATGGTGAAGTCATATGACTGCCGGCTTCCTTTGCGAGAAGCTGATCCCGGGCAGGGTCTTCTGAAGCCCTTTAGGCTTTGTAGGCCCGCTGGTTCAAGCCGCCCATAGGGGCGGCGATTCCGTTATGCCCGGTCTGGCGCCCCTATGAGGCGTCTCTCGTGGTACTCCGGACCGCATTGGTTCGATCCTGATTTCGATCACGGTCTGGGTGCGCATGGATTTGTAGACACAGAGCACGGAAACGGCATCTAATTTTGATTGATTTCATCAAGCATTCCAACATAAGGAGACATGAAAGCTGCAGGTATCCGCAGGCCGGAGGCGATGACAGTCCGGCCCTGGCCCTCTCACACGTCTGGCGGTCCTTCGCCGGAAGGCGAAGTAGGCGGAGGGAGGGGCCTCACACAGTCCTATCGGACATCAGCCTGAAGGTGGACCGGGGAAAGATACAGGCCTTGGTCGGTCTGAACGGGGCCGGCAAGACCACCCTGGTCAAAATCGCTTCCACACTTCTAACCCCTACTCGTGGCGAGGTGAGCGTGGACGGGGTGGATGCCCTTGCCGATCCGAGCCAGGCCCGGAAGAGATTGGGGCTGGTGCTCGGTGGGGACAGGGGTTTCTACCCCAGGGCCACGGTAATGGCCAATATGCGCTTTTTCGCCGACTTGGCCGATGTGCCCTACCGGCGGAGGGACAGCGAAATCGGCCGTGTCCTGGAGGAGGTGGGTCTGAACGGTAAGGAGCGCCATGCAGTATATGAGCTCTCGCGGGGTCAGACCCAGCGCCTCCACATAGCAAGGAGTCTCTTAGGCTCCCCAAGACTCCTCCTCCTGGACGAACCAACTGGTGGCCTGGACCCGGGCGTGGCCCTGCGAATCCGCAGCCTGATCCGTTCGGTGGCGGATTCGGGGGTAGGCATCCTCCTGACCAGCCATGGCATGGAGGAGGTGGAGGAACTGGCCGACCGCATAGCGGTCATCGACTCGGGCAGAATCCTGGTCAATGGATCTCTGGAGGTCGTCCGGCGGTTCGCCGACGTGGGCTGGGTGGCTTCCTTCACCTTAAGGCCGGACCAGTTGGCCGACCCCGGTATCCTGATTGGCTGGGTCGGCCGGCGCGGCGTGGTCCTCACACGGCCATCAGGCCCCAACTGGATGGTATCCATCCTCTGGAAGCGAGCCTCGGAGGAGGGATCGGGGCCTGCCGGTGCAGAGCCGACCCGTCTCGGACGAGAAATGGCCCGGTTCTTCGCGGACCGATCTCTCGACTGCCCGGCGGACCTCCTGTTCAGGCCCGCAGGTCTGGAGGACGCTTTCCTGGCCCTGGCCGCCCGCCCAGGCGCGGAGGCGGATCTATGATGAGGATGCTCAGGGAGGCCGCCTTCCAACTGCGCGAATACACCAGAACCACCTACTTCATTGAGATCCTCCTGGTAGCCACCCTCTCAGCCTGCCTGGTCCAACGGTTGGGAGTCAGGGCCTGGGGATCCGATCCCTACGAGGGGTTTCTCCGTTCGGCCGTCATGGGCCTGTGGACCTCCTGCACCTCCGCCGCAGGTCTGATTGGTTTCGAACGGCGCAAAGGGACCTTGGCTCATCTCATGGTCAGCAGGTCTGGCCCCCGGCCTGCCATCCTTGCCCTGATCTCTTCAACCGCCACCTTTGGCCTGCTGGCTTTTCCTCTAGCCGGTGTGGCCTGGTTGATTCCAGGGCCGGGTGCCCTCCTGCCGACCGAGCTGGGGGAGCATTGGCCGGTTCTGGTCCTGGGGGTGCCCCTGATTTGGCTGGGGGCCCTGGTCATGGCCCTGGCTGTGGCCTGTCTCTTCGTCATGACCCCTTATGCTACGGCCTATGAAGGCCTGGTCCTTGTCCCCTGTATGGCCCTGTCAGGAGTTTTCGAGGGTCCGACGAGAACGATTGACCTGGGGGAGGGGTTGAAGAATCTGATCCCCACCCGGCCTGCCCTGTCCATCATGAAGGCAGGTGGCATTGCATCCGATCCAGGGGTTTCCATCCTTTGGTGGGACCTGGCCTGCTGGCTGGTGGCCCTACTCCTGTGGATCAGCCTGGCCGCCCGCCTTGCCAGCATTTCCGAGGCCAGAGTCCGGCGTGACGGCACAATCGAGGTGATCTGACCATGAGTTGGGTTCATAGGATGCTCACCGTCGTCAATGTCAGCTGGCGCTCTTCCATGCCTGCTGGCCGGCCCCTGGCCCTTCTGGTATCCCTGGTCGTTGTCCCCATTCTGGACGTGGCCTGCCAGCTCATGCTCGGAGGGAGCCTGAATTCCCCGGCCCTGGCTCGCATCGGATACGCCGGTGGTCTGGTGACTGCAGCCTGCCAGGTGGCGACTGTCATGGCAAGCGGTATGACCATGGACAGGGAGGAGGGAATCATATCGCAGGTCCTGATACGCCGTCCGATGGACCTGGCCTACTGGATTGGCCTGGGTCTTCCGGGTGTGGTGGCTGCTTCGTTCACAGGGCTGGTCGCCCTGGCCGGAACCCTGGTCCTGAATGTCGGACACAGCCCGTCCGATTTTCTCCGGGCCCTGAGCCTCCTGCCCACCGCCCTATTTGCAGGTTTGGCCTTGGGACTCCTTGTGGGTGGCCTTGGCCTGTTGACTGCGGATTCCTTCGCCCCGCTGAATGCGGTTACTGTCCTACTCCCGGTGGCTGTGGGTGTGGTCGTGCCCGCTGAAGCCTACCCGGTCCCACTTCGTCGGTTCGCAACCATCCTCCCCTTGGGGGTCACGGTCCAGGCCGTGGGAGATTATGGCCTATCTTCGACGGCGGTCCTCCTTGCCGAGGTCATCAGGGGGTTGGTGGAGATAGCCATCGGTCTAGCGGCCTCTGTAGCGGCCCTGCGCAGAATACGGTCAGGGGCCTACATGCGGCTGTGATTGAAGCTAGCGGCTATTGAATGTCCCGTGAACGGATGTGGAAGGTAGGAGGGGCTGTGCGCGTGCATGCACCCCTCCTCCTGTCTCAGGTGTTCGTCTAGCAAGACATTATGTCGGCGTGAGAATCCGTTTCGGCTCCTTTATCTTTCTTTATTTTCGGTCTTTAGTCTGGCTCCTGCCACAAGGAAACGAATAGGAGCTGACCATGCGTTACATATTGCGGACCGAGGGGCTGACCAAGGTCTTCGGCCACGGACAGCGGGCCGTCGACCAGGTGTCCCTGCATGTTCCTGAGGGCGGAGTCTACGGGCTCCTGGGCCCAAACGGGGCCGGCAAGTCCACCACACTGAAGATGGTTACAGGCATGTTGCACCCCACTGGCGGATCGATGATTCTGGACGGGCACCCCTGGTCGCGCCGGGACCTCTACGACATCGGCGCCCTGATCGAGCAGCCGCCCGTCTATCCCAACCTGACGGCCCGCCAGAACCTCAAGGTGCGCACAACCCTCTTTGGCCTGCCCGATGAGCGGATTGACCAGGCGCTCTCCATTGCCGGACTGAGCGATACAGGCTCCAAGAAGGCCGGACAGTTTTCCCTGGGCATGAAGCAGCGCCTGGGGATAGCCAACGCCATTCTGACCAACCCTCGTCTGCTGATCCTGGACGAGCCCACCAACGGGCTGGACCCGCTGGGGATCGAGGAGCTGAGGGGGATGATCCGCAGTTTCCCGCAGCAGGGGATGAGCGTAATTGTCTCCAGCCATATCCTCTCCGAGGTGTCGATCCTGGCGGATCACATCGGCATCATTGCCGACGGCCGCCTGGCCTACGAGAATGAACTGCACGCCGGGGAGGACCTGGAAGGGCTCTTCATGGATGTGCTCAGGAGGTCGCGATGAACGAGAGGAACCTCAACGAACTCATCCAGCAGGATATGGCTACTTCAGACGCTCGAGCCGTGACAAAGGCTAGAACGCGGGGAGGAGGCATCCCCTTCGGCAGAATTCTGGCGGCGGAGATCATGAAGGGCAGATCGGCTGCACCTAGGCGGATGGCTTTGGCCTTCCCTCTGGTGCTCATTGTCATCGTGGCTTGCTTCGCGTTCGGACTGCACATCTGGATGCCCTCCTGGGTCAACTACTGGTATGTTCTGCTCCTTCCGGCCATGACTGCTCTGATAAGCGTTGCCGTGGCCAACATCGACGGAAAGCAACGGTGGAGGACCACCCTGTCTCTGCCTGCAGCGCCCGTTCTGGTCTGGTGGGCCAAGATCGTCTACTGTCTGCTTCTAGTCGGCCTTGCTACCTTGCTGGCTCTGGGTCTTTCGGCAGTCATGGTCGCCGTCTCCAGGGTCCAGGGCCCCTCCATAGTTGATTTCGTAGTCAGCGCCCTGATGCTGGTCCTAGCATGCTCCTGGATGATACCGACGGGACTGGCGCTGACCGCCCGGTTCGGCGTTCTGGTCGGATTCGGCCTGCCTTACATGGTGGACTTGCTGGCCTCGATCACCTTCTGGGGGAACCAACGGCTCTGGCCCTTCCTGCCGCCCGCTGCCATGATCAACCTGCCGGTGCCTTTCATGAAGGTCATGCCTGATGGCGTGCCGCTGGAGACCGAAGACAACAGTCCGATCAAGGCTGCACTGTCTGTCTTCGGCGGGCAGAGTCTGATGGCCTTGGTGGCCTGTCTGGTCTGGTTCCTGCTCCTGTCCATCCTGACAGGAATCTGGTTCTCACGAAAGGAGACCGACTGACATGACTGGGATGACAGTTGGCCGTGTCGTAGCCTCGGAAATCGTGCGATTGCACGGATCTGTGCTTATTGCCATCCATGTCGTCTGCGGACTGGCGGCAGGACTCGTCTGCGGTGCCTACTTCGCCGCAGCCCCCTATGATCCCGGGTTGGAGACCGATGCCTTCTTTCAGGTCCTAGGCGCTTTCATGCCCCTAATGGCTGCCATCGTAGTTGCCATAAACATCGAGACTGAGCGTGAGGCCGGCGACATGGCCAACCTTCTGGGGATTCCCAGCCGCCGTCTGGGTCTGGCAGCCAAGGTCCTGGTGCTCTGGCTTCTGGGTCTGCTGGCTCTGGCCCTGGCGGCTCTGGCATTCTGCCTGCCCATGGTTCTGGCTGGCGGACTGGGCGCACCAATCCCGGCCGTCGCGCTCGCCACCCTGGGCATGGCCGGTGGCTCCCTATGCCTCTACCTTTTCTCCATTGCCCTGGCCCTGAGCTTCGGCCGGAACGCGACCATCGCCATTGGTGTCCTCGGTACCGGAGTATCCATCAGTTCCCTCGGTGGCCTCTTCAACGGCCTGTACAGCCGTACCCTTTCCGGTGCCGCCAGCACTCCCGGGATCAGCCAGTGGATACCCTTTACCTGGCCTACCAGGTTCGGCTCCCTGGGGATTGAGCAGGCGCTGGCCTTGACCATGCCGGAAGGGAAAGGTCTGCGTGCTTCAATCGGCGTGACGGCTGTGGATAATCTGGTCCCCTGTCTGGTCCTCACCCTGACCCTGGGCCTGGCCCTCCTGCTCTGGATCGGCAGGTTCGAGGATCGGCGCAAGGTCAGCGATTAGACTGGATTACAGGGCATCCGGTCCGTGAGAAATCCGTCCTGCAGGAAATCAAGCTTGCAAGAATCCTGGCCCACAAGGTGTTCATTCTCAAACGCGGCTGGGCCGAGTCGGCAAGCGCAGAAAAGGAGCCAATCGTGGCTGACGTGCACGCCGAAGATTCCCGTGGGGACAATCGGCATCGGGCCTCCATCCTGGTGGTGGACGACGATCCAAGGATCACCACCCTGCTGATGGCCGCCCTGTCCAAGGACGGCTATGCCGTGACCGTGGTCAACGAGTCAAGGAAGGTCGTAAGCATGGACCTGGCTTCGGTCGATTTGATCCTCTGCGATGTCATGATGCCTCACATGGACGGCTTTGCGCTCCTGGCTGCCATCAGGGAACGGGTGTCCTGCCCGATCATCTTCCTGACGGCCAAGACCGACGAGGACAGTGCGGTCCTGGCCTATGGCCTGGGTGCCGACGACTATATACGCAAGCCTTTCGGCATTGTCGAACTTCGAGCCAAGGTCAGGGCGAAGCTGTCTCAGGGCAGTCGGCGCGGGCGTCCCCTCCTGCATTTCGGACCCTTGGACATGGACCTTCAGGCGCGACAGATCAGGGTGGACGGGCGCAACGCCAATCTGACGGATGCGGAATACCGCATATGCGCCCTGCTGGCAGAACATCCCGGTCGGGCCTACGCGCCCATGCAGATATGGGAGGCCTGCCTGGCCGCAGAGGATGACCCGGCCGCCGATGATATGGACAGCGATGCCACGGCTGCGGTAAGAGTGCATCTGAGCAATGCCCGGCGCAAGCTCAAGGCCCTGGGGGTGGACCCCATCAGGACCATCTGGTCGGTGGGTTACCAATGGGTGGCCTGACCGACGGCGTGCCCGAATCGCCCAGGGAGCAGAGCGTCGACGACAAGGGCCGGCCGAGCCGCAAGGGAATGCCCATCGTTGTGCTGATCATCAGATATTTTCTCTATGTGCTGCTGATTCTGGCTCTGTTGTTCGCCGGCATTTATATGGTCTGGATAAACCTGGGGGCTAGGGGTGACTTCTTCTGGGCCAACTATGGCGAGCAGCATCTGGAGAAGGTCGGGCAATCCATCGGCCGCTCAACCACTATTGACGAATCTGTGATTCCCTCCGCTTACTGGTATCGGACTTATGACCATCAGGGGCATCCTACGGGGGGAGATATGAAGGGCGGCATGGCCAGCGAGGCCGACCAGCTGGCGGCCGACCGTTGGAAGCACAGGGCATCTAAGTCATCGGAAGAGCAGATAAAGAAGACAGGAAGGCCCCTAGCTACTCGCGCGAAGTCGGATGCGACCTACGTCGTCTATGCCACAGCCGATGGGAGGCCATGCGTCCTGGCCTATCGGGTTCAGCCGCAGTGGGCATCCAGGCAGGACCGGGACCGCTATCCCAATCCCCAGAACCTTCTGCTCGCGTCTTGCGGGGCGGTCCTGCTGATCACCCTCCTGCTGATCGGGTTGCGGGCGGCCCATGTCATATCGTCCAAGCTCAAGGTTTTCAACCAGGTGGCTGACGACATAGGGCGGCAGGATCTTGACGCATCCCTGCCCCGCAGCAACGTGCTGGAGATCAACCGGGTGCTGGGGTCCTTCGATAGGATGCGCGCCACGTTGAAGGAATCCCTGGAGAAGACCTGGATGGCCCAGGAGTCCCAGCGTCGGCAGGTGGCGGCCCTGGCACACGACCTGAAGACGCCGCTGACCATCATGCGAGGCAATGCAGACCTGCTGGGGGAGACCGGGCTCAGCCGGGAGCAGCAGTCCTACCTGGACTCCATCGAGGATGTCATCCGTGAGATGGCTGACTATGCGCAAGCCATCAGCCAGGGTTCCGTGGGCACGGCTTCAGGGCGATCCGGGGTTATGGCGGTTGCTTTGAAAGATGTGGTCAACAACCAGGCCCAAGGCTACCTGAATGCCCGGGGGCTGCGGCTTGAGAGCGATGGCCGTCTGGATTCCGCCGCCGGTCACATTTCCGGTGATGCCGCTGACCTTGTCCGAGCGATCATGAACATCGTTGCGAACGCGGCTGACTACTCGCCGGACCATGGCCTAGTGACGTTGACCTGGAGGCTGGAGGGTGGTCAGGAGGGCGGGCGAGCCCTAGTGGTGACCGTGCGTGACCGGGGTCCAGGTTTCAGCAGCCGGGCTCTGGCCCATGCCACGGAATGGCTCTATCAGGCTGACAGCAGTCGGCACGGCTCCAGCGGTCACCATGGCATCGGCCTGGCTGCAGCGCGGTCGACTGTGGAAAGTGCAGGAGGCCGCCTAATCCTGGCCAATGCAGCCAGTGGCGATGGCGCAGCAGTCACTGTATCTTTGCCAGTGCAGTGAATTCAGTGGAGCTGATACCGGTCACAGCAAACTCAGTGTCCAGTTAAGAATTGCGCAGTGGTAAAGATTAGGAAATAGTGTTAATCGTGGGCCAATAATTATGAAAACATCAATTGTTTAGCAATCGCTTTAGTAATTGATTACTAAAGTTCACCATTCTTTGGCAGATCTGTATGTTACAGATAACAGAAAGTATCAATCCTTAGGGATCTGCATGTAAAAATCAGATGACGCTGAACAGAGCGATCTGTCGCTGGAGTAGGCGATAATAGCACAGGGAAAAAGAAATGAATCCCGAGGTCAAACATATTCTATAGCGAAAGCCTGATCGACGGCAAAACGGTGGTTTCGGCTTGCATCAACGGCAGACACATAGGCGAAGAGGCCTGTCTACTGCAAGACAGCAGGCATCAGCGCAGGCAGTCATACCCGATCGGAGATGCCGATGCCCGTATGACGCCTACGCAGCTGTATGAAATTGAAACTATTTGAGATGACCGGAGGAGCCTCGAGATCGTCGTCAGGGCCTGGCATGAAAATACCGTAATACGGTTCAAAACGCACGGCCGACATGGAATATAGGTGCCGTATCCTCTTCTTTCTTTTTGTATCATCCTATCTGGTATGAGAAGCTCAGAGCGTACGTCATGTATCAGCCCACGCCCACTCGTTTAGGCTATTAACCAGCGGTCTGATGCCCGGTCCGGCTCCTTAAGCCCGTAGGCGATCAACATCGTCGTGATCATATAGTCATCAAAAAAACAGATAGCTGATTGACTGTGCGGAACAGCGAGGGTCATGTCTTGAAAATGAGCAATTCCAAGATTTATTCCTGCGTGCCCTGTATAAGTTTCACGTACTGTACTCCCCGCTAAACTTTACTGCTAGGTATCCCATGATCAGTCTAGCAATGACTGCATATCATGCCGGAAACCAAGCAGCCAATATATTTCATTAAAGATATCTTTAGAGGGCAAGACGATAGTTTGAATCGTCTGTTCCTTTGTTGAGGTGAGAACCTTGCTGCCGGTGGATCGTATTGTCCGCGCATATTTATATATAGCCAAATAATTCACATTGGTATCAAGTTTATTAACAGCAATACATATAGGAGAGTAGGATTGGCAGACAATATTTTCCAAAGGAAACCATTGATAGTTCTATTGGCCAAAACTATGATTCTATTTTGACGAAGCGATTGATTTTATTCTCTGTGCCGCCATGACTATTGTCTGCTCCGGGGAATTGGCATGAATGACTTGTGCGACGAGCTCCTCGTTTTTAGCGTCTAAATGGTATGTTGTTTCGTCAAGCAGCATGATCGGCCGCCTTATGGACAACAGCCTTGCCAGGGCCAAGCGATAGCGTTCACCGCTACTCAGCAATACACCGCGTTGCCTACTGGGGTATCCAATCCATCGAAGGTGTCTCTCACTTTGGCGTGAGGTTCACCTTATTTAGGGCATTCCAGCAGCCTTCATCGGATACGCCGTTCTTGTTCATCGCCAAATTCGTTCTGGAAGAACCGGAATATATGGGGGCATCTTGTTCTACATAGCCGATCAGAGAACGTACATAAGAGGAGCTGAGAGTTGAAATATCAATGCCATTAAAGAGAACATGGCCATGATTTGGCTTATAGAATACCTTTATAAGGGCCAGCATGGTTGATTTGCCCGCTTCGGATGGTCCGACTATCGCGTAGACGACGCCGCCTTTCATATGCACACCCGCTTCATTCAGTTGGAGCCCGCCACGATTGTTCCGTGCGTCATCATACGGAATATCAGCATGGTCAAGATCGATGTCAATCTGATCGGAGTTGGTGACCTTCCTTTGGACCCTACTGGATACTGCTCATGCTGATGTCGCATCTTCGGTCGGCATTCTCATTATCGCTTGAATGCTGGAGTTCGCGCCCAACGCTCTGAACAGTCTGCTATATGTCGAAGAAAGTGTCGCCATAGGCGTGGGCATCATTTCTAGGTACATAGAAAAGTTACCAGTTGCTGAACAGTCATCACTCCTTTGGCCACTTGGAAAGCGCCGATTCCCGATACAACCATCAGGCACAACTGCATTAAGGCCATTCCTGATGGCCATATCAGTGACTGCTTCTTTGAAATTAGACGACCGGATGTGCACGCTTGCCTGGCTTCTCGCCGATTTTATTGGTCTCACGCTCCGTGGCGTCGAAAACCCTGATCCTTTTCAAACTCATCAAAGCATCAGTGGCTGCAGACGTCATATCTCCTATGGCCGTTTGAGCCCCTCTGGAGCAGTCTCGTAATTTTCCGGATAAGACTACCAGTAAACCGACAGTAACAAGACAGGTCGAAAGAGAGATAACGAACATGACGGGACTGATTATGACCATTCCCACACACGCGCCTATGAACACCAGTAAAGTGCCAAACACTTCTGGCAATTATCGGTCAGCAATCGCTTCAGTTCATTTGTATCAGATGAAATAATAGAAATTACGTTGCCTGTATGCGACTGGTCCAGATCTTTGAACGGCAAATGCAGAATATGCATTACTAGAGACCGTCTCATATCGTTCAACAGCAGGTAAGCGTCAAAAGAAGTGATTGCTGCGCCGGACAGAAACACTCCTGCCAACGCTATTAGAGGGGCACTGCGGATCGCATGTTATGCTGCACGCGTCCAAGAATGACATTGACAAGCTGTGGCTGAGCCAGATTTAAGAGGGCGCTCGCTATACTTAGCAGACTAACCGTGAATAAAACACCCTTATGGATTTCAAAAGGCGGGGCACGTCTATCAAAGATGCGGTTTTCTCATTACTATTCCGCTTGTGTGGCGACATTTTCGTCCTTTGTTGGGGGTGGTTACTCACCGACTGCACGTGATATGACCCTCACAGAATCCTCGGAACGCGCGCACAGCGCCTGCACGCCTGTGACGAGGGCGCCTACGACAATAGCGAGGAGTGCGATGACCGCCCAATATCCCCATTGAACGCTTATCTTTGCGCTTCCCAGATATCGTTGCAGCATGAAGGCGGTGCCGCAGGTGCTGAGCAGTGTGATGACGAAGGCGAGCAGCACCGAGGTGACCATCGAAATGAGACCATCGAGGGCTCCCAAAATGCGCAACTGTCCGGTACTGGCACCGGATACGTATGTCAGCGCCAGATCCAGGCGTCGCCCTCGTGCGGTGATCATCAGTCCGGAGATTGCGCCCACCAAAGCGATGATGAGCGCAGGGCCGAGCATGGCCATCAGGTTCGTCAGCATGTGTGGGTTCACGTTCATGGAATGGCCGTTACTGGCGAAATTCTTGAGGCTGTCGGTCAGCGTATGCAACACACCAGAGAAAGTCATGAGCAACGACAAGCCGGCCGTCATGGGAATGATGGTCGCGTTCTGTCGTTGGATCCTCCCAACGGCCTGCTGCCTAGCGAGTTTCCAGGTGCTGAATGGCAGGGGGAGAAGATGCGTCCATCCTTTGGTGAACCAGTGCATGACATAGGGAGCCAGAACAGCCAATGCGAAGATCAGGAGGAACATGCCTCCCATGGAGAACCCAATGAATCCTGTCACTCTGGACTCTATGGGATTCCTGCCGGAAATGTGCGTGGCGAGCTCGCCAGAGTCTATCTTGCGTGTAGCTGTCCCCGGGATGATGAGCGCGCATATCGCTCCCACGAGCAACGATGCGCCTAGCAGAACACGGAATGCGTTCACTTGTCTCGGCGGGTTTTGTGACTGCCGAAGCGCCTCTATCGGCCTGATCTTGGATAGTGTGCGCACGGTCAGCACTGTGCCTGCAAGGACGGCGACTCCGGCAATGGCCAACCCAGTGCCGATGGATGCCAGCAGCTGGGTTGCTTGATACGTCAGTTTCAGCTCGAATGCTCTGGCCAGGAGGTCGAACAGATATGGTGCTGCCAGCGGCGTCAGGAGGGATGACGCTACTGCTGCCAAGATGAATAGGACGATGATGATAGCCAGATTCCCGAAGAGCAGCTGCCAGGGCGTGGCGCCTTGAAGGACCAGCAATGCTAGTTGGTGCCTGCGCTGGTTCAGAGCGGCGGTCACGACCCACAGCATCACGAACACGGCTATGACCACGCTGAACAGCATTGCTGGGCCGGAAAGGTTGGCGCCTAACCCGGCATCCGGTCCGTGGTAAGCGGCATCAATAGCCCTGCGCGCGGCGACGATAGTGCACACAGCGGTCTGGGAAACGATTAGTGACAGCCATACGCCGGCCCATACGGCCGGGGCTGCTTTCAGATCAGAGAGTGCGCCCCTCATATGCGGGCCCCGCTCTCCGTATCAGCGTTCAGCACGTGGCCATCACGGACCTCAACGATCTGGTCGCACTGTCCGGCTACCTCTCCACTGTGGGTCACTATTACTACGGTCCTGCCCGCATCCATAGCCAGGCTTTTGAACACCTGCATGACCTTGGCGCCAGATTCCTGATCCAAGGCTCCAGTCGGCTCGTCGGCGAAAATGATATCTGCATCGGAGAGCAGCACTCGTGCAAGCGCGACACGTTGCTGCTCTCCGCCTGAGAGCATCGTCACGCTCCTTTTTTTCTCGTTTGCCAATCCGAAGTACCGCAACATCTCATCCGCTTTTTGCTTGGGGAGTCGACGGCCGCGCAGGGTGAATGGCAGCGCGAGGTTCTCCTCCACCGTCATGCTCGTGATCAGGTTGTAGGATTGAAACACGAATCCCAGATGTCGACGCCGAAACCGAGTGAGCGCGGACGCTCGCATATGTGTGATGTCATGCCCTAGAAGGGAGATGCTTCCGGATGTCGCACGTTCCAACCCCGAAAGGCAGTACAGCAAGGTGGACTTTCCGCTGCCTGAGGGGCCGACAATCCCCGTGATTCTTCCGGGCTCAGCATGGAAGTCGACATGGTCGAGGATGGTGATCGAATCATCCTTCCTCGGAGTCACCGTCATTGTCAATCCATTTGAACTCACTGAAGCACCACTCATCACCGTTCTCCCATCATCGCCGTTCTCGCGACTTATAAATCTTCATCAGAATATTGCTATGGATGCCATACAAGGATGGCGCCCATAGACTTACATGACTGTTGTCCCTGCCGTCATCAGGGCAAAAATGACAGCCCATGCCATTTTGGTGAATGCGTCATCGCAGTGGCATATTTTTGTGGATTAGCTGCAGGTCCATCAACTCCAGATATTATCATGCCCACCGCCGTGGCATGCAAATATGCTGACGCCGCTATGATGAGCGGCTTCATCATTCATGGCGATATTACTATTCTGCAGATCGATAATGTTGTGCATTTTGTCCGTCTCTCTCCTCTCTTTCTCGTGTTTAGTGCTATTTCCAATGGTGTCTCCACTGAAAGGATCGTTAGGGCAGACGGCTGGCAAGAACTACCATGGTTGGCCTATAAGACTATTTACTGCTCAGATAACGCCAGCTGAGCCTGTCGAATAATCACAAGAGGGTCTTAAATAGGATTCTCAGGGCAGATAAGGGTTTTTATGCCAGATGAGCCCAAATTGATTAAAGCTTTTCTAATGAAGATCTAGTATTTTTTTTGGGGGGGGATTCGGCAACTAGGGCGCTGCCAAGTTAAGTGCAGCAAAGATACCGTCTCTGTCATGAGACAGGCCTGAGAATGCATACTGAAGCAAAGGCCTTGACGACTTCGGCCGTGTTTATGTATATTATTGGTTCAACTTGGCAAGCATCCACGCAGCGTTTTGGTCTGGCCGCCTCTGATTTCTTCCAACGGGCCTCTGAAGCGTTGACTACTCCGTGGCATAAGCAGGAGAGTGGCATGACTGGGTTGACCAGCGATCCCAAGCATGAGAAATCGACAGATACCGGCGTGATCCCGACTGCAGGGCAGGGCCATGAGCAGAGGCGCAGAGTGAATGGCCCCGTCCTCAAGGACCCTTCTATAGTAGGTGTCGATCAGGTTGCCCTTGCTCTGAATGTGGACCCCGACCGGGGCCTGGATGAGGCCGAGGCGGCGCGTCGGCTGGACAGGTTCGGTCCTAATGAGCTGGCTGGAGCGCCTCCCGTTCCTGCATGGAGGGAATTCCTTCAACAGTTCAAGGACCCCTTGGTCTATCTGCTTCTGGCAGCCACGGCCATTTCGTTGGTGGCCTGGGTGGTGGAACGCTCACATCCGGCATCAGGAGGCGGGGAGCCCCTGCCCTTTGATGCCATCGTCATCATGATCATCCTCATCCTTAATGCCGCCCTGGGGTACGCTCAGGAGGCTAAGGCCGAGCGGGCTGTGGATGCTCTGGCGAGCATGACGGCCCCGCACGCCTCGGTGCTGCGAGGCGGCCGGGTGGTCAGCCTGGAGACCAGCAGGATCGTGCCTGGTGATGTAGTAGTCCTGGCTGAAGGCGATTCGGTCGGCGCCGACGGAAGACTGTTCCAGGCCGCGGGTCTGCGCGTGGCCGAGGCATCGCTGACCGGCGAGTCGCTGCCGGTGGGCAAGCGGCCCGGTCGGCTTGACCAGCCCAAGGCTCTGGGTGACAGAACCAACATGGTCTTCAACGGCACCGCAGTGACCCAGGGGAACGGGCGCATGATCGTCACCTCTACTGGTATGGACACCCAGGTCGGGAAGATCGCCGACATGCTGGCTGATACCCAGGAGGAACCCACGCCCCTACAGAAGGAGATGGCCCGCGTCTCCAAGCTCCTCGGACTGGCCGTCTGCTTGATTGCCGCCCTGGTTTTGGCTGCTTTGGCCCTGATGGAAGGCTTTCAGACAACCCAGGATCTGATTGATTCCCTGCTCATGGCCGTATCTCTGGCCGTAGCTGCTGTGCCGGAGGGGCTGACGGCCATCCTGACTGTGGTTCTCGCCCTGGGCGTGCAGCGCATGGCCAAGCATCATGCCATCGTCAAGAAGCTCAGCTCGGTTGAGACGCTGGGCTCGGCTTCGGTCATCTGCTCCGACAAGACAGGGACACTGACCCGCAATGAGATGACCGTTGAGCGGGTGGTCGTCCCCTCGGGACAGGTCCGGATCACTGGCACCGGGTATGCCCCGGAGGGAACCATGCAGCCGGTTGAGGCCAGTGGGTCAGATGACCAACAGCTGGTGGACGCCTTCGGTTCATCTCTGGCTGAAGCGGTTGAAGAGACCCTGATGGTCGGGACTATTGCCAACGACGGAGACCTTCATTGGCAGGTGGACGAGGCCGAACCTGATTCCCAGGCCCGGTCCGGATCCGGACAGGGTCACTGGCAGATCGTCGGTGATCCCACGGAGGTTTCGCTGATTGTTGCCGCCCGTAAAGTCGGCGCTGATGCCAAGGCTGATAGCTACCGTCGTCTGGCCGAGATTCCTTTCACGTCCGAGCGCAAGCTCATGTCGGTTCTGGCTGCCCCGAATGATGACAACGAAAGGGAATCACGTCTCTTCTGCAAGGGCGCTCCCGACGTGCTGCTTGGCCGATGCGACCGGATTCTCGATGGCGGCCAGGTCAGACCTATGACCAGTGCCGATCGGGAAAGGATACTTGCTCAGGTCAGCAGTCTCTCGGCGGATGCCTACAGGACCTTGGGACAGGCTTTCCGGCCTGTATCCGACCAGGAGCTGTCGGCGCTGGCCGAAGCTGACGCGGGGGAGTGGCCGTCAAGCACGGTCGGGACGGATCAGACGGACCGGTTGCCTGAAAAGTCTCAGCATGCTCCTGCAATTCGCTTGTCTGCCGACAAGGTGATCCAGGAAAGCACCCGACTGGAGAGCAATCTGATCTGGACGGGCATGGTCGGCATCATTGACCCGCCCCGCACTGAGGTCCGCCATGCGGTGGATCAGGCTCACAAGGCCGGCATCAGAACGATCATGATCACCGGCGACCATCCGCTTACTGCAGCCAGAATCGCAGGGGACCTGGGCATCATCAAGCCCGGACAGCCGGCCTGCACTGGCGAGCAGCTGGATGCCATGGACTCGGACCAGCTTCGGGAGACCACCTCCAAGGTCTCCGTCTACGCCCGCGTGGCCCCCGAGCACAAGCTGAAGATCGTCGAATCGCTCCAGGACCAGGGCAAGGTCGTGGCCATGACCGGCGACGGCGTCAATGATGCCCCTGCTGTCAAGACCGCAGACATCGGCGTGGCCATGGGCATCACCGGGACCGAGGTCACCAAGGAATCGGCCAAGATGATCCTGGCGGACGACAATTTCGCCACCATCGTCCAGGCCGTGCGAGAGGGCCGGGGCATCTTCGACAACATTCGCAAGTTCCTGCGCTACCTGCTCAGCTCCAACATGGGCGAGGTCTTCACGGTCTTCGGCGGCGTGGTCTTCGCTGGTCTTCTGGGCATATCGCAGCCCGGCATGGCGGGCGTGACCGTGCCGCTGCTGGCCACCCAGCTGCTCTGGATCAACCTCCTGACCGACGCGGCGCCCGCGCTGGCCATGGGCGTGGATCCGCAGACCGACGATCTGATGGACCGTCCGCCCCGATCCATCAACGACCGGGTGATCGACCGGGACATGTGGGTTGACATCGTTTATATAGGCCTGGTCATGGCTGCGGTCACCCTGATCGGCATGGACATGCACCTGAGCGGCGGCCTCTTCACCGACAGGTCCGTCCAGGCGATCGGCCACGAGGCGCAGATCAGGGAGGCGCGGACCATGGGCTTCACCATCCTGGTCTTCGCCCAGCTCTTCAACGCGCTGGCCTCCCGCTCCTCCCGCAAGTCGGCCTTCCTGGGTCTCTTCAGCAATCCCTGGCTCTGGGGCGCCATCGGTGTCTCCATACTGCTCCAGCTCTTGGTGATTTACGTGCCCTTCCTGGGCGAGGCCTTCGGCACTGTCCCCCTCCAGCCCCAGGCCTGGCTGGAGTGCATCGCTTTGGCCTCCCTGGTCCTTGTGGCCTCGGAACTGCGCAAACTATTCAACTGGGCAGTCAGACGGGTACGGGCATAACATCGCTTCTTCCTGATGCGGCGACTGCACTTGCTCTCACCGCATTAAGCGAGGGCACAGTTGCGTCCTACTTCATCTTTCGTACAGCCATTACGGATGCCTTGCAGCAATGCACTGTTTGCAACAGCGGCGAAGCAAACCGGCTGGCTTGAAGTCAGGCCGGAACCGTACACACACCCCAGGGGCGGAAAGCCGACGTGGTCTTCATGGTCCTTGTAAACAAAGCCGGCAAGCGTGGAGAAGGCTCTCGTTCATGGGTTAACGGGTCCGTCTAATCTGCTTAAAGTTGCTGTGTCGCGAGCCAAGCGCCGTGTCTACGTGGTAGGCAATCTCGCTGATTGGAAGAATGGAACCTATACATCCAGGATTGCCAAGGACCTGCCTGTGGATGTGAGTGCGAAAGCCTGATCTGAGCCGGAAAGGCGCGGCCAGAATTCCTTTAATTGCAGCACGTCATCTTTGGTCTGTAAGACCAATCCTATTGCTGCAGATTAAAAAGTAAGGCTGGGTTATTAGTGACTTTGCCTTATGCCTTGGCTGCTTATTTATTCTTGTTTGAAGGCATCTAGGAAAGGGCCAGAATGGCGATGGGCCCAGAAGTCCTCTGGCGGGGTGTATTTACGATCAAACAGTTGTGTGGGGTCAAGGCCGTTATTGCTAAGGGGCAAGTGCAGCCGTGTTCGGCGTCATTCTCGTTCGGGCGACTTTGGTTGTAGCGGAAGATCACTGGGTATCGCCTCCGTAGGGGTCCACTTCGTCGAAGATGGCTTGGAAGTATGAGTAATCGGAGTCGCCCAGCGCAGCATGGAGCGATGGACATGTGCTATTGCTGTGAGCTATACGCATCGATGCCTTACCATGCACTGTAATTTTGCATTAAAGTAGATAATCTGCTGTAATTTTGCACTTTAGTACAAAATTGTAGATAACAAGGAAGGTGGGCTCAGATGGAGAAGATGTCTCAGGTTACGGTGCGTATATCCGATGCAGACAAGCAACAGGTGGATCATATCGTGAAGGAGCTTGGTCTGGATATGACTACGGTCACCAGAGCCTTTTACAAGCAAATTATTCGGGAGCAGCGGGTGCCCTTGGACTTCAGCTTGGGCCTACCTGTCGAAACCGAAGAAGCCTTGGAGGAATCGCGCCTTCTAGCCATGAGGGGGAAGACTAAGGGGTATGCCACAGGAAAGGACCTGGTGGATGGCGTGCTGGCAACTGCTGGCGTGGACCGATGAGGCTAGCGCTGGTTCCCACTGGTGCTTTCGCGAGGGATTTGAAGCGCATGGCTCGCAAGCACGTCCCATTAGAGCCGGTCGAGGAGGTGCTAGATCTGATAGCAGAGAATTCCGAAGCATCGCTTCGTACTTTGGAGGCGCGTCATCGAATGCATATACTGCAAGGTTATGCAGCAGTATATGAATGCCATATAGGCAATGCTGGAGATTTGCTGCTGGTGTGGCATAGGGAGGGCGATGCCGCCTATATACTGCGACTGGGATCCCACGATCAGGTGCTGGGCAGGCGCGGCAAATACTGAGCTTCAGCAAATGGATCAAGGCTATGCATACGAAGCCTTGCCTACTATTGCGCAGGCGGATGGCCCTAATGGTTGCTGTGTGAGGGTTGTGATACCTGGGCATTGAATCAGATCTCGTGTTCTTGTGGAATCGATCTTTTACGGAACCTAGTAACTGGTATTAAATAATCGGCAATCCAAAGTGCCCCCCGTGGGATTCGAACCCACAACCCACGACTTAAAAGGACGCTGCTCTAACCATTGAGCCAGAGGGGCAACATGGCACAGTATACCTCATACTTGGCCGACGGCACATCGCGGCGGCCTGTCCACCGGATGACCCCATCGGGCCGGGTTCCTGACGGCCGACCCTTCCGATTGGCAGACTCGTCGTTGCCTGATGTTCGGCCCGTCCCTTTGCTAGTGTGGTGCAGGAGTACACCGCGTTGAATGACCATCACGGGACTTCGGGGAAAGGTTGAAGCCTCTGCCGACGGAGCGCAAGACAAGGAAGACAAGCACCATGCTCACACATCACCCATCCACATTCACCCCTCTTGACGGGACTTGGACCATGACAGCCCTCAATCCTCAGGCGGCGCCGGAGGATCTCCGTGATCGCCTGGCCAATGGGGTCGAGGCCCGAGTACCGGGGGAGGCAACCATGGACCTCCTCCATGCCGGCCTGATCGGTGACCCCTATGACGGGGACAATGAACAGGCCCAACAGTGGATCGGCGATGTGGATTGGCAGTTCACCTGCCGGTTCGACTGGCACGACGACGGTTCGCAGCGTCACGACCTGGTGGCCTACGGACTGGACACGGTAGCCGCACTGGAACTCAACGGCCGACCGGTTGGCAGCACCCAGAACGCCTATCGCTCCTACCGGTGGGATGTGCGCGACCTCCTCAAGGAGGGGGGAAACACGCTGGTTGTCTCCTTCACCTCTCCCGTCCGCGAGGGGGAGAGACGGCAGGCGATTCTGGGTTACTACCCTCATGACAACCACCCCTTCAACCAGCTCCGGAAAGCAGCCTCGTCCTTCGGATGGGACTGGGGAATCGACGTGGCCAATGCTGGAATCTGGCAACCCATAGGCATTGATTCCTGGTCCGGTGTCAGAATTGCCCAGGTTCGCCCGCTGGTAGATGTCGACGACCAGGGCGAGGGCCTGCTCACCGTGGATGTGGATTTGGAACGCGCCGGTGGTCGCGGCAGATCCGGCATCGATGAGACGGCCCGGCCTGGCACCCAGTCTGGTGGGATACCCGTGCGGGTCCATCTCGGTGGCAACGGAGCCGACGTCCAGGCGTGCTCCTACCTCCGTGCCGGCGCGGACACGGTCCGCCTGGTCCTCAGGGTGCCGGATGTGCAGCTCTGGTGGCCCCTGGGCTATGGTGACCACCCCCTCTACACGGTTGATGTCACGGCAGGTCAGGAGGAGGCGGCCGCCGGGTCCAATGAATCCCGTCCCCAGGCCATGTGGACAGGCCGGGTGGGTTTCCGCACGGTCAGTGTGGACACAGCGGCCGACGAGAACGGCCGTCCCTTCCGCATATCCGTCAACGGGGTACCGGTGCATGCCCACGGTTACAACTGGATTCCCGACGATGCCTTCATCACCCGGATGAACAGGGATCGCTACCAACGCCGGATGGAGGACTTGGTCGAGTCCAATTCCAACATGGTCAGAATCTGGGGAGGTGGATACTACGAGTCCGATGACTTCTATGACATGGCGGACGAGAACGGGGTGATGGTCTGGCAGGACTTCATGTTCGCCTGCGCCGCCTACCCGGAGGACCCGGATAACTGGTCAGAGGTTGAGGCGGAGGCCCGGGAGCAGATCGGTCGGCTCTCCCCGCACCCCAGCCTGGTCGTATGGAACGGATCCAACGAGAACTACACGGCCTATGCCGACTGGGGCGGGTTCAAGAACGCTCTGGCCGACCCTTCGGCCGCCCCCAACGCGTACGGCTACGGGGAACGCCCTTGGGGTGATGGATACTATTCCGATCTTTTCCCCCGTCTGTTCGCACAGCTGGATCCGACCAGGATCTACCTGCCGAGTTCCCCGATGAGTTTTACCAAGTACACCTCGCCCAACAAGGACAACGACGGGACCGTGCACATCTGGGATGTGTGGAACAACAAGGACTACAGGGCCTACAGGGATTACAAGCCCCGCTTCGCCGACGAGTTCGGATACCAGGCGCCTCCTGCCTGGAGCACCCTGACCCGGGTGGTGCATGACAGCCCCTTGGACCCCTTCGGCACCCAGATGCTGGTCCATCAAAAGGCCATCGATGGCAACATCAAGCTCTCCCGGGGCATGCGTTCCCACCTGACTCCAGGTGACTTCTATGACATCAGTTACGGCGGCGTGGTCAACGGCCAACGTTCGGATGGGCCACATTCCTGGCTGATTCCCAGTGACCGCTGGGAGGACATTGAGGACTGGCACTGGGCCTGTCAGCTGCAGCAGGCACAGGCCATCCGATTCGGGGTGGAGTACATGCGCTCGCTGGAGCCGGTGAATGCCGGCACCCTGGTCTGGCAGCTCAATGACGACTGGCCGGTGATCTCCTGGGCGGCGGTGGACTATGACGGGCATCGCAAGCCCCTCTGGTTCGCCTCGCGCGATTTCTTCACTCCGCGCCTAGCCTCCATTCAGCCCGAGGTCTCAGAGGAATACCGGGCTGAGCACAGTTGGGCTGGCATGCCTGTCGCCCCCGACCAGCTGGCCCTGGTCATGGTCAACGACACCCGCCAGGCCTGGGAGGGCCAGTGGCGGGTGGAGCGCCGCCGCCTGGATGGAACCGTTCTGGCCGATCAGATCGCCCGGGTCTCTATACCGGCAGGAGGACAGGCCCAGGTGGTTCTGGAGGCCGCCGTGGCTACCTTCGGCGACCCTGCCCAGGAGATCCTCGTGGCCAATTCCGACCAACCAGGTTTTGCTAGGGTCATTTACAATCCTGCTGAGGTTGTCGACCAGGCCCTCCGGCCCGACCCCCTCGAAACCTCCATTGAGGCTGAGGATTGCGGCTACCGACTGACCCTGACCGCTCGGACATATGCCCGTGACGTCTTCTGCATGGTGGACAAGGTGGACCCCGCTGCCTCAATCGACGGCGGCATGGCCACCCTCCTTCCCGGGGAGTCGGTCGTCTGGCACATCACCTCGGCTTCTGTGGACGATCCTGAGGCCTTCTTGTCTCCCAAGGTCCTGCGGACAGCCAACGATTTGCATCGTCAGCAGTTGTGAGCATCCTTCCGAGGGGAAGCCGATGGTGTCCCCTCCGATTCATGCTTCATGCGTGTCAATTCCTTTCGTAGTAATTGTGAGGTAAGTTAATTAATTGGGTCTCGGCTGCCCGATGGAGTATGAGCAGACTCGAACAAAGAAGTGCAAAGACCAGCCAGGAGACCGCAGACCCAGGCAACCCACCGACAAGACGAATTCCAAGGAAGGATTCCGATGAATCTGGATTATCTCGCCAATATCAAGCCATCCCGTCGTCAGCTCGATTGGCAGCGCATGGAGATGTATGCCTTCATGCACTTTGGCATGAATACGATGACCGACCGCGAATGGGGCCTGGGCCACGAGGATCCTGCCCTCTTCAACCCGGCGGACCTGGACTGCGACCAGTGGATGGAGACCTTTAAAGCCGCTGGTATGACGGGGGTGATCCTCACCTGCAAGCACCATGACGGCTTCTGCCTCTGGCCCAGTGCCTACACCAAGCACAGCGTGGCCAGCTCTCCCTGGAAGGAGGGGAAGGGCGATGTGGTCCGCGAGGTCTCCCAGGCTGCCCGCCGTCACGGCCTAAAGTTCGGTGTCTACCTGTCCCCCTGGGACAGGACCGAGGCCGCTTACGGGCAGGGCAAGGCCTATGACGACTACTATGTCAACCAGCTGATAGAACTCCTTACCCACTACGGACCCATCTTCAGTGTCTGGATGGATGGGGCCAATGGTGAGGGGCCCAACGGCAAGACCCAGGCCTATGACTGGCAACGCTACTTCAATGTAATCAGGGCCCTTCAGCCGGAAGCGGTCATCAGTATCTGCGGACCTGATGTCCGCTGGTGTGGCAACGAGGCCGGCAAGGCACGCGAGAACGAATGGAGCGTGGTTCCAGCCCCGCTCCGCCACGCAGAGTGGAAGATGGGCAAGGGGGAACTGGACCAACTTGCCAACCCCGGTTGGTCCAAGCGCTCTGAAGATGATGACCTGGGTAGCCGCAAGGTCCTGGAACAGTACGGCGGGCCCCTGGTCTGGTACCCAGCCGAGGTCGACACCTCCATCCGGCCCGGCTGGTTCCACCATGCCAGCGAGGACGACAAGGTGCGCACGGCTGACGAACTTTTCGACATCTGGTCCACCACTGTCGGTGGGAATGCCAATCTCCTGCTCAATGTGCCGCCGAACGCCCAGGGTAAGATCAGCCAGCCCGATGTGGATTCCCTGACCGGTCTGGGCCGCAGGATTCGGGAATTCTGGCAGGGTGCCGTCACCGAGGGTGCCAAGGTGTCCGTCTCCTCCAACGCCTGCGGGAGTGATCCACAGGCCCTCCTGTCCACCGATGTGGACTCCGGCTGGTGGCTGGCCGCTGCGGATGATGAGCATCCCACTGTTACCATTGATTTCGACCGCCCCCGACAGGTGGATGGGCTCGTCCTTCGTGAGCACATCGAGGTCGGCCAGCGGGTGGAGCAGGTCGTCATCAGTGCCGAACTTGACGGTGAACTCCGCCAAGTGGCAGAAGTAGGGGCCGTTGGGTATCAGCACTTCACACAGGTCGGTCCACTGACCACAAGTCACTTGCAGGTCAGTGTGACCAGGTCACGTGGCCCCGTGGCTCTGGACACCTGCCTGATCCGCGAGGGAAGCGGGCGATGAGCTAGCCGGTATCGGCGGTTGGAGGATTTACGTCTCCCTGGACCAGGCGGAGCGTTACTGGATCGCCGATTGTCGGAGGCAGGACCGCCGAGGATATTCGGGGGAACAGCCAGGGCAAGCCAACCGAACGCTACTGGATTATCCGCTAGGCAAGTGGAGCAGGGGCCGGGACCGCGGGCTTCCGGCTGTCTGCCCCACCGAGGACCGTCACGGCAACCGGGTCCCAGAGTACGGGCGCATATGAAAACGCCTTGTGTTCGACCAATAAATCAATCGAATTGATAAAATAGGTCGAGAATAGCTGAGGATCCCGCCTGTCTGGCGGCTACTCCTTCATCCGACAGATAACTGACTCGCTCGGGTTCGCCCGTTTCGGCCCCAGCGTGACGGTCTAACTCAAGGCCACGGAGAAGGTGATCACAGGGCGCTCAACCGTCGGGAAAGCCGCTAATTCATGGGATTGGGCGGTAAGGGTGCTGGTGGAAGAGGGCCAGGTTGAGACTTAACCCTGACGGAGTGAATGAGACTTGCAATCTCCAAATAAATCATTTAAATTGATTAAATCGGTCCTACCGAAGGATGAGAAGTCGAGGATGCCATATTCCAAGGTAGGGCCGTACAAGTGCGAAGGAGCAAGATGGGAAAGAAAATGAAGAAGTCGTTGGGTCTGACGGCCCTGGCAGTGGTTGTGTCGCTCTGTCTGTCCGCCTGTGGGGGGTCGTCCTCTTCCGCGGGGGGGGGTGACTCCATAAAAGTCATCTATCAGAAGACTGATCAGTTCTCACAGTTTGACTCACAGGTAAAAAGGGCGAAGAAGATATTCGAGAAGGAGCACCCGGGCAAGAAGGTTGACCTACAGCCTATTTCGGCACAGGAATCCGATTACAAGACCAAGCTCTCACTGGCACAGCGTTCACCGGAGACCGCGCCCGATGTCATCGTCCAGGATTCCGACAGTCTGCAGGCCGATGCCGATGCCGGCTACCTTTACAACATCAAGCCTTTCGTGGACAAGTGGGAGGACTGGAACAAGAACTACATCGCGACCGCCAAGAAGATCGGCACAGGCCGTGACGGTGTCTACGGGGTCCCTGTCGATACGGACACCAGGGTTATCTGGTACAACAAGCACGTCTTCGACAAGGCGGGTATTCCTGTCCCCTGGCAGCCGCACACCTGGCAGGACCTGCTGGACACGGCGGCTACGATCAAGGCCAAGGTGCCGGGCGTGGTCCCCATGAACATGTTCGTTGGAACCTCCGTTGGCGAGGGGACTTCCATGCAGAGTTTCTATCAATTGCTCTACGGGACCAAGCAGAGGGACAAGGCCTTGATGGACGTCAAGACGGGGAAGTGGACCATCGGCTCCCAGGGGTTCAAGGATTCGCTGAACTTCCTCAAGACCATATATGACAAGGGCTATGCCCCCACTCCGGCCCAGGCGCAGGATGTGAATATCGGCGGGACAATCAGCATGGATTGGCTTCCCAATGACAAGATCGGCTTTACTTTGGACGGCAGCTGGCTGCCCTCCACGTGGATTAAGGGCGGGCCCAAGGAGTGGCCTGATTACGAGAAGACTTTGGGGGCTGCCCTCTTCCCGAGCAAGACCGGTGCGAAACCGGAGTACGTCACCTCTTCAGGCGGGTGGACCCTGGCTGTGGGCGGCAAATCCAAGAAACCGGAGCTGGCTTTCGAGTTCATCAAGCTCCTAGGCAACAAGGATTTCTCGCTGGAGAAGGACATCAAGGAGGCCAAGATCGCAGTCAGGTCTGACGTGGCCAAGGATCCCAAGTATCTGGCCACAAACGCCTTCACTGAGATCACCACCAAGGCCCTGGATTACACCCATGTCCGCCCCAGCGTGAGCGAGTACCCCAAGGTTTCGGCTGAAATCCAGAAGGCCACGGAGCAGGTGGTGACCGGCGGAATGTCGGTAGACGAGGCCGCCAAGGCCTACGACCAAGCGGTAACGGGCATCGTCGGCCAGGACAAGGTTGCCACCAGGGAATAGGACCTGGTGATCGGTCGGGCGCGGCCTGCTTACTGGCCCTGCGCCCGACCTCCCGTCCTGGAAAGGAAATGCCATAATGCATACTGCAAAACGGTACTGGACGGTCCTGCCCGCCATAGTCCTCATGGCCGTCTTCATGCTCGGTCCCATCATCTGGGCCTTCTACGGGTCACTGACCAATGTCTCCCTGAGTGGGCCCACCGCCACAGCGCCCGCCTTCGTCGGCATGAAGAATTATTCACACCTCTTCACCGATCCAAGTTTCCCCAGATCCGTATGGCTGACTGTGATCTTCGTCGTGGTCAGTGCCATAATCGCTCAAAACTTTTTGGGCTTGGCCCTGGCGGTTCTCCTACAGAGAGCCAACAAAATCGCCGGCAAGTTCGTCTCCACAGCCGTCGTGGCCGCCTGGGTCATGCCCGAGATGGTTGCCGGGTTCGCCTGCTACGCCTTCTTCTCCAAAGAGGGTACCCTCAATCAGATCCTTTCCCTTTTTGGGGTTCATGGGTCGGAATGGCTCTACCTCTTTCCTATGTTCGCGGTCATATTGGCCAACATCTGGAGGGGTACGGCCTTTTCTATGATGAACTACCAGGCCGCCATCGGTGAGGTGGACCGGTCCCTGACCGAGGCCGCCGTGGTCGACGGTGCCAACGCCTGGCAGGTCTTCATCCATATCACTGTTCCCGTTATCAAGCAGACCATAGTGACCAACCTCATGCTGATCACCCTGCAGACCATGTCTGCCTTCACTCTGATCTTCGTCATGACCTCCGGCGGGCCCGGAGACAAGAGCACCACACTGCCAGTCTTCGCCTACAAGGTGGCCTTCAAATTTGGAGACATCGGCTACGGGTGCGCCATCGCCGTGGTCATGCTCTTCATCGGTGCGATTTTCGGCATCGTCTATGTCAACGCTCTCAAGGACGAGAAAGGGGTAACCAATGAGTGAAGCAATCAGACAACCGGTTGCAGGCCGGCGCCCGGCCCGCACAGTCGGGCATAGGGGGAGGCTGAACACCCCAACCTCGCCCACCAGGCATGGCCTGTCCGCCTGGCTGTCCTACATAGCCATGGGGGTCGTCTTCGTGGCCTTCATCCTCCCCCTTCTCTGGCTCTTCTTCGCCGCCTTCGATGGGGAAGCCACCTTCCAGACCAAGATTCCCCGGCATTGGACTCTGAAGAACTTTGCGGCCATCATGACCAAGGACCAGACCTTCCTTCCCCTGTGGAACAGCTTCCTGATCTCGGCCGTGGTCACGGTTATCGTCCTGGCTTGCGCCGTCCTGTGCGCCTACCCCCTTTCCCGATACCGGTCCAAGTTCAACAAACCCTTCCTCTACACCATCCTCTTCGGCACCTGCCTGCCGATCACCTGCTTGATGGTCCCGGTCTACTCCCTCTTCGTCATGCTTCACCTCCTGGATTCAATGACGGGGACCATACTCTTCCTGGCGGCATCCTCCCTCCCCATGGCCATCTGGATGACCAAAAACTTCATGGACTCGGTCCCGGTCGAGTTGGAGGAGGCCGCCTGGGTGGATGGGGCCAGCATGCTTAAGTCCCTGCGACTGGTGGTGGTTCCGCTGATGAAGCCGGGACTGGCTGCTGTCAGCATCTTCATACTGATGGGTACCTGGGGGAACTTCTTCGTCCCCTACATGCTCCTTCTGTCGCCCAGCAAACAGCCGGCCTCAGTGACCATATACTCCTTCTTCGGACAGCATGGGATGATCATCTATGGTCAGTTGGCTGCCTTTTCCCTGATCTACTCCCTCCCAGTGGTGATCATGTATGTCATCGCCAACCGCTTCCTGGGGACGTACTCCCTGGCCGGCGGTGTGAAGGGGTGAAAAGGCAGTTGCGCGGCGAAGGCCGGTGCCAGGACCGTGCCCATCGTGGCGGAATCCGAAAGGGCAGGGTGTCGTCCTCGGTCGGCCGGGTAACCTCGTAGGGGAGGCATGACGGGCAGTCATCCTCCCAGCCGTCTAACCGCAAGGAAGTAGACAAATTCACAACCACCAGGGAATGATTTGTGATGATGGCATAAAAAGGTGTGCGGAATGCGGCGCAGACGGTGGCAACCGACAAAGAAGTAAACTAAACTAACTTTTGCACAGGTTGCAAAAGACAATGTACGTGCGGGGTCTTCTGGGGCCCGCCAACGAGGAGGTTGAACATTGGGATTCACGCGTGAGGAAAAGGTCTTGTGGAGGCTGGACAGGCTTCTGGGCCAGCACCTGCAGAACGCCCTGTACCGTCACACCTGTCCTGTTTCAATCGAGTCCTGGGACGTCGCCGGCGAACCCGTCGACTTCCAGACGGCCAAGCAGGCCGAATACCGGCCTATGTCGGTCGGGGACCCGTGGGGAACGGCCTGGGACACCTGGTGGCTTCACGTGACCGGCCAGGTGCCGGCTGAGTGGGCCAACGAGGCGGATACCCGCCCCGAGCTGGTCGTCGATCTGGGCAGGGTCGGACTAGGTCCCGGATTCCAGGCTGAAGGCCTGGTCCGTCGCCCGGACGGGACCGTGATCAAGGCCGTGGAGCCCTTCAATGGGTGGGTGCCGGTGCCCGAACCAGGCCAGCCCTGCGAGTTCTACATTGAGGCCGCATCTAACCCCCAGATCTCCAACGGTGGGTCCTTCCACCCGACCGAGCTGGGCAACGAGGGTGTGGGCAAGGAGCAGGGCATCTACCGTCTTCAGCGGCTGGAGCTGGGCCTGCTTGACCTCCAGGTCTGGAACCTGATCCAAGAACTCAAGGTCCTCGAGGGTCTCCTGCACGAGGTAGACCCCACTCGCACTCGTTACGCTAACATCCTGGATGCCATCGAGGCTGCACTCAACAGCATCGACCCCAATGATGTGGCAGGCACCGCCCGCCGTGCCCGCCAGTGCCTTGTGGATGTGCTCAGTGCACCCGCCACCAAGGGTCACACCGTCTATGCCGTAGGCCACGCGCACATCGACTCCGCCTGGCTCTGGCCCCTCAGAGAGACCCCGCGCAAGGTGGCCAGGACCTTCAGCAATGCTGTCGAGCTGGCTGACGAGTACCCGGACTTCATCTTTGCTGCCTCCTCGGCCCAGCAGTACCAGTGGCTCAAGGACAGCGAGCCCGATGTCTACGAGGGTGTCAAGCGCAAGATTCGCTCCGGCCAGTTCGTCCCCGTCGGGGGGATGTGGGTTGAGAGCGATGCCAACCTGCCAGGTGGCGAGTCCCTGGTTCGCCAATTCCTCCAAGGCGGCCGCTTCTTCCAGGAGGAGTTCGGCGTCACTTCGCACGTCGCATGGCTGCCGGACAGTTTCGGCTATTCGGGCGCCTTCCCGCAGATTGCCCGCCTGGCAGGCATGGACTACTTCCTGACCCAGAAGATTTCCTGGAACGACACAGACACCTTCCCCTTCCACTCCTTCATGTGGCAGGGAATCGACGGGACGGAGATATTCACCCATTTCCCGCCGGCAGACAAGTACAACTCCGATGCCTCCCCGGCCGACGTAGCTCGCTCCGAGAAGAACTTCACCGAGAAGGGGAAGGGGGCTTCCAGCCTGCTCCTCTACGGCTGGGGTGACGGCGGTGGCGGGCCCACCCGTGAGATGGTGGCGGCGACCGAGCTCCAGGAGAATCTGGAGGGTGGCCCCCGCGTTCTGATGACCTCACCGGAGACCTTCTTCCGCCAGGCCAAGGAAGAGATGAAAGACCCGCCTCGTTGGGTGGGTGAACTCTACCTGGAGCTCCACCGTGGTACCGCCACCTCACAGGCGGCGACCAAGAGCGGGAACAAGCGTAGCGAGTCCCTTCTGCGGCAGGCCGAATGGTGGGCCAGCCAGGCTGCCATCCTCTGCGGGACCCCTTACCCCTACGAGGAGCTGCAGGAGATCTGGCGTAAGGTCCTCCTCTACCAGTTCCACGACATCCTTCCCGGATCGGCCATCGCCTGGGTCTATGCCGAGGTGCAGCGCTCCGACAGGAAGATTTGGTCCCAGCTGGAGGAGATCATCGACAGGTCCCTCAAGGCGCTTGCTGGCAGCGGCCCGGTCCAGCTGGAGGCCAACGCAGGGCCCCTGAGCCAGGAGGGTGTCCACGCTGGTGCCGTGTCCGCACCCGTCAGTACCGCCAGCGGCCAGGCACGCAGGGAGGGCGACGATACGGTCCTCGAAAACGACCGCGTCTCCTTCCGTATCGATGCCAGCGGTCATGTGGTCTCGGCCGTCGACAGGGTCTCCGATCGTGAGGTGATTGACCCGGCTGTCCCGGCCAACGTCCTCCGCCTCTTCGTCGACGCTCCCGCCCACTGGGATGCCTGGGATATCGAGAAGACCTACCAGGACATGGAACTGCCTGGTGCCCAGGTCGAGGAGACTACTTTGACCGACCAAGGGACCGTGACCGTCTCTGGGACCATCGGCCAGTCAACCTTCAGCCAGGAGCTCAGCTTGGATGATGACACTGATGCCCTGGTGATTCGCACACACGTGGATTGGAAGGAAAGCGATAGGTTGCTCAAGCTCTCCTTCCCGACCAACCTCTACACCAAGGAGTCTGTCAACGAGATCCAGTTCGGTCATCTGACCAGGCCGGTCACCGAGAACACCTCCTGGGAACAGGCCAGGTTCGAGGCCGCGGCCCAGCGGTGGGTTCACATCCAGGAGGGTGACTTCGGCGTCAGCCTGGCGAACTGCACCAACTACGGCCATGACATTCACCAGTTTGTCCTGCCGGATGGCAGGCCGGGCACACGCATCCAGATCTCCCTCCTGCGCGCCCCCCACTTCCCGGACCCCCGTGCCGACCTTGGAGAGCACGACTTCACAGTGGCCCTGGGTGTGGGTACCGACATCAGGCGGGCCATCCGGATGGGCTACAGGCTCAACGTTCCGGTCCGGCGGTTGACAGGCGCCCACCCGGTAGACCCCCTGGTCGAAGTGGACGGGCAGGATGTGCTGATTGAGAGCGTCAAGCTGGCCGAGGATAGGTCGGGCGATTTGGTCGTCCGTCTTTATGAATCCGCCGGTGCCCGTTCCCGTGCTCGGCTGACCGCCTGCTTTGATTGGTCCAGCGTCGACGAAGTGGGCCTCATGGAGGTTCCCTGCGATGCTGTCCAGCCGGCCATACGGTCCAAGGGTGAGGAAGGGATCGACCTTGAGCTCCATCCCTTCCAGATTGTGACCCTGCGGTTCCACAGGCCCTGAATCGAGTGAAAGGTGCCTTCCAGCAACCTGCCGGACGGCACCTTTCGCAATCCGCCTGTCAGATCGCCGACCGGTCCTTCCCGGACATCCCCGGGGCCGGGCCGGGTGTTAGATCGTGGTCCAATATGGCGCTGGCAGCTCCAATGGCGGCGATGTCGCCCCCCAAAGTGGTCGACAGGACCTTGAAGTCATGAACCTGCCTGAGGACGGACCGCCGCCTGAGAACTTGGGCCACTCTATCCAGGTAGATGTCTTCCAGAAGGTGCCAGTAGGGACCCCCGAAGACCACTGTGTCCATATCCCACAGGTCGGTCAGGATGGTCACAGCCCTGCCGATTCGCCCTGCCGATTCCAGGAGGAGGTCTCGGCAGACCTCATCGCCACCGTGGGCCCGTTGGCAGAGCGACTTGAAGGCCTCATCCAAGAAGGGGAGGTCAGCGGAATCGTTGAAGGCCCGCGGGTCCTGCACGTGGGTAGGAGCGGGGAAGAGGCCCTCCTTCTCAGCCTGTTTGACCAGGGAGCGTGGATCGCAGGTGACGGCCACGCACCCCCTTTGTCCACACCAGCAGGCAGGGCCCGAGGTGTCGACGACGATGTGTCCCATCTCTCCCACATTGCCTGTCCTACCTTGGTAGACATGGCCATGTCTGACAGTCCCGAAAGCGATGCCCAGGCCCATGTACATGAATAGGAAGTCCTGGCCAGTTTCCTCTCCCTTGCCCGCCCAGGTCTGGCCATGGCAGGCGGCGGTCACGTCTTTCTCCATGAAGACGGGCAGACCCGTGCTCAATTCCAAGTCGTGGGCCAGTCGGACGTTGCGCCAGCCGGAAAGGTTGGGTGGGTCGAGCACGGTCCCCCGCCTTGCATCGACTGGGCCGGGGATGGCTATGCCGATTCCTCCCATCCTCTTTCCGGGAATCCCGTTGCGTCCAAGCAGAAGAGAGACCGTCGAGGCCAGTGCTGCTATGGCCTGGGCAGAATCGTCAGGCAGGTCGGGCAGGTCTCTGTCGATGATATGGCCGGCCAGATTGATCAGAATGACGGTGGTTTTGGCCGGTTCCAGATGGATTCCCACAGCATAGCGCCCATCGGGATTCAACCTGATCGCCGTGCGGGGCTTCCCTCTGCCCACCGTCACCGTTCCCTCCTCTTGGACCAGTCCACTGTCAATCAACTTACGGACCATGTTGGTCACCGTCTGGCTGGTCAGGCCGGTCAGGTGGGACACCTCCACCCGACTGATCTGTCCGGCTTTTCGGATGGTGTCGAGAACGACGCTGCGGTTGTAATCGCCGACGGCGGTAAGGTTGGTCCCTTGCAGGAAGGGGGATTCTGACTGTTTGGAAAGGGACATTCTTGCCTCATTGATCGATGGTTTCCGCATCCCTGGTCCGAGCAAGTGCGGATGGATGGCCCTTTCGGCATCGGGGAGGGTTTCTTGTATGTCATTGATTTTATTGGCATGAAGCGACGTGGATGGGTAAGCAGGGCGGGCGTACCGGGCCAGGACCGTGTTGGGAGGGTGGGGGCTGATGGCCCGGGTACGGCCGATTCAACCGATGAAGTCCTCCACGCTTTACGCAGTGACTGGTCTTTGCCTTGTCATCTGTAGATGGCGAATTGGCGACCGACGTTGATTTCCCTTATGCGGCTTGGAAGAATCATCACTGCGAGGCGGCCCGATTGCCCTCGCAACTGTGCTGAGGGAGGGAGCTTCGATGAAACAACTGATTCAATACGCACGGCAGGATGTACAGAGCGTCACAGGCCCACGTTGGCATCCATCCGTTCGCAAGCATTGGATACTGCCATGAAACATACTGTCGATCCTTCCGACCAGGGCGAGCCCTTCCCCATCTACGCATCCGGTCTGCGCAGGCAGGTTTCGCCCAGGAAAGGGGAGATCATCACTCTCCTCGATAATGTGGAGTTCGCCGCCTCTTGGAGAGCCATGACCGGAATCGTGGGGCCATCGGGTAGCGGCAAATCAACCTTGCTCTACTGTCTGGCTGGTCTCGAACCAGTCAATTCCGGTAAGGTTGAGGTCCTGGGTCAATGCATCTCTGCCATGGGGGCTGCAGCGTCGGCACGGTTCCGACGTGCACACCTGGGCTTCGTTTTCCAGTCTTATAATTTGGTGCCTTCGATGAGTGTGGAGGACAACCTCAAACTGCCCTTCATCCTGCGCAAGACCCGCTGGCCGGAGGATCAGGCGCTCAAGCTGCTAGATAGACTGGGCATCAGGGGATTGTTCAAAGCCAACGTGGCCCTCCTGTCAGGGGGCGAACAGCAGCGTGTGGCCCTGGCCCGTGCGCTGATTTCGGATCCCGAAATCATCTTCGCTGATGAGCCTACAGGCGCCCTTGACCAGAGGACCGGAGAGGCGGTCGTCAATGAGCTCGTTGCCTTCGCCAATCGGCCGGGCCACGCAGTAATCATGGTCACCCACAGTCCGGAAGTCGCCTCCCGCTGCAACACACTGGTGCATCTCCGTGACGGTCGCATATCAGCAGACGACAAGGTTCCCATGCTGAAAGCGAGCATCTGATGCGACTTCTATTACGCGATTTCAAAGATGCCCCCTTGGCTTGGTCTGGCATCATGCTCGTGCTGATCGCCACGCAGACCATGGTCGGCCTGCTTGCCATGATGCTCTCTTCAGCCAGGGCCCTGGGTAATCACCCCGGCATGACCGAGCAAAGCCGCACCGCCTACCAAAATTTGATGATCCCTTTCGTAGCTCTCCTCATTGCCGCAGTATTGATCGTTCCGCAAGTTGTTTCATCAGTGATCAACCAGCGACGGCGCAACCTCGCCCTCCTGGCCCTGCAAGGCGCTACACCCTGGCAACTGACTTCACTGACCTGTCTGCGCGTGCTCATTTTGGCGCTTGCGGCCAGTGTGGTCTCGCTGGCTGCCTCTTTTCTGCTGGTCCGTCCTCTCTATGCTTGGGAGACCTCGCAGTTCCTGATCGGCAAGCAGCCTTTCATCGCCAGTTGCCAACTGACTTCCTGGGCGGCAGGAACCTCGTGCGGGGTATTGGTGGCCTTAATCGGCACGCTGCTGACCATCCGGACTATCAGCAGGATCAGTCCTGTGGAATCTTTGCGGGCCGCAATCAGCCCTCCAAAAGCAGCGGGCTTGGTTCGTCGTATCGCCGCTATCTTGTGTTTGCTGGCAGCATCGGCTGTCATGTTGATGCCGATTATTCAGGCTAGGACTATACCTGATGAGCAACTGGTCCGTTTGCACACCGCTGCACCCATCCTGCCCATCGCCATGGGCAGCACTTTCGGCTTCGTGCTCATGCTGGCCGCAATCTGCTTGGCTGGTCCTTCTCTGCTGGGCACGGTCACCAGCGGTTGGACCAGACTCATCGTTCTCCGCAAGCCCTCATGGCTGGTTGCTTACCGGCAAGCCGGTACCCGCATGCGCAGCCTCAGCTCCACGGTCATACCGCTGGTCGTAGGGGTCTCACTGTTGATGATGACGGATTCCTTCTACCAGACCAGCGCCGAATCCAGTCGCTTGCTGCCTCCCAACCTGGATGTCAGCAGCTCCGACTTCTCCATGCTCATTACGCTCCTGGGTCCCGCGCTGGTCGTTACGCTGGCTGGAGTATGCGCCGGATACCTGATCTCAGCCCACGGTCGAAGCCTGGATCTGTCCCTCATCTCGATTGCTGGCGCAGACCCGAATCAACTTGAAATCATGTCCGCCCTTGAAGGGTTCATCATGGCAACCACCGCCGTACTGATATCTTTTACCTCCAGCATCCTGCCGGTCATTGCTTACGCTGCCGGATTTCGCAAGGTATTTGGCGCTACCAGCATTGGCATACCTTGGACTCACTGGGCGCTGGTGTACCTGCTGCTGACTTCGGCGGCATCACTGGCTTCGTGGGCCACGGTGCACAAATCAGCAGGTCGTTCCCCTGCGGATGTGATAGCACAGTACACTGGCGAATGAACGTGGGCATCCTCGGCATGCGGCGTGAGGGGGCGCGATGAAGGGCATAGCAACCAACCTCTTCGAGTTGTTGAGCAATCAGCGCTTGACCAGATTTGTCATGCCTGTGCTGAGCCTGGCGTATACGCTTCTCTATGTCAGCGCCCCCGCGTTTCCTCCAGCCTGGGCCGAGAACATTCCTTTGCCCGTTTGGAAGACGGTCATCGGCCTGATCGGATTCCTGTGTTCCTGCCTGCTGTATTGGAGCAGGCAGCTTCCCCTGCTCATCACGATCATGGAGACCCTGATATACATCGGTCTGTCATTTGCCACTTCGGACGATAGCTTCCTGATACCACTGGTGGGCGCTCTCTATTTCTGCGTCTGTTTATCGTCGGCACCCAAGATTGCAGCAGGCGTAGGTGAGGTAGTCGCGGCCGTCAGTCTGGTCACCGTCAGCATGCATGCCGGGCACATGCTCTTTCTGGAATGGTCGGCCAGAATGGCTGTCATCATGGCGGTCGCGGCCGCTGCCGTAGCTGTCAGGTCCTACCGGATTCGACGCGAGACGCAACGGCGTGAGGAGCAGGAGCGCATCCGCTCTGAAATGTTTGCCAGGCAAAGGGATCAGGCTATATCACGTGCCCAGGTGGCAGGGGAGTTGCACGACAGCGTGGGCCATGACCTCACCACGATCATTGCCCTGACCCAGGGATTCGCTGACTCGGTTGAGACCGAGGAGCTGCAGGAGGTGCTTAAGGACATCAATCAGGTGGCCAGGGATGGGTTGGCAGACACCCGACAAGCCGTGCGTACCCTTGTCCAAGAGCATGAGGCGCTACCTGAAGAGTCCGATGATGATGGGCGTAGCTATGGCTCCAGGCTGCACACGCTCGACGAACTCGACCCCGTAATCGCCCATGCCCGCGCGGCTGGTCTGGCTGTCGTGTCTACCGAAACAGGGCATCAGCGGCACGATCCCAGACAGGATAACCTCTGCTTCATCATCAGCAGGGAGGCAATCACCAACACGCTCAGGCACGCCTCAGACCCGAGTACCATCGTCATCTCCCGTGACTATGAGCAGGACGGCACCCTCCGCATCAGCATTCACGATGATGGGCACGGGAATGAGCATGGGCAAGTCTTGGGCGATCAGCAACCGGCCATTCATGATCATCAAGGAGTGGGCCTCAAACAAATCAGCGAGCAATGCCGACTGATGGGAGGGAGCCTGAGTTGCGGACTGAGCGAGAACGGGGGATGGACGGTAGAAGCCATCCTGCCTGGCACCAGCGAGAAAGGGTGCAACGCCCATGATTGACCTGATGCTGGTCGATGACCTTGCGCTCCTCCGCAAGGGGCTGGTCCGCATGATCGAGGCTGACCACGATCTCCGGGTCGTCAGACAAGCCTCCAACGGTCAGGAGGCAGTGACCATGCTTCGGGAGATGAAAGCAGTCGCGCAGCCACTTCCTCGGGTAATCCTCATGGACGTTCGGATGCCGGTGATGGACGGCATCAGCGCCACTGCGGTCATTGCCAAGGAGTTCCCCGACATTCGTACGCTGATCCTGACCACCTATGACGAAGACGATTATGCCTTCACCGGTCTGCACGCAGGCGCCTACGGCTTTCTGCTCAAGGACGTATCTACCAGAGACCTGCACCGAGCCATTCACGCAGTGGCCGATGGGGACGCAGTGCTCACCCCCCGCATTACAGCAGAGCTCATCAACCGCGACAGAGCCTATGCCCGGCGTAAGGTCAGTGATCCGCAGGCCAGGCAGCAGCTGGATAAGTTGACCCCCAGGGAGTACGAGATAGCCGGGCTCATCGCTCAAGGTCTCTCCAATCAGGAAATAGCCCAGCGCCTCACTCTCGAAATTACCTCTGTCCGGCGTTACGTAAGTCGCATACTCGACAAGACCGGCCTGCGAGACCGTACACAAATCGTCATCACATGGTTTCAGGCCGGAATGTCTGACTGACGATTCATGACCAGCCTTCCCGGGCACTGGAAGGAAAAAAGCAGAAAGAACGATGGATCTTCAGTTCCGCTGGATGCTGTTTAAGTAAGCTGAAGCACAAAGGAGTGGCCAAGCACTCGACAGAGGAGGGGAACTATGGGAATCCGTCTGGTGAGGATGGACCAGCCGGGGGCGGTAGACACCGAAGCAATATGGGAATATCTGCAGGCATGTCGTGCTCGGCCTGAGGATGAAGCAGCCGGGCTCGGCCCCCTGGAGGACTGCCACAGCCTGGATGAGGTTCGTCAATCAGGCCTGCCGGAGGTGGCTCGTCAGGCGCGCGGCGATGATCTGCCGTCGGGATTTGTGCCCGCCCTGCAGTTCGCAGCCATGGATCCCAGCGGCAAACTGGTGGGGATGATTCAGTTGAGGCTGCAGCTTACAGAGGCGCTTCTACGCTCGGGCGGCAACATCGGCTATTCAGTTCGCCCTGATTGTCGTCGGCGGGGTTATGCCGGGCTGATGCTGGATGATTGCCTGCAACGGGCGGCCGCTCTTGGCATGAGCCGGGTCCTGATCACCTGCTCCCCGTCGAATCTGGCCAGCCGCCGGACTATCCTCTCGCGTGGCGGGCAACTGGAGAATGTGCTCCTCAGCAGCTTTGGTCAGCCAGTAGAACGATATTGGATTGATTGCAACTTGAGGTCATTTGTTGGTGGACTAGATCAACTCTTACCTGTAAAACCGAGACAGCAAGAGTCAAAGTCGGTTCGATGAGATTTAAGTGGTGGTAAATGGGTAAAGGCTGGGTCTTAGGGCAACATAGTTGCGTTACCTAGTGCTGGGGAAGGTCAAAGAGCAACCGCTCACTACAACTGCCCCGTCGGTAAAACGTACAAGTATTAAGGCATGGGTAGATGTTGATTTATTGCACTACGCAGATCCGACTGCATGAGGCTGGTCGAAAGAAATCTCCGTAACCTGCAAACGCTAGTCGTATGTTATCGAATCCGCTATTCGGCTTCTTTCACAGCATTGTTAATATCCTGAATGGCGGATTCGATTAAATCTTCTCTTGTGGTTTCCGGAGCGAAAATCTCATTGATCAGTTCAATCAGACGTGCATTGAATTGTTCCATCTTGTGCTTGGGAACTGCAAGCTGCGTTCTTCCTATGGTTGCGTCATGCAAGTAATCCCTGAGGAATACGGGAACGTTCTCGTATGTGACTTCGTAGTCACTTGTATTTTCCTGTCTGGAAAAGTGGGCAGTTACTCCATGCTGCAAAGTAACCGAGAAGTCTTCAACGCCGTCCCGTTCAATACTGTTCCTGGACAAAATGCACTACCTCCAATATTATTTAAAGATTTATTTTATTGTGCGAAGAACTGGAATGTTGCCTAGAACATTCTACGTCGTCTGGCGGTTGGCGCATTCACAGCGACGACAAGGCACAAGTATGCATGTGCCAAGTTTACGCAATCATTGGGTTCGGTTGCCTGGCATGAGTGAGTAATTGGACGGACTCGTACGTACATTTACTATGCATGCTACTTATTTTTCGTTCCACACCGAACGTCTGTTTTGGGGGCAGCAAGCATAGCGTTGGGGGGCCGACACTCATTCCGGTTTCACCGGACTGCGGGACACCCGAACCCGATAAGAGCTGTTATAGCGGCTCTAGAATCGTTCCCTGGCCTCTACGCGTCGATGATGTTCCTGCCTGTGTATCCGCGGATAATCCGCGCACAACGTGCCTCCTAGCCGCAAGGGAGTCATCGCCATAGTCGATATGTTCGAGCACGTTACTGATGTCATCCTCACTCAGTTCACGCTTGGGCTGCTTCGCCATCATCTCAGAAGTCCGCGTCTGTGCCGTGGTCGGCACTAAAGTTCGTGATGAGAGAACAGCATCACGCTATGCTCGTCGCTGACGGTGATGTTCGCAGCCGGCTAAGCTTCACGGGCACGATCAATAGCCTTCTTGAAACTTTGTTTATAAATTTTCGTTACGTTATATGAATCTACTTGTTGGTAGAGCAGTTGCCAGGGCACGAACCCCGGCCCTCGAAGATGTGACATGCGTCGGTTCGCCCACAAGTACGCATCCAAAGCCATCGGTGACTTGCCCAGTCTGGAAAACGCTTCGAGACTGATCGGAACCGGATTGTCGCATACGACTTTTTCGATGACGTATATACACATTCAGCATGCGGACTCATTGGTTTTGTATTATGTACGACGGCAAAGGAACCGCCATGAGGCATACATCTTCGACGCGGAAACCATCCGATGGGCCACTAGTCATTGCTGTCGGCTTTTTCGCGCTGGCATTAATTCTCGCTCATGTTATATCGTTTGCCACCGGCTCACAGTTCTGGGGTTTATGCACGTACCCAGCAGCCCGATTGATAATGATTATCTTCATGGTGGTCAGACACTGGCGTCGAAACAGTAAAGACCAGCTTCGTTTGAGATAGCCAATATGCGAAAAGGGCGAAATAGCGGGTTTCGTCGATCGCTTATGGCGTTTAGCATTGTTGCCGGCGTTCAACCTCCTGGCTGGTGAGCATGAGCCTGGGGAACTGTCATCCCACTTTTCTCAATACCTACTTTTGCTGGTACGGGTGCGGCTTCGCTTGATAAATGGGAATACGCTGTTCCAGCTGGAGGTAAATTCGCATTGGAATCAGTATTTGTCAGTTCCTGTTCTTGCATGCCATAATTGTGGGTTGGTGTCGATTTTTATGTCCGATCCAGCTTGTATCTTATTAGAAAATGTCTGAAATTCTGGGCTCATGGGTGAGGAATGAATATGGATTAGTAAGCTATCGTAGTTGAAGCAGATGGTCTCATGGAAAAGACCATCGGAGCCAAAATCACCATACTATGCTAGGCCGGAATTTGGACTGATTCTTTCCTCCACCTGCGCAGACTCAGCAAATTGAAATAGTCATGAATAGACAAGCAGCAATAGACGACACAACCCGCGCTTTACCACATCAGTATTGACGCTGAAAGGCTCTGGAATGGGCAATATCGAAGTAAGCGTATCGAACCTTACTGTTCGAATAAAGAACAAAACGATTCTCTCTCATCTTTCATTGGAGGTTGAAGAAGGGGCCTTCCACGGGGTCATCGGGCCAAATGGCGCTGGAAAGACAACCTTGTTCACCGTCTTGGAAGGACTGCAAAAACCGGTTGAGGGAACGGTCTCTGTTCTGGGCAAGACGCCCTATCCACGCAACTTGGCCCTGCTCCGCCAAATAGGCATCCAGCCTCAAAAGTCGTCCTTCTTCCCTAAAACGACGCTCCTTGAGCACCTTACCGCAGTGGCGGATATCTACCAGGTGCCCCGGTCGCGTATGGACGATCTTATTGATGCATTGAAACTGGATCATGTGGCATCCAACAAGGTTGAATCATTATCCGGCGGCGAACAGCAGAGATTGGCTATCGCTACGGCCGTCGTCCATCATCCTCGGCTGCTCTTTCTAGATGAGCCCACTGCCGCCCTCGATCCGGAGTCACGCCATGATCTTGTGAGCTTGCTCAAATCGAATCAGCAATTGGCCGCCACGGTTCTTTATACGACGCACCATCTGGATGAGGCGGAGCGGTTGTGCAGCATGGTTTCGATCTTGGCGGATAAGCATATTCTCGTAACAGCCAGTCCCAGCAAGCTTATTGCGCAAGCAGAGATGGAATCGACCATTCTTCTTCCAAATGCCTTGGATCACGCTGATCAAGTAGCCCATCTCGTGGGGGACGACTATGTAAAGGTCACGCCCGATGGTCTAACAGTACGCACCCGGGATACCGGAGTTACTTTCGCAAAATTGGTTGATTCAGGGATCAATACAAGCCAGGCGCAAGTCAAGGATGGGCGTCTGGAGGATGTCTACCTTCGCCTTCTCGAAAAGGAGAACGTCAAATGAACAGCTTCAAAACTCTATTCAAGTTGATGTTCCACTATGATATTCGTGATTGGTCCACTTTGGTTTTCACCTTTCTCTTTCCTATAGCTTTGTTGCTGGCCCTGGTCCTGTCTTTTAAGAGCTACGTTCCTGGAGTTGATATTGCCAGTCAAATCAGCGCCAATGTCATTGCATTTGGCGCTGCCTATGTGGGTATTTTTGCAGGGGCTTCGCACCTTGCTCTCTGGCGTGAGAATGGCATGCTTCAGACGGTTCGCAATTTTCCTCTATCCTGGAATGTGGTTATCCTCTCCCAAGCTGTTGTGGGTATCGTCGTTCTTCTGGCACAAGCTGTAGTGCTTGTCGTCTTGGGGATGGTCATGGGAATGAGGCTGAAACCGACGTTTTTGTCGGGATTGCTTCCCCTGGTCCTTGGCTATCTTTTGTTCTTTTTCCTGGGTGTCATCATCGCCATGATAATTTACTCAATCGTCGGGGTATCCATCCTTGCGAACATCATTATTCTGCCCCTGGGCTTCATTGGCGGAGCTATGATGCCTGTCAATATGCTGCCGTCCTGGGTGCAGACCATCGCCCCGTATACGCCCCTATATCACATGCGGGAGGCCTTATCGATGATGCTGATCGGATCGGGCACCTGGCCTCATGCCTGGCTCGGGATCCTCTACCTGACCGTGGGCTGCATTACCTTAGGGCTTGTTTCCATATACGGTTTTCGCTGGAAATGATACTTCTGACGGCTATGCACCTTTTGCTGCCATTGCGAGGAATTTCTCGGTTTCCTGAATGGTAGTTGCGGGCTCGGCTCAGGTTAATTCGCGCGAAAGCCATTCTTCTTGCCTTTGGCCGCCTTGGGTATACCTTGGGTAGGTATAAGAAGGGTCCAGGGCATCCACTGATCTGCCAGTGTGAAAGAGACCAATAGATTCCTCGTGTCGTAGCGCGTCTGCGGGGTTCTTCTGAGAGAATGGCATGTATGGTCTGGCTGATTGTCCTGGTATGGGTGCTGGTGGTGGTGGCATTCGTTGTATTTGTCATGCGCTTGGCGCTTGGCGAGTCCCAGGACCGTGCCTTCTCCCAGTCTCTCGATGAGCGTGTGCGCCGGGCTGCACGCCGTCAGCAGGAGCGAGAGAACAAGCTGCCGCGGATAACAGGAGGGCACCTGTCGTTCTCCCCTGGCTCGGGCGAGGACGCATCAACCGCTGAAGACGGCGAACATCCCTATCCGGTCTATGTCAATTCCTCCTCTGTGGTGGAGGTTCGGGGTCTGCTGGCCTCCGATTCCACGGACGAGTTAAATCTGCCCCCGCCACCGAGCAACGATTCCACATCGTCGGTCAGCCCGAGACAAAAGAAAAATGCCGTGCCGTCAGTTTCTGCGACCTCTGGGCCTCCAGCTCCCAGGAACTCCGCCCCACGATCATCCAGCCCCGAGCCTTCGCGTCCGCAGCGGAGGGAGCCTCAGGCCACCACCTCCGATGTCATGCCTGCAGTCAAGAGCGGTTCGCAGACGGAAAAGAGCCACCCAGGCGGAAAGTGACCGCTGGCGATAACCGTCCGTGTCCCTTTTCGCCCTTAGGCTGGTACCTATGACAACACAGCAGCTCCTTATTCTTATCGCGGTGTTGATCGTCCTGGTGCTGGCGGTGGTCGGTATTCTGGTGACGGTCCGCAAACGCCGGTCCCAGGGGGATTCCACCCGCCCCGGCAGGACGGAAGAGCCTGGTGATGGCCGCTCTTCTTTGCCTCCGGAGTCGGCGACCTCTGCAGAAAATAGCCAAGCTGAAGGCCGACCTGATGTCTCCCCAGAAGCTTCGTCGGGTGACCGGGCAATCCACTCTGCCTCGCCTGCATCGGATGCATCCTCCAATCCGGACGCACCTAAAGGTTCAGCAGGCTCAGTCGCTTCAGAGGCATCCAGTCAATCGTCCTCAGCCGATCAAGCAGCACCGTCGGCACAGGAGGAGCTGGCTCACCCGGAAGCATCCGCATCCCGTATGACCAGGCTCAAGGCCAGGCTGGCCAAGAGCCCCAACCCCTTCGGCAAGGCCCTATTTGCCATTCTGACCAAGGACCATCTGAGCGAGTCCGACTGGGAGGATGTGGAAGACACCCTGCTCATGGCGGATGTGGGCGCTGAGGCCAGCGAACAGCTGGTGAAACAGTTGCGTGACGATGCCCGGATCACCGGGCAGAAGGACCCAGCAGCAGTGCGTCGTGGCCTTCGTCAGCGCCTGATCGATCTGGTCGACCCCAATATGGACCGAACTCTGGCGGCTGCCCGACCCCAGGCCAACAGGCCGTCGGTCATCATCATGGTGGGTGTCAACGGCACCGGTAAGACCACCACGGCGGGCAAGCTGGCCAGACTCTTCGTGGCCGATGGCAAGTCGGTGGTCATGGGTGCTGCCGATACCTTCCGTGCCGCCGCCGCTGACCAGCTGGAGACCTGGGGCGGCAAGGTGGGCGTGCCCGTTGTCCGCAGCGACCGCGACGGTGCCGACCCGGCCTCGGTGGCCTTCGAAGCCGCGGAACGGGCCAAAAACGAACATGCAGATGTCCTCATCGTGGACACAGCCGGGCGCCTCCAGAACAAGGCCAACCTGATGGATCAGCTAGGCAAGATCCGGCGGGTGGTTGAGAAGAACCTGCCCGTGGACGAGGTTCTGCTGGTCCTGGATGCCACCACTGGGCAGAACGGGATGATCCAGGCCCAGGTCTTCGCCCAGGCCATCGGGGTCACAGGCATTGTCCTGACCAAGCTGGACGGCTCGGCCAAGGGCGGCATCGTCATTTCTGTCCAGCGGGAGCTGGGCGTGCCTGTCAAGCTGGTCGGGCTGGGCGAGGGTCCCGACGATCTGGCTGTCTTCGATCCCGAATCCTTTGTCGACGGCATTCTGGGAGACGAGTAGTCCTGCCGATAGGTCATAAGGTGGTCATCCAATAGTCACCCGCAGGTAATGCGGCGGTGACCTGACCGTCATCCGCTTCCTGTTTGATGAATCGGGAAGTGGAAGAGATTCTGACGTAGGCTGTCCGGAGGGAAGTCCTCTTTATTGGGACTGCTCGCTCGGATGGGGAAAAGCGAGGTGTAGGCATGGATTCTGGAAATGCTGCCTGGATGCTGGTAGCGGCATCCATGGTTTTCCTGATGACTCCGGCGGTGGCTTTCTTCTATGGGGGTATGGTCCGAGCCAAGGCTGTGCTCAACATGATGATGATGTCCACGCTGGCCATTGCCGTGACTGGGATCATTTGGACCCTCTGGGGATGGTCGATTTCCTTCGCAGGCAAGGATATTGGCGGCGTCTTCGGCGACCCCATCACCGGCTTCCTGCTCAAGGATACGGTCACAGCCAAGAATGGGGTCTTCACCTCGCTTGATTCCGCAAACGCTGCCTACCCGCACACGGTGGACATCGCCTTCCAGGCCGCCTTCGCCATGATCTGCGTGGCCCTGATCTCGGGAGCCCTTGCAGAGCGAGTCAGAATCAGCACCTGGATGATCTTCGTGGCCCTCTGGATCACCTTGGATTACGCGCCCATGGCCCACATGGTCTGGAATCACGGACTGCTGGCTGCCGATGGACCCATCTCCAACGCCATCGGAGCTCAGGCGCACGACTTCGCAGGCGGTACGGTCATCCACATCAACGCGGCAGTGGCAGCCCTGATCATTGTGCTCATCATCGGCAGGCGAATCGGCTTCCCCAAGGAATCCATGCGTCCCCACAATGTGCCCATGGTCATGCTGGGCGCCTTCCTGCTCTGGTTCGGCTGGTTCGGCTTCAATGCCGGGTCTGCCTTCGCAGCCAATGGCACAGCCGGATATGCCTGGGTTTCCACGACCATAGCCGCCAGCGGCGCCACCCTGGGCTGGCTCTTTACTGAACGGGTCCGCACCGGGCATTACACCGCCATGGGTGCCGCATCCGGCATGGTTGCCGGTCTGGTGGCCATCACCCCAGCGGCCGACGTGGTTTCACCCCTCTGGGCCATGGTCATCGGCCTCCTGGCTGGTTTCGTCTGCTGCCTGGCCTGTGGGCTCAAGTTCCGTTTCGCCTATGACGACTCCTTGGATGTGGTAGGCATCCACGGTGTGGGTGGTCTCTTGGGCACTCTGCTGATAGGCTTCTTTGGTACCGGCACGGGCTTCCTGGCCGGCGGCAATTTCCGGCAGCTGCTGGTTCAGTTCCTGGTGGCGCTGATTGCGATCATCTACGCGGCTGCAGTAACTGGCGTGATCGCTTTTGCGCTGGAGAAGACCATTGGTTGGCGGGTCAGCAAGGATCAGGAGGTCATCGGCGTCGATCAGAGCGATCAGGGTGAGAGCGCCTACGACTTCGGGTCCATTCTGAACTGATCAGAAAGGAAGGCAGCATGAAACTCATTACCGCCATCATTCAGCCCGGACGGCTGGATCAGGTTAAACAGGCCCTGACCGAGGTCGGCGTGCACGGTATGACCGTCTCGTCAGCCCAGGGCTATGGCCGGCAGGGCGGCCATAAGGAGGTCTACCGGGGCAGCACTGTCAAGGTGGACCTGGTTCCCAAGGTGCGGCTGGAGGTGCTGACCGAGGATCGCCGGGTTGACGAGCTGGTCGACACCATCGTCCAGGCCGCCGCCACCAACACTGTGGGCGACGGCAAGGTCTGGGTGCAGACCCTGGACTCGGTGGTCAGGGTCCGTACCGGGGAGACCGGCGTAGACGCTATCTGAGGCAGCCGCCTGCTGCCGTCTGTATGGTCGTTTTCCTGTGCTGACCAGTTTCGCAGGATCTTGTCGCTGTGGCCAATTTCATGGTCTAGCTGTCGGGATCCTGCTTTTTCTATGTCTGGGATTTCCTTGTCTGAGTCGTTGAAAATGGCTCTTCACGCTTGGCTGGTCTGGTCGATTGTCCCCATCCAGACATCGGTGCGCGTTCTCAAGCCATTGCAGATGGCCCTGACGCCGATGAAGAGGACATTGAGAACGGCCCAGAGCATGGCTATCCGCCAGGTGGGTGTCCAGTTTATGGCCAGAGCCGTCATGCCCAGCAGTCCGATTACATAGATCACGGCTGTCAGGGAGCAGGTGGCTGCCAGGTAGCGATAATCCCCGGCTCCGATCAGGATTCCGTCCAAGGCCCACATCCATCCAGCGACGGGCATGAAGACCCCTTGGACGATCATGCCCACGGTGATCAGAGATCTGATGGCCGGCGTTGGGCTGAACAACGGAGCAGCGAAGAGGCCCAAAGCGATCATGACCAGCCCGACCAGCACTCCCATGGTCATGCCGGCCTTGGCTGACAGGTCGGTCATGACCCGCGCTCGCGCCCGCTGTCTGGCGCCCAGCTCGGTGGCCACCAGTGACTGACCGGCGATGCCCACGGCATCCAGCATGTTCAGTCCGAAGTTCCAGGCCGAGTTGACCCCCTGGTAGGCAGCCAATACCTGCTCGCCCAGGTGGGCTGCAGCCACCACGGTCATGAACAGGCAGATCCGCAGGGCCAGGGTCCGCAGGAAGAGCGGGAAACCGTCGCCCATGCTGGCCGCCATGCCTGAGAGTCGGGGCCGCAGCTGGGCGCCTTCCTGACGGGCCCAGACCAGGGCGGGGATGGTCAAAAAGAGCCCCATGGCCCACTCGGCAATCAGCGTGGCCAGGCCTGAGCCCAGAATGTCCATGTGCAGGCCGAAGACCAGAAGGACCTCCAAGGCGGTGTTGAGGATGGCGCCTGATACAGCGGCCACCAGGGTGATCTTTACCTTTTGCAGTCCCCGGAAGATGCCGTTGGCCGCATAGACCATAAGCATGGCCGGAAGACCGAAGACCAGGGCATTCAGGTAGGTCTGCGCTGCCTGCAGGACCGGCCCGCGGGCTCCCATCAGGCTGCAGATGGGCCGGCTCAGAGCCAGGAGCAGGGCGCAGACGACCAGGCCGATGACGAAGGCCAGCCACATGCCGTCCACGCCGGCCTGCATGCCCTCCCTGCGGCGGCCTGCACCCATGAGTCGGGCCACCTGAGAGGTGGTCCCGTAGGCCAGGAAGATGCAGAGCCCCACGGTGGTCAGCACCACAGTGGATCCGATGGAGAGCCCGGCCAGGGCCGAGTCGCTGATGTGGCCCACGATGGCGGTGTCGATCATGACGAAGAGCGGGGAGGCGATCAGCTGGCCGAAGGTGGGTATGGCCAGTCCGGCAATAGTCCGGTAGGTCGCCCGCCGCTCTTCCGGCGTGATTGATCCGGTCTCGGTTTCAGGGATGTTCCTGTGGCTGTGCATGGACGTCATGCTAGTGCTCGGGCCTGAAGACGCAACCCCTGGAAGCCCGTCCGTGGACGCCCTGCCGGCAGATCACGTATCACCAAACAGCCCTGAGTGCAAGCTGGATTGATGATGTGGAAGGCTGTCCCCAAGTTTTGCACAGAGTTATACCCATGAGGTGGATAAGTTGCACACATGTCCTCTAGGACACGCCTTGAATGTGGATAACTTATTTTTCTGTACACATACAGGAGCAGCCCTGTGCCCGTCCAGTACGGTCGGCGCGTCCTGGTGAATGCCTTGGGTGAAATCCGTCTCTTAGGGCTGTCAAGGACGGTCCTCTTCGTAGAATCGTGGCTATGGCTTCCGACGACTACACCGACTACACCCATCCCGAACAGCGTCCCACCGATCATGCCCAGACCGGCCGTGACATGCTTTTCGACCGGGTGCCCCCGCATGACGACGATGCGGAGATGGCCGTGCTGGGCGGCATGCTCATGAGCAAGGATGCCATCGGCGAGGTCAGCCAGATGATCGAGATATCCGACTTCTACCAGCCCAAGCACCAGACCATCTACGAGGCCATCGTCACCCTCTTCTCGGCCTCCCAGCCGGTGGATGCGGTCCTGGTGGCCAACGAACTGCTCAAGTCCGGCGACCTGGAGAAAGTGGGGGGCACCGACTATCTGCACTCCCTGGTGGCCTCGGTCCCAACAGCCGCCAACGCCACCTACTATGCCGAAATCGTCCACCAGCGGGCCATCCTGCGCAATGTGATCGCGGCTGGCACCAAGATCGCCCAGCTGGGCTACTCGGCCGAGGGCTCCCAGGCCGAGGACATCGTCAATCTTGCCCAGGCTGAGGTCTACGAGATGAGCGTGGGCAGGGTCCGCCAGGATTACGAGGCCATCGGGCCGGTCGTCCATGACACCCTGGACCAGCTGGACAAGCTGCAGAACGGCGAAATGGAGCGGGGTGTACCCACCGGCTTCAAGAGCATCGACGATGTGACCCAGGGCCTGCAGCCCGGGCAGATGATCGTGGTGGCCGGCCGCCCGGCCATGGGCAAGTCCACCCTGGGCATCGACTTTGCCCGCGCCGCAGCCCTCCACAACAACATGACCACAGTGGTCTTCTCCCTGGAGATGAGCAAGACCGAGCTGGCCCAGCGCATCATCTCGGCCGAGACCGACATCCCCCTGGTGGCCCTGCGCCGGGCGGATGACATCACCCCCGAACGTTGGAACACCCTGAACACCTTCTGGAGCAGACTCCAGGACGCCCCGCTCTTCCTGGACGATTCGCCCAACATGAGCCTGATGGAGATCCGCGCCAAGTGCCGCCGGCTCAAGCAGACCAACGATCTGAAGCTGGTGGTCATCGACTACCTGCAGCTGATGACCTCGGGCAAGCGGGTCGAATCCCGCCAGCAGGAGGTCTCCGACTTCTCACGCGCCCTGAAGCTGTTGGCCAAGGAGCTGGAGGTCCCGGTGGTGGCGCTGAGCCAGCTCAACCGTGGTCCTGAGATGCGCAACGACAAGAAGCCCATGCTCTCCGACCTGCGCGAGTCCGGTTCCATCGAGCAGGATGCCGACGTGGTCTTCCTGGTCCACCGACCGGACTTCTACGACAAGGAGGACCGTCCGGGCGAGGCCGACATCATCCTGGCCAAGCACCGCAACGGCCCCACCGACACCTTTAAGCTGGCCTTCCTGGGCGAGAAGTCCAAGTTCAAGGACATGCCCCAGGACTACCAGCAGGGAGGGGTCTGATCATGCGGTCCACGACTTCCAAGGCGCAGCCTGCCGATCAGCCTGATCGTCCCCGTCGGCCTTGGCGTTCGCTCCTGGCCCTTCTGGTCGGCAAGGCGGTGCGCCTCGTTTCGCGACTATCCCATCATGGCGGTTCGGCCCTGCCTGGCAAGGTGGTGGAGCGGATCGACCCGGGCTTCCTGGCCAGGACCCTGTCGGGGCTGCCTCGTGGTGTGGTTCTGGTCTCGGGTACCAACGGCAAGACCACCACCACCCGGATGGTGGCCTCCATGCTGGAATCCCTGGGCCTCAAGGTCTTCACCAATCCGACCGGATCCAACTTCACCCGCGGCGTTGTTTCGGCTTTGGTCTCTACATTGGGGCTCTCCGGCCGTCTGCATGCCGACATCGCCGTCTTGGAGCTGGATGAGGCCTATGCGGTCCACTTTGTGCGACAGGTCAGGCCCCGTTACGCCCTTCTGCTCAATGTCATGCGCGACCAGCTGGACCGGTTTGGGGAAATCGACACTACAGCCCGGCTGCTGGGTCAGGTGGCTCAGGCCACCACGGGCACGGTGGTCCTCAACCGTGAGGATCCGCGCATTGCCAGCCTGGCCGCCCAGACACCGGCCCAGACCGGTGTGGCCTACTTCGGCTTGTCAGACGATCTGCTGAACTATTTCCCCACCGATGACGACATGCATGCCTCGGACCGGGGTGCTGACGTTGGCAGTGCGGGCAGCGCTCCCCGTCCGGTCCGCCATGGTCACCGGCTGCCAGCCGAGGTGACCCTGGAACGGGTCATGGACCACAGGGCTGCCTTCCGCCTGGACGGTCGGATCCTGGAGACCGATCTGCGTTTGGAGGGCGTCTACAACCTCTACAATGCGGCCGCTGCCCTGGCGCTGGTGAGAGTCGTTCTGGAAGACAGGGAGCCTGATGATGCAGCGCTCATGGATGCCCTGTCCAAGGTGACGCCCGCCTTCGGCCGCGGAGAGGTCATCACCTACCAGGGCGCGCCGGTTGAGCTGGTCCTGGTCAAGAACCCCATGGGCTTCCGCCTGGCCCTGTCCTCCTTCGACCCTGCCGGACAGGACACCATGATCGCCATCCGCGACGAGTATGCGGACGGACGTGACATGAGCTGGCTCTGGGATGTGGACTTCACCTCGCTCAGGGATACCGGCGTGGCCATGGTTTCCGGCACCCGGGCCTATGACATGGCCCTGCGTCTGGCCTATGACCAAGTGCCCACGGATGCGATCGAGACCGACCTGGATCGGGCGCTGACGGCCTTCCTTGAGGTGCACCCAGGGCGGCCCAAGCGAATCTACTGCACTTACACGTCAATGCTCCGGCTCCGGTCCGCCCTCGGCAGGATCACGAGCGTTGACGATGCCGGGGTGGGCGCATGAGCGAGCGAACCAAAAGGAGCGCAGGAATGTCGCAGTCGCAGGATAAGGCAAAGGCCGCTGGGACCCATCCGCCGCTGCAGATCCTCTCCCTCTACCACCGTGACATGAACATCTACGGGGATTCGGGCAACATACTCAGCGTGACCCGCAGGGCTGATCTGTATGGGTTCAGTCCCGTGGTCCGTTATTACGATCCCGGCGATGCCTGGCCGGAGCGGATCGACATGATTCTGGGCGGTGGCGGCCAGGACCATGGCCAGGAACGGATCATCGACGACCTGCGGGAGCGGGGCGGGCTTCTGCGCGATCTGGCCGACCAGGATGTGCCCATGCTGATGATCTGCGGGCTCTACCAGCTCTTCGGCCATTATTTCGAGACCTCCGATCATGAGCGCCTGGAGGGGGTCGGCATCCTCGACGTGCATACCATTGCCGAGCCCGAGCGGATGATCGGCAACCTGGTGGAGCAGGCAGAGGACTTCGGCAGGGTGGTCGGCTATGAGAACCACTCGGGCCTGACCTACCTGGGGGAGGGAGCCCAGCCCCTGGGCATGGTGACCGAGGATGGCCGCGGCAACAATGGCAAGGACCACACCGAGGGGGCCCGATGGAAGAAGGTCATCGGCACCTACATGCACGGGTCGCTGCTGCCGAAGAATCCGGCCATCACAGACTTTCTTATCAAGGGTGCAGCCGAAAGGCGGTACGGCCAGGGCACCTTCGCCCAGATGAAGAAGGCCATGGACCAGAGGAGCCGGAGCGAACTGGAGCGTCTGGACTCCCTGGCAGATCAGGCCAGCCGCATCGCTGCCTCCAGGCCCAGATGAGGAGGGGCCTGCGGTTGCGTCTGCGGGTCCGGCACAGATTTTGATGAGTGGTCGGAGGGCAATAACAGGGGAAAGACGTTGCGGTCCCTCCTGCTACGGTGTCGAGTGGGATCAGTCGGGGATATCCAGCTAGACTATAAAGAGAGACGGCCGCTCGTCTCTTGGCGGTCAAAAGAGCCCGGTACTTCAAGGGCGTATGAATGCTGGGAGGCATATCATGTCGGATTTGCATATCGGTGACGGATTGCACAAGGTGCTTCTGGCTGGCATCGGAGCCTTGGCCACAGGCGTGGAGAAGGGCCAGGAGGTCATTGACAACCTGGTCAAGAAGGGTGAGCTGACAGTAGAGCAGGGGAAGATTCTTAATACTGAGTTAAAGCGGAACAGGAAGAACCCTCCCGCTCCTGCACCTGCACCGGCTGCGTCGGCCCCGGCTGCTGGCGCGCCCAGGCCTGCGACTCATGTTGCTCCTGATCCCCGTCGTCCCGACCATGAGCCCCTGGCGCCAATGCCGAATCGTCGGTCTGGGTCCATCCCCATCACCTCCAATGATCCCATTGCGGGTCAGCAGGGCTGAAGGCGGTCAATTACTGTCAGCGTCGGTCGTCTGCGCCGGAATGCCTGCCGCTGGTCGGCCATGCGGATAAAGGACGCAGGTGAGTGGTGAGTATGGATGCCATGAACGGGCATGATGCCCCTGTGCAGACCATCGGCCTCTTCGGGGTCGGTACGGGAGAGCGGCAGGGGGCGGCAGTAAGGATCCGGCACAGGCGTGGCAGGGCCCGTCGGCTGGCTGAGATGATCCGCATTGCCAACCAATTCGACATCATCCATGGTCTGACCCCGGTCACCATGCGCCGATTGTTCGAGGCGCTCGGGCCCACTTTCGTCAAGGTGGGCCAGATTCTCTCCATGCGTTCGGAGATCCTGCCGGAGGCCTTCTGCCGTGAGCTCTCCAAGTTGCGCGCCGACGCGGATCCCATCCCGTATTCCGTGGTGATCAGCACACTGGCCGCCGAGTACGGCCGTCCGCTTGACCAGATCTTCTCCTCCATAGATCATGTTCCCCTGGGGTCGGCTTCCCTGGCGCAGGTGCATCGGGCCCGCCTGATCAGCGGGGAGGACGTGGCCGTCAAGGTCCAGCGCCCAGGGATTCAAGAGACCATGGCCCAGGACATCGACATTCTGCGCAGCATGGTCAAGTGGGCCTCCCGGTTCGTCCGCAGTACCCAGGTGATTGACATCCGTGGGGTTGTCGAGGAGCTCTGGGAGACCTTCCAGTCCGAGGTCGACTTCCAGCAGGAGGCCGCCAATCTGGCTGAATTCAAGGATTTCTGTGGCCCTTACGCCTACATCGACTGCCCGAAGCCCTATCCCGAGCTTTGCACCAGGCATGTGGTGGTGATGGAGTACATCGACGGGATATCCCTCTCACGGCCCGCCCAGCTGGTGGCCCAGGGTTATGACCTGAAGGAGATCGGCATCAAGCTGGTCGACAACTATGCCACCCAGATCATGGACCGGGGCTTCTTTCACGCTGATCCGCACCCCGGCAACATCATCATCCGTGACGGCTGCATAGTGCTGATCGACCTTGGGATGGTCGGACGCCTGGATAAGGTGACCAAATCGGCCTTGAAGGACATGATTTTTGCAGTAGGACGTGAGGATTCACCTGCACTGGCCCAGGGACTGCTCCGCTTCGCTGGCACAGGCGAGGCCAGGGCCGAGGACTACCCCTATCTTTTGGCCGACCTGGATGCGGTCGTCCAGCGGTTCGGCAAGCTGGATCTGGCCGATTTGGATATCGCCGAATACGTCAATGCCGTTATGAAGCTGGCCGCCCGGCATGGCATCAAGGTGCCGGGGTCGGTCACCATGGTGGCGCGCTGCCTGGTCACGCTTGAAGGACTCCTGGACGAGTTCCTGCCTGAGGCCAACATCGTGCAGATCATCACCGATCATGTCGGCTATAGCCAGGGCGCGGGATCCATCCTCAAGGAAGAGACCAGGAAGTTGGGCATCCAGGGCGACCTGGCCCTGCATGGGCTTTTGGGCGCCTTGGCTGAGTCCCAGACCGCAGCCAAGATGCTGACCCGGGGCCAGTTGCGCGCCAATGTGCAGCTGGTAGGCTCCGAGGAACCCCTGCAGCAGCTGTCCGACATGGTCAACAGGCTGACCATGGCCCTCATTGTCGTCGGCCTCTATGTGGGCTCTTCGATCGTCTACTTTGCCCGCATCAAGCCGGTGGTCTTCGGCATCCCGGTGGTCAGCATGCTGGGCTATGTGGTGGCTTTCGTTCTTTCGGTCTGGATAGTCCTGGACATCCTGATCAAGCACCGGGCCCTCAAGCGTCGGCGACGCAACGGCGAAGCCTAGGCTGAGAGCCCCTTCATCCTATATGGGTATAGATACTGTCTGATGCTGAATCAGCCGGCGAAGTCCTCCACGGTTTCAGGGTCCTCATGGTCCATGAAGGCGGATTTGCCGGTGTCCATGGCCCGTAGCCGATCCATCTCCGGGTCGGTGAGCTGGAAGTCCCAGATGTCGAGGTTTTCGCGCATGCGCTCGCGGTGGGTGCTCTTGGGGATGACGATTACCCCGTCCTGGACCAGGAAGCGTAGGGCTACCTGGGCTGCGGTCCGGCCGTGCGCCTGCCCGATCTCGGTCAGGGTCGGGTTGGTGAACATCCCCTGGCGGCCTTCGGCGAAGGGTCCCCAGGATTCAATACGGGTGCCGTATTTGTCCATGTAGGTGCGCTCCTGGGGGCGCTGGTGGAAGACGTGGGTTTCCAGCTGGTTGACGGCCGGGACGATTCTGTTGAACTTGACCAGGTCTACATACCGGTCGGCATAGAAGTTCGAGACTCCGATGGCCCGCAGTACACCTTGGTCATAGAGGTCCTCAAGGGCGTGCCAGGCTGCGTAGTAGTCGTTGAAGGGCTGGTGAAGGAGGACCAGGTCCAGGTGGTCAGTGCCCAGCTTCTTCATGGACTCCTCGACCGAGGCCTTGGTCTTGTCGTATCCGTAGTTGGTGATCCAGATCTTGGTGGTCAGAAAGACCTGGTCACGGTCGAGGCCGCTCTGGGCCAGGGCATCTCCGACGGCCTGCTCGTTTCCATAGGCCTGGGCCGTGTCGATGGCCCGGTACCCGGTCTCCAGGGCATCCAGGACTGAGCGGCGGCACTCGTCCAGGTCGGCGATCTGGTAGACGCCGAAACCTTCCATGGGCATGAGGACGCCGTTGTTGAGCTTGACGGACGGGACGGAGGTGGATGAATCGTTCTGCATGGTATTGTGCTTCTTTCTTGGCAAATGGTTTGATGGAACAGGCTGAGGGGCAAAGCGTGCCTCTATGATCTGCTTGTTCAAGGATAGGGCCTTGGAGCAGCTTGAAGTCAACCAGCAAAGCGCGTCCAGCCTTCTGCGATGCTAGCGTGGATAGTGAAGTAGCTGATGGCTGGAGGCGATGATGGGGTCCAAAGCACGATTGGCCGGCAAGGTCGCGCTGGGTCTGGGATTCGGGATTTTGGGAGGCTGGTGCTGGGCTCTGGCTCCTGGTTTTTCGGTGATTGCGGGCCGGAGAAAGCCTGTGGGCCTGTCGCTGCATCCATATGCTCATAGGGGTCTGCATGATGCTGGCTCGGGGATGGAGGTGACCAATCCCAACACTGGACAGACCGCCTACCTGCACCGTATTTATGATTGCCTGAAGGTTGCATCCGGCAGGCCCTTGGGCAGGCACGCCTCGGCTCCGGTCAACCACCGTCGGGTGGTGGCACCCGAAAATTCGCTGGCTGCTTTCGAGGCAGCCTGCAGGGCCGGCTACGGAATCGAGTTGGATGTCCATCTCAGTCGGGACGGCCAGGTGGTGGTCATCCACGATGGAGATCTGCGGCGGGTGGCAGGCGTCAATAGAGCAGTAGCGGACCTGACCTACGATCAGCTGCGGAGGATTCCCCTGTGCCCAAGCCCTGCTGAAGCTCCTGAGCCCGTGGAAGAGATTGCGGGCTCTGCCGACCACGATGGCGGTCCCGAAACGGAGGGAGAGGACGAGAGCCTCGACGATCCTGAAGTGCAGCATGTGCCTCTTCTGTCTGAGGTGCTCGCTCTGGTGGATGGCCGGGTGCCCCTGGTTGTCGAGATCAAGATGGACCGAGGATTGGATCGGGAGCTTATGCGTCGGACCGATGCCCTCCTGTCCAAATACCAGGGCCCTTATGTGATTGAATCATTCAATGTCCTGGCCCTTGCCTGGTATCGGGTTCACCACCCAGGCGTCACTAGGGGACAACTGGTCGCCCCCTATCACGGCCGGGTGGACACCTGCTCCTCGGCTGTGCGCTGGATGGCTGGATCCCTCCTCTTCGATTGGCTGGGGCGGCCGGACTTTGTGGCCTGCGAGTGGCACAGCGGGCACTCACTGCCCATGCGTCTCTATCGATTCCTGGGTGGAACTCCCCTCGCCTGGACCGTCCGCTCAGAGCGTGCGCAAAAGGCGGCCAGTCCGGACTTCGATGGGATCATCTTCGAGTCGTATCTGCCCGAGAGCTGAACCAGCTATACAGCCCGGAGGCTGCAGCGGCCAAGCCTATCGCCCAGAGTGCCATGGTCAGGAAGTAGCCGTAGGGGAGGGGCACGACGCTCATGTCTACCTGGTCGGACAACTGATGGAAGATGACGGCCAGCACCCCCGCCATGGCCAGGGCTGAAAGAAGGATGGCCGAAAGAGCATCAATCACTGACTCCCAAATCGAGGAGCAGACCAAGGTTCCACGTGAAACACCGGCGGCCTGCATTCTACGATTCTCCTGGCGACGCTCATTGACCGCGATGGCGCATGCCTGGATCAGAAATATGGCCGTCAGGACGATGGCCCCGCTCGCCATCTGGGGCATGGCTCGCTGCACCTCCTGTGACCTTTGGATGTCGGAACGAATGTACTCCTTCTTGGTGCAGGCCTTGATGCCCTTGCTGTCCCATGAAGCGTTGAGCTTACTGATCAAATCGTTTGTCTGGACTCGGGGAGCGGTCCTGACTAAGGTAGTCAACCCACGGTTGTCGGGAGCCAGTTGTGACAGGCTGTCATCCATGATCAGGTACTCGCCTGTCTGCCCTGTCGGTGTCATGTCAACAATGGCGGTGATGGTCAGCGTGTGACGCTTTTCGTTTTTGTCGATTAAGGTCAGCGTGCGTCCGAGGGGATTCTTTTCCTGACTGTGGCCTTTCGATATGGCGACCTTACCTGGTCCCAGGTCTGCAGCCGAGCCTGTGATGAAAGCAGGACTGATCGTGTCAAGTGCCTTGCCGCTTTTGTTGATGTGCATGGCACTGATGAAAGGTGCATCGCTTTTGCTGTCTGTGTTGCCCGCTCTTCTCCAAGATTCTTTGCTGTAGGTGACGGCGGATCCTACATCTGCGGACGAGCGAAGTTGCCGGTCCAAATCCCTGGTGTCTTTGGTATCTGTTGTGACCATGACTTCGGCAGCAACCGGCTTGTTTCGGCTGAGGGATAATTGCGCCCAGCTGGACCTTCCTAGGGCTATCAATCCGGTTACGATGACCAGCATCAGTATGATCGGCACCGCGATGGCGGTGGAGCTCCGGTTCTCCTTCCGCGCCCTTTGCCGCGCCAGGAGACCTGCACCTCGGAAAGCCAGTTGGAAGGGGATGCCGATCAGGTTGGCGCAGGCCGGAACCAGGACAGGGGCCAGGGCGCCGATGATGACGAGCAGACAGCCGGTCGTGGCCAGGATCTGGATTTCAATGTCCATGCCGTTGAAGCGGTGATAGACCATGGCCAGTCCTCCAGCCAGGCCGGCCAGGGCGATTATCAGGCGAAGAGGGCCGATTGACTTGGTCCCCGACCGATTCCCTGAGTCCTGCAAAGCCTCGATGGGAGAGATGGCGGTAATCCTTCTGGCAGCGAACCAGGTTCCTAAGAGGCCTGCCAGGAGTATCCCGGCGAAGGCGAGGACAATCCCCATGGGGTGGGGATGCGCGGTCATTTCCAGCGCTTCAAGGCCTGAGTTAATCAGGGACTTGGCGAATGCGGGCACCAGCAGGCATCCCGCCAAACTGCCCACGAGGGCGGCTAAGCCTACCGGAATCATGAATTCCAACAGGGAGATGAGTCTCACCGTGCGGGGAGAGGCGCCCGAAAGCCGCATCATAGCATATTCGCGACGACGGCGCTCGATCAGGAACCCCACAGAAGTGATGACGAGGAAGATGGAGACGAACCCACATATGCAGGCGTACGTTATGGATATCAGTGCAGCGCCGTCTTGTAAGGACAGGGTCATAGCGCGGTCGTAGGAATTCATTGCGCGAGTATCTGGCATCCCGTCGCCCTTCTGAGCGGCAATGGCTACCTGGGCCCAGGCGCTGGTAAGGACCGAGGCGGCCATGACCGCCAAGACCATGACCGTGTAGGAGGACCGATGCTCATGCAGAAAGGATCGCACCAGGGAGGCCAGGCCAGGAGTGCGTGCCTTGGTTCGACCTGCGGTTTGCGAGCCGCCCCCGCCCATCGGTCCTGAGGCACCGGTTCCTGTGATTGATTCACCTAGGGAAAGGGACTTGCCCTCCATGGTGTGCTCCTTTCTCGCCCTTGAATGCTGCTGTTCTTATTGCAACACTGTGCGAAGGCCCACTCAGGGTGTTTTCAGGGTCAGACCAGGGGGAGAACCAGGGTAGCGATTAGCGATTAGGCACTCTTGTGCGAGAGGGTGGGCAAGAGGACAGAGGCGAGAGGGTGGGAGTCGAGGGATAGACGGTTGGGAGAATAGAGGTTGGGAGGATTACAGACATGATGACTGGTTCGCTAAGCTCCATGGCATTGCAGAGCCGGCAGTCTCTATAGCGGCGACTTCATAGCGAACCTATACTCGCTGACGGGGTAGGGGAGGGAAGCCTAGTCCATTTTGCACAGCATCCGCCGGGACGGCCATCGAACACCGTTGAAAAAAGGACCCGAATCGTGCAGATTCGGGTCCTTGTCAGGTATGGGGTTCGTGCCCCGTCAGTTCGTTGGATCAGTCGATGACGCCGTAAAGGCGGTCGCCGGCATCGCCCAGGCCAGGCACGATGTAGGCGTGCTCGTTCAGCTTCTGATCGACTGCGCAGACCACCACCTTGAGGTTGATGGAGGGGTCCATCTCCTCCTTGAGGCGGTTCAGGCCCTCGGGAGCGGCCAGAATGTTGATGGAGGTCACGTCTTTGGCGCCGCGCTCGGCAAGGTATTTGGTGGCGGCGATCAGGGTGCCGCCGGTGGCCAGCATGGGATCCAGCAGGAAGCACTGACGTCCGGAGAGGTCCTCCGGCAGACGGTTGGCGTAGGTGATGATGTCCAGGGTGTTCTCGTCGCGCTTGAGACCGAGGAATCCGACCTCGGCGGTGGGCAGCAGCCGGGTCATGCCGTCAAGCATGCCCAGTCCGGCGCGCAGGATGGGAACCACCATAGGCCGGGGGGAGCAGAGCTTCTTGCCCACCATGGGAGCGACCGGGGTCTCGATGGGGTGGTCCTCGATGTCCAGATTGCGGGTGGCCTCGTAGGCCTCCAGCATGACCAGTTCGCTGATCAGCTCGCGGAAGGTGTTGGAAGGGGTGTTTTTGTCCCGCAGTACGGTCAGCTTATGCTCGATCAGCGGGTGTTCCAGTACGTGAAGTTCCATACCTCTCAGCGTAGCTCAGCGGGTCGGCTTCTGGTAGCGACCGGCAAGCCATGCTGCCTTCGATTTGGGAGTGGAAATGAAAACGCCGAACCATGCAAGCGCCTGTCGGCGCAAACGCCGCTCGCAGCGGCAACAAACGGAGCCCGGGGCTTAGACATGGTCCGACGCAGTCCCCATTGTAGGGCATGCCGGGGTCTGATCTGTGCTCACGACGCGCTTACGCTTCCGGCTTGAAAGGATGGCGGATCCTACTCCAGCCGTCCCCGCCGCCAGAGTGATGCGCCCCTCATGAAGTCACGTGCCGTCTGATTGAGGGAGTTGACGGTGCGCTGCGCCGCATCCACCTCCTTGGCCTCCTGGTCGTCCAGCTGCCGGCTCTGGGCATCCCGGATGGTGGTCTTGATTCCGCGGGCGATCACGTCGCAGAAGGCTCCTGCCCGTTCCAGGGCTATGGCGAAGTCGCCCGTGAATGCTCCGGAGAGGATGGAGTCGGCGGTTCGGATGATGTCGTCGGCCTCCGGGGCTTGGTCCACGCCGGCGATTGCTGATGCAGCGGTGTCGGTGGGTTCGCCCAGCCTCCACAGACGACTGATTCCGTCAGCGTCCCGACGCATCCAGCTGCGAAGCATGTAAAGCCGCCAAAGGATGCCAGGCAGAGAATCGGGGTCGCTGTCGCTCCAGAGCTCGGCCACGACATCCACACCCTCGCGATCTACCAGGGTCAGAACCCGTTTTACGATGGCCGGGTCGGCGCTGTGGTGGACCCGGTCCAGCAGGGAGGCTGCTGATACATGGCTCATCTCGCTGATCTGCTGTGGATCCATGCCTCCGGAGAGCTGGTCGGCGATGGCTGGATCCAGCTGGCCAGGGCGTGAGGGCCGGGATGCTCCGGTGCCAGAGGCCACGAATCCCGTACGGGAGGAGCGGATTGAGGATGAGCCGATTCTGGAGTTGCTGTCAGTAGACAATGGGAGTCACCTTCTGTATGTCGATGATGGTCGGATGATTGGGGTCGCCGGTCAGACTGAGGACGACAGCGTTGCCGGTGGGCATGAAGGGGGAGTCGTCTGGCAGCCGTTTGGACAGCGATCCGCTGGAGCATAGCCCACGCAGCTTCTCGAAGACTCCTCCCAGGACAGGGCGATGCATGCAGATCATGATGGTTCTGTTACCTTTCAGCAGGTCGGCCATCTGCTCGTCAAGCCAGTTGTGGGCCTGGTCTGGGCGTCGGTGGTAGGAGGATTCCGTCAGGCAGGCCTCCATCTCTATGGGCAGGCCTACCTCGTCGGCGTAGGGACGCAGTGTCTGCACACAGCGGATCCAGGGGGAGGACAGGAGGCGGTCGGGAGCAAAGCAGGCCAGCTCCCGAGCCAGGGCGTAGGAGGTGCCGGCGCCCCTGGGGGTCAGAGGACGATTCGCATCCTTGCCCGCCCATTCCTTTCGGGCCACTGCCTTGCCGTGGCGGACGATGATCAACTGACGAGCCCGAATGCCGCCCTGCTCCACCCGGTCCACAAAGGCATCCAGTATGGTTCTGTCGCTGGGGTGGGTCAATAGTTTGCGGGCTTCGGAGGCTCCGACCCATCGTATCTGGTCGACTTCCCTGGAATCAGGCCGGTGGATGGGTCCCAGCAGTGTGCCCTGACCGTCGCCGTGTTCCGAATCGGTCGGAGTAGCCATCCAGTAGCAGATATGTTTGAGTCTGCCGCCCTTGCCGCCCCGGCGTCGGCCCTCGTTGTTCAGGGGATATTCGGTATCCCCCAGGTATGGCCCCAGCCGGACAAGACAGCCTGTCTCCTCGCCGACCTCGCGCACAGCCGCCCGCATGTGGGTCTCACGATTCTCCAGCTTGCCCTTGGGCCAGCTCCAGTCGTCGTACTTGGGGCGATGGACCAGGCAAAGCTCCAGTTCATCAAGGTCGGATCGGGGGCTGCTTCCTGGGGCTGCTCGGCCGTCGTCGCTGAATTTCATCCATCCCTGGAAGGTTGTGCGCCACCGGTAGAGGATGGCTCCGGCTGCCTCGACCGTCCTGCTCATGGCCGGATGCCATCCCGATCGTCCGCCTCTGAGGCGGGCCTGCCGGCTTGGAGGCGTATCATCATCGCCTGGCCCTGGGGGTTCGGGAGTGACGGTCGATCAGGTACTCCTGCGAGTCGACCAGAGGCCGGCCCTGATCATCCCGGCTATGGCGCACGTAAGTGCCGTCGGGCTGCATGTGCCAGGAGCTGGTGGTGTCGGCCATCTGCAGATCCACGTAGTCGATCAGACCCTGTACCTGCTCGGGTGCGGTGATGCGAACCAACGCTTCCACACGGCGGTCCAGGTTGCGGTGCATCAGGTCAGCAGAGCCTATCCAGACTTCTGGCCCGGCCAAGGGACCTTCGCCGATCTGGGGGCCCTGAGAGTTGGCGAAGGCGAAGATGCGGCTGTGCTCCAGGAACCGTCCCAGGATGGAGTGGACTCGGATATTCTCGCTCAGCCCGGGCACGCCTGGCTTCAGGGCGCAGATGCCACGCTCCACGATGTCTATGCGAACTCCGGCCTGGCTGGCCCGGTAGAGAGCGTCGATGATCTTTTCATCCACCAAGGAGTTGACCTTGATTCGTATCCACGCGGGCTTGCCGTTCAAGGCGGTCTCTTCCTCGCGGGCGATCCGTTGCAGAAGCCCGGAGCGGACCGTGCGTGGGGCTACCAGCAGGCGGTGGAAGGAGGACTTGGGCGCATAGCCTGACAGCTGATTGAAGAGCCTGGTCAGGTCTTGTCCCACTACTGGATCGCAGGTGAGCAGACCCAGGTCGGTATACTGGCGGGCGGTCTTGGGGTTGTAGTTGCCGGTGCCCACGTGGCAGTAACGACGTAGGCCGTCCTGCTCCTGACGAACCACCAGAGAGAGTTTGCAGTGGGTTTTCAGGCCCACGATTCCGTAGACCACATGGACGCCGGCCCGTTCCAGCTGGCGAGCCCAGGCGATGTTGGCCTCCTCATCAAACCGGGCCTTGATCTCGACCAGGGCCAGGACCTGCTTGCCGGCGTGCGCGGCATCTACCAGGGCATTGATGATGGGCGAGTTGCCTGAGGTCCGGTAGAGGGTCTGCTTGATGGCCAGCACTCGCGGATCGGCCGCCGCTTGCTCCAGAAAGGCCTGAACCGAGGTGGAGAAGGAGTCATAGGGGTGGTGGAGGAGGATGTCATGCTCGCGGATGGCGGCGAAGATATCCTGGGCCTGGCTGGATTCCACTTCGGCGATCTGCCGGTTGGTGGTGGGAATGAAGGGGCGGAACTTGAGGTCGGCCCGGTCGATGGACTGCAGCTCGAACAGGACCGTCCAGTCCAAGGGAGCAGGCAGCCGATAGACTTCTTCCTGGTTGACCCGGAGCTTGCTGGCCAGCAGCTGTGAGAGGAAGGGAGAGGCGGAGTCGGAAATCTCCAGGCGGATTGGCGGTCCGAACCTTCGCTGCAGAAGCTCCTTCTCCATGGCGTTGAGCAGGTTCTCTGCGTCATCCTCCTCGACGTCAATATCCTCATTGCGGGTGACGCGGAAGGAGCGGGCCTCCTTGATGATCATGCCGGGGAAGAGGTATTCCAGGTGGGCGATGATCAGATTCTCCATGGTGATGAACCCGTAGCGCTCCTCTTTGCCCTCTTCGTCGGTCAGATCGTCCACAGGAATCAGACGTGAGAGATTGTCGGGAATCTTAACGCGGGCGAAGTGGGTCTTGCCCGAGGTGGGGTTCTCCACCAGGACCGCCAGGTTCAGCGAGTTGCCTGAGATATAGGGGAAGGGATGGGCCGGGTCGACGGCCAGCGGGGTCAGGACCGGGAAGACCTGGTTCCGGAAGAAGTTGGTGAGCCGTTCCTGCTCCTGGCTGCTCAGTTGTGTCCAGCTCAGCAGGATGATGCTTTCGGCGGCCAGATCCGGCAGGATGTGGTCGATTACATAGTGGGCATGCTCATCCTGAAGCTTGTGGGCCTGCTCGGAGATGGCCCTCAGCTGCTGACGGGGGCTCATTCCGCTGGCAGCTGTTACAGCGATGCCGGTGTCTACGCGGCGCTTCAGACCCGCCACGCGGACCATGAAGAACTCATCGAGATTGCTGGCGAAGATGGCGGCGAAATTGGCCCGTTCCAGCAGGGGTACACTCTCATCCTCGGCCAGTTCGAGCACACGTTTGTTGAACTTGAGCCAGCTCAGCTCCCGGTCGAAATAGCGGTCCTCAGGCAAGGGCGAGACCGGGTGATCCGAGTGCTTGGATACATGCCGTGCCTGGCCGTCGGTCTCGGCAATATGCTCCGCAATCTGGCTCCGTAGCAAGGCCTTGGAGGGTGCGTCAAATTTCTGAACCATACCATAGCACTTTATTCCCAGGTGCCGTCCTCTGCAATCGTTGATAAAGCCTGTGGATAAATAGGAACGGCCCCCCGCAGGAGGCCGTTCCCACAAGGTCGGTCCAGATGGAATCTCTGCACAACATCATCGTTGCAACGGTCAAGTCTTATACACCCGTCCAACGTATCGGTCCTAGTGGCCATACACTTTGTGGGCTTCCGTGCTCTTGAACCGTCCTTGTATAAGCTATTATGCCAGTTCCGAGGCCGATGGCAAGCCTGTCCATCGGCTGGGGCGAGGGAAGGCTGCCGACTTGGTCTTTTGTGCGATTGCGTGCATTGAGGCAGGCCGAATGCACCAGGTTTGGAGGAATCTGTTGCTTCCGTGTGCTCATCTGTGGCATTTCATGGGCTTGGACTCAAAAACACTGCAATTTCAGGCGTGTCGCGGTCTTGATGCATTTATACACAAAGAGGGCGAAGCGATGTGGAGACATGCGGTTATTCGACCACATCAGCTCCGGGGACTGGTGCTGATGCCAGAGGGCGGATGTACTGGTAGCCATGACTGGAATAAGCATAGGCAGACGGCCGAAAGTTATAAAAGACGGCATGAAAAGGTGGGAGTCTGAAAGGACTCTGCACTCCTTTAATTCGGTCGGGTTGTCCTCGGAACACCAACCAGGCGGGGGGGCGGGCGAGGATACCGGCATCGGGCGGAGCGACCCGGAAGCCAAATATGGGTCCGCTGTGGCCGGATTGGTCTTTCTCTCTGCTTCAGGAGGCATTGGGCTGACGACCATGACAGCTTTGATGGCCAAGCAGCTTCGGGACATGGTCCTGTCATGCGCTCTGGTGGATCTGGACCTGGACGGCGGAGGGATGGATGTCCTGGTCGGCATCGAGGGGGCGCCTGGTATGCGGTTGGGAGGAATCCATGCTCCCCTGGGCCGGGTGGATCCTCAGGCCCTCCGTGAAGAGCTGCCGGTCTGGGATGGCATCCCGTTACTCAGCAACGATCCTTGGAGTGCTCCGTCACAGGGTTGGTGGGACGTGGATGCAGCCGTCAACGCAATGGCTGGATTTGCTGATCTCCTGCTGATCGATGCCGGTCGGGGCCGTGGTCTGGGTAATCTGCGCTCGCTGAAGGGTCTGCCTTCGTTGTTGATGGTGGATATGACCGTGCTGGGCCTTGCACGGGCGAGGGCACTGCTCCATGCTCTGAACAGCCGCAGAGGTGCGGGCGACCAAGCTCAAGACGGTCCATTGATTTCGTGTAGGCCCCCTATGGCTCTGATTGGGATGATGCCCACTCAGCACCGGGTCAGTCATGGCGTCGACCCGGAGCAGGCGGAAGAGTTTCTGGGCCGATCGGTGGACGTGGTTCTCAATCCGCAACCGAAACTGTCTGCATCCGTCTTGGATGGACGTGGTCTGGAACGGGTACCGCGTGCTTACGCTCGGGCTCTTCATCCACTAGTGGAGCGGATTGCAGGAATGATCGTCGGCGAAAGAAGGGAAGAGCGGGTCTCTTCTCGCGAACCGACTCGGTCTAAGGCTGTTCAATGATCGAGAGAAGTGGGGAAAGCATCGAAGGTTCATTCCCTGATGATGATTTCGCTCAGCCGCCCACTTTCGGGTACTTGGATGGGCTGGTGAGCGACCCCGTGGTGACTGACATCGCAGTGACCGGACAGGGCGATGTCTGGATCGACCGAGGTGCGGGCATGGAGGAGGTTCTGCTTCGGCCTGGGTTTGCAGGCCCTCGGGCAGTAAGGGACTTTGCTGTGCAGTTATGCGCTCAGCTGGGGCGTCGCCTGGATGATGCTCGGCCCATGGCCGATGCCTCCAGCAGGGAGGGGATCAGGGTTCACGCCGTGCTGGCCCCGCTCGTTCCAGAAGGCGCTGCCATTTCCATCAGACTGCCCAACAGAAACCCGCCCGGTCTGGAGGAGCTGGTTGCTGGCGGGCTGTGTCCCGCCAGTTGGCTCTTTATCCTTCGGGCACTAGTAGTCAATCGGGCGACCATTCTGGTGACTGGTGGCACGGGTGCCGGCAAGACCACACTTCTGCGGGCCCTGCTGGGCATGTGTCCACAGGAGCAGCGGCTGGTTGTCGTAGAGGAAGTCCGTGAGCTGGGCCGTATTGCCGGTCATAGGAACTTGGTTTCCCTGGCTGCCAGAGAATCCAACATTGAAGGGGCAGGGGGTGTGGGGCTAGTCGATTTGGTCAAGGCCACACTGCGCATGCGGCCCGATCGGATCATTCTGGGTGAGTGCCGGGGAGAGGAGATAGCGGATCTGCTGCGAGCTTTCAATTCTGGTCATCGGGGTGGCATGGCCACTCTGCATGCCGACAATGTAGAACGCGTTCCTGCCAGGTTGGCGGCCTTGGGGCTGCTGGCGGGGCTGGAGCCGAGGGCCTTGGCGGCTCTAGCTCAAGGGGCGTTTGACGTTGTTATCCACCTGGAACGAACCGGAGGTCATAGACATATCGCTCAGATTGGCCGACTGACGACGACCGTTGACGGTCGGCTTTTGGGGGAGGCTGTCTGTACCTGGCCGGGCCGAGGGGCAGCTACATATGGAACGGCCTGGTCGAAGTTTGCCAGGCGGTGGGGCATTGTGACCAGCGCCTCGGCGAACGCTGCGTAGTTGAGGTGGATTATGAATGGCGAGACTGCAGCTTGGTTGGCTGCGATGATAACGTCTGTTGCCTGTTTGGCCCTGCTTCCGCATAGAGGCGACGTGGCCGCAAGGCTCAAGGCCATGTCAGTCAAGCCCTCTGCACAGTCGGATCGGCCCGGCCTGGCGGTGCTGATCACTTCCCTGCTTGCCTTTGTCGACAATGGAGGCGGTCTGATAGAGGCTTTCGAGGAGGCATCCGGGCGGCGGTTCGCCACCCAGGAGGTCACGAGGGAACGTGTCATGGCCATGTTGGAGAACCGATGCCTGCCTCAGGAACGGGGGCCGACTCTGACAATTATGGCCCAGGCTCTGATGGCTTGTTATGGGCTCAGCGCCATCATGGGTTGCCGGGCTTCTGATGGGCTGCGGACCGTGGCGGTTATGCAGAGGCGGCGGGCGGCGCTGGATGAGGCCCGGGAAAAAGCCTTTGCTGTGCCCAGGGCCACGATCCGCCTCCTGTCGATCTTGCCGGTGTTGACAATCATCATGGGAGAGTTCATGGGTGCGCGACCGTTGACCTTCCTATGTCGCCCGGGCCCGGGAACCATATGTCTGATTCTTGGAGCGGCCTTCTATGTTGTTGGTCTGGTTTGGATACATCAGCTGATGAACGATCTGGGCAGGGAGAATCTATGGATTTGAAACCGCTGATTGCCGCTCTGTCGAGCATACTGGCCCTTCTGCTCATGGAATTCGACGGCTTTGGTGAGCGATTAGCCGATGAGCAGGTATCAACTCCGCCTTTGAGCCTGGTATTAGCCTTGCTGGGGGTCGCTGTTCGTCAGGGAGCTTCTCTGCCCAGAGCTCTGGGGGTTATTGGCGGGCTGTTGCCAGGCCCTTATGGGCTTCGGATGGTTCAAGTGGCTCACCTGCTCGAACGCGGTAACGGATGGGATCTGTCCTGGTCGGGGGCGATCGGCGATTCTGATTACGGGCAGTCCATGCAGGTCCTGGCTGACTGTTTGGAGCCGTCCTGGCGTTTGGGATCATCGCCTCTGACTCGTATCGAGACAACCATCCGTCAACTGGATCACCATGCCCGCAGCGCGCTGGCCCAGACCACGGCGACGATCACGGTCAGGCTGCTGGTGCCGACCGGGCTGTGTATTCTGCCGGCCTTCGTGCTGATCGGAGTCATCCCTTGCATTGCGGCCTTTGCGGGTGGGATGTCCTGATGGTGTGGAGTTCTTGTGGGCACAGTTGTCCACAGGTTGCCGATGCAGGTCCACTCGTCCACATGCATCCGACAAGGCGACAGAGATGTGCTGGAACGGGCACAGTGAAAGGTATCGGATGCCGATTCTTTGAGGAATGGCAATTCGCCGGGGTGGGGAAGACAAGGAAAGACAAAGGTGAGAACGATGACATATCCACAAGAGGTTGCAACGGTCTTCCATCTACAGACAAGACAGGCAGGAGGCCAATTGGTGTCGGCTACGACATGGTCTGATGCAGGTGCCGGATCACAATGGTTGCAAAGAATAAGGCAACGTTCCAGCCGGTTCATGACGGCTTTGTACGTCCGCATCAGCCAGGCTATGGATTCTGGAGTGCGTGCCCTGCATGCGCGGCTGAGCGTGGTTCTGGCTAGGCCTGAATCCGGGGCCATCACTGCTGAATACGCCGTGATCATGGTGGCGGCCGCTACGCTGGCCGGTGTATTGCTGGCAATTGTCAAATCCCCTTCCACACGCACTTTGCTGATGGGGCTGGTGAAGAAGGCGCTCAGTGCCGTCGGCTGAAAGACGGTATGGACGGAGACGGGGGTGGCGATCCGATAATGGCACGGTAACGGCCGAGTTCGCCATCATTCTTCCTGCGGTCATGGTCCTGGCTCTCATACTGCTAACGCTGACCCAGACGATCAGGATTGGCATGGTCTGTCAGGATGCGGCCAACGCGGCTGCCAGAGACCTGATCGTCACTCGCGGCAAGAGCGATTCCCAAGAGCTGGTGCACCGGATGGCTGGGCCGCATGCCCAGGTGAGGCTGAGCCCATCAGCCGGACAGACGGCAGTCAGGGTGTCATGCCCAGTGGTTGCCGGCCCAATGGGCGTGCTGCCTGCACAGGTCCATGGCACTGCCGTGGCCATCTTGGAGGAATGAGTCATGCCCGGACATGCCAGAAAGACGCACCTGAAGTGTACCGGTTCATGGATAAGGGGTTCGGATCCGGGTTCCGGCACGGTTCTGGGCATTATGCTGATGGCTCTGGTCGGCCTGGGTCTGGTTCTGGCGGCGCTTCTGGGCAATCTCATGATCTGCCGGACGCGTGCACGTACCGGTGCTGATGTTTCGGCTCTTGCTGCAGCTTCTGCCCTGGACGAAGGACAGGCCCAGCCATGTACTCTGGCCTCCCGGGTCGCCCGTCTCAACCGTGGCGTCCTGACGGATTGTCAGGTGGATGGAGGTGATGTGAGGGTCTCGGTAGGCGTAGACACCGGAGTCCCGATGATGCCCCGTTTGGTCCAGTCTGCCCGAGCAGGCCCCGAGCCCTGTGGATGAGGGAAGGAAGCGGGGCGAAAGCCTTAGGAAGGTAAGCGAACGTGTCTAAAGAAATGGATAGCCTTGAACCATGGCACTAGCACTCTATCGGCGGTATCGGCCTGACACTTTTGACGGCATAATCGGTCAGAAGCAGGTCACGGTCCCTCTCACCCGAGCTCTGGATGAGAACCGGCTGACCCACGCCTACCTCTTCTCCGGTCCCAGGGGATGCGGAAAAACCAGCAGTGCCAGGATTTTCGCCCGCTGCGTCAACTGCGCCAAGGGGCCGACCAGCCATCCCTGTGGCGAATGCGACAGCTGCAGGGATCTGGCCACAGGAGGCCCTGGTTCCATCGATGTGGTGGAGATCGACGCCGCCAGCCACAATGGAGTCGACGATGCTAGGGAGCTTAGGGAGCGGGCAGGTTTCGCCCCTGTGCGTGACCGCTATAAGATCTTCATTTTGGACGAGGCTCATATGGTCACCCAGCAAGGATTCAATGCCCTGCTGAAGATCGTCGAGGAGCCGCCGGAACATGTTATGTTCATCTTCGCTACCACAGAGCCTGAGAAGGTGATCGGCACCATCCGCTCCCGCACCCACCATTACCCCTTCCGCCTGGTGCCCCAGGAAGTCATGGGGCCTTACTTGGAGGGCATTTGTGAAAAGGAGAACATCAAGGCCGAGCCTGGTGTGCTCAAGCTGGCCATGCGGGCTGGAGGCGGATCGGTGCGCGACACTCTTTCCGTACTGGACCAGCTCATGGTAGGCGCTGACGAGCACACCATTACCTATGATGCGGCTGTAGCGCTGCTGGGGTTCACTCCTGCCGCACTCATCAGCGAAGCTGTGGATGCGCTGATCGCCCACGATGGGGCTGGCCTCTACGGGGTCATTCAAAAGGTGGTCGTCGGTGGGTTCGAGCCTCAGCGCTTCGTTGAGGATCTGCTAGCCCATGTCCGCGACCTGCTGGTTCTAAAACTGGCGGGAGAGCGTGCTGAGAGCGTGCTGAGCGAGGACGCTGACGACGACCAGGTGGCCGATCTGCATCGGCAGGCGAATGCTCTGGATCTGCAGGTCCTGACCAGAATGGCTGACATCATCAATGATGCGCTGGCGGGAATGAACGGAGCCACCTCGCCCAGGATGCGCTTGGAGCTACTGGCTGCCAGGCTGCTGGCAATTGGTTGCGAGCCTATGGAGCAGGCACCAGCCCCAGGGACAACTTCCGCCGGTGGCGTGACCCCGGCACCCGCCCGTAGCGGGTTCATCGGCGCTGACAGATCACAGCAGAACGGTCGGCCGGCCAGAGCATCCCAGCCTGGGCGCGCTGACGAGGCTAATCGCTCTGAACAACCTGGCAGAGCAGGATCATCGTCTGTAGCAGCGCCCGTTTCCTTTGCCGGGCCGCAGAGGATGGCAGGCTCTCATTCCGATTCCTTTGCTGGCGGACGGCAAGAGGGCGAAGGACTGCCCACCCATTCCGGCTCAGGCTCTGCCCAACCCGAGCGCAAGCAAGCCCCTTCCTCGCCAACTGGGCAGGCCGAATCAACCAATCCTTCCGGGCCTGCCCGGTCTACGGAACCGCCGCAGTCTGTACAACCGGAGGCTACGCGAGGACAGGGAACAGAGATTCCGACCGGCACAGAGCTGGATAAGCGCTGGGATGCTCTGGTGGCTGCCCTGCCGGAGGAGGTCCGCCAATATGTGGTGCGGGACCGGGTGCCTGCCGTGGCCATGAAAGCAGACCCCTCCGGCCGCAAACGACTGTCTATGACCTTCGACCGTCCACTCAGCCAGCATGCCTTCGCCATGGCCGTGGCTGCGCAGTCGGTTGACGGGGAGACCAAAGTTCCACGTATTGTCATGGTTCGCGCTCGCCAGGAGTTCGGACAGGACACTATGATCGCCCCATCAGGGACGGCTGCTAACGGCGAGACGGTAGAGTCTGTCAACAAGATGTCCCCCCAGCGTCGGGCAGAGGTCAAGAAGGAGGTGGCTCTGGCTCGGGCTGGCTTGGCCACCATGAACCTTGGAGCGGCGGTCATGCCTCATGCGGCCACGGAGCAAGGGCATGCCCCTAGGGAGATGACGGCCTCGGCGGGTCACCAGGGTGAGACCGGAGCATCGACGTCGGACGGAAGGTCCACCTCTGGAGAAGCTGCAGGCGACGGAAACTCCGACGACGCTCACCACCCGGTCGGCGGCCCGGTCCAGTCGTCTCCGGAACCGTTGCCGGCTGCAGGCTTCGGCTCAACCGCTTCAACGGTGTTGCCGGACGACGATCCCTGGGCTCACCCCATTCCAGCGACTCATGTGCCGCAAAAGACCCGGCAGCCTGGTGAGGGCAGCGATGGGACGACTATTCAGAAAGACCATGAGTCCAAAAAAGTTGCTCTGCCGGACATGAGCGATGACACGGATCCTTGGGCCCTGCCCGATTCCGGAATCACCGCTGCAGCTTCTACGGAGTCCTCCAACAGTCAAGGCCATGAAGCTTCAGACCAGGGGCCTGGAGTTTCGAAATCGGTTGATTCGTCGGGGCAGGGAAGCGCCTCGGGTGCAACCTCGGCTCCGACATTGGGGACCGGATCGGTTGCTGACGAAGGGACCATGGCGGCTGGCATCCCAACCTCGCCGGATATGCAGAGCGACGATCGCGGTTCGGGTACCGCAGGCGGCTCGAATGGTTCCCGAGCAATGGCAAAGGCAGCCGGATCTGAGGACAGGAGGATGCCAGCAGGCTTCGCTAGCTCGGCATCCAGTGGTCTCGGTCAGGATGCTTCATCCGCTGTAGCTGCCTCCCAGGATTCGGGGCCTTCTGTGGATCCCGAGGACGATGTCTATTCCATGGACGATGCCCGGCTCGGGGCGGATAATGCCATGAACCAGGATGAACTGACCAAAATGTTTGACGTGACTAAGGTGGAGGATTTTGCTGCTGACGACCCCCAGAATCCGATCAACGTCCAAAAGCGCCGGCAGGAACAGACGCAGCGACAGGGAGGTGAATGATGGCTGCTACCTATGATGGAGCCATTCAAGAGCTGATTGATGCTTTTGCCCAACTGCCGGGCATTGGCCCCAAGGGGGCGCAGCGCATCGCCTTCTATATTCTGGGAGCCGATCGGCGCAGTGCTCAGGATCTGGCTGATGCCATTGTTACCGCCAAGGAGAAGGTTCGGTTTTGCGAGATCTGCGGCAATGTTTGCGAGACCAGCCCTTGTCCCATTTGCCAGGATCCACGTCGTGACCGCAGTATCATCTGCGTAGTCGAAGAGCCCAAGGATGTCATGAGTATCGAACGTACCGGAGAATACCGGGGTTTATATCATGTGCTGGGTGGGGCCATCGACCCCATGTCCAACGTCGGGCCCGGTGATCTGCGCATTCCCGAGCTCTTGAAGCGGTTGGGCACGGATCAGGTCAAAGAGGTCATGCTGGCCCTTGATCCCAACATTGAAGGCGAGGCAACCACCACCTACCTGGGACGGCTGCTGGGTCCTCTGGATCTTCGGGTCACCAGGCTGGCCAGCGGTCTGCCTGTCGGTAGTGATCTGGAATATGCTGACGAGATCACCCTTGGCCGGGCGATTTCTGGCCGTCGGGATCTGTAAGGCACGTAGTCACTGATTCATAGCTTCCCGGCTGCTGTCATTGTTTCGTATATTGGTGGAGGGGGTCTGATAGAACGGTGTCGTTCGTATAATCCATGTAATCAACATGTTGCAGATGATGGTCTAGTGGCTTAACCGTCGCGGGATGGAACAGCAGTGGCACTTATCGTTCAGAAATATGGCGGGTCCTCGGTGGCAGACTCGGACTCCATCAAGCGTGTGGCCAAGCGCATCATTGATACCAAGCGCGCTGGCAATGACATCGCAGTGGTGGTTTCCGCCATGGGTGACACCACTGACGATCTGATCGATCAGGCCATGGATGTGGACTCCAATCCTCCGGCCCGCGAGATGGACATGCTCATGACTGCGGGGGAGCGCATCTCCATGAGCCTGCTGGCTATGAGTATCCATGCACAAGGCGAGCATGCCCATTCCTTCACCGGTTCGCAGGCGGGATTTATGACTGATGCACGCTACGGCGCAGCCCACATCCGCCATGTTCGACCCCAGCGAGTCATGAAGGCCTTGGACCGAGGCGAAGTGGGAATTGTGGCAGGCTTCCAGGGGGTCAATTCTGACGGCGATGCCACCACCTTGGGCCGCGGCGGCTCGGACACCTCGGCCGTGGCCCTGGCTGTGGCGCTCAATGCGGATGTCTGCGAGATCTATACTGACGTGGATGGCGTTTTTACTGCCGACCCGCGCATTGTGCCCACCGCCCGAAGAATTGCCCGCATCTCATACGAGGAGATGCTGGAGATGGCGGCTGGCGGATCCAAGGTGCTGGCACTGCGCTGCGTGGAGTATGCCCAGCGCTTCCGCATGCCCATTCATGTGCGCAGTTCCTTTTCCCATCGTCCTGGCACGTTGATCATGCCCGACGATGTCGATGTCGACAAGATTCCCAATCTGGAGACCGGCCAGTTGCCGGACCGCCCCGCTGCACAAACTGACAGGCAACGGGATATGACGGAAGGAAGGTCATGACCAACGGCGAATCCATGGGCGACTTGTTCCCGGACCTGAACGGCCCCGAGTCACCGATCATCTCAGGGGTTGCCCACGACCGCAGCGAGACCCAGGTCAGCCTGCGGGCCGTGCCGGATCGACCCGGCGTAGCCGCACAGCTCTTCACTATCCTTGCCGAGGGCGGCATCAACATAGATATGATCGTCCAGGCTGGAGCGGCCACCGGAACCGTGGACATCTCTTTCACGTTGCCGTCTGCTCAGGCTGATCAGGTGGTTCCCATGCTGGATGACTCCCGTGAGCAACTGGGGTTCCACTCGGTCGACATCAACCCTGAGGTGGGCAAGGTGACCCTGGTAGGGGTCGGCATGAAGACCCACTCGGGCATTACCGCCACCTTCTTCCGGGCCTTGAGCGACCGGCATATCAACGTGCTCATGATTTCGACCTCTGAGATTCGTATCTCCGCCCTGGTGCCCATTCAGAACTTGGACGAGGCGGTACGGGCCATCCATACGGCCTTCCATTTGGATGCCGATCAGGTCGAGGCGGTCGTTTATGGCGGCACAGGTCGCTGAGCGGAGAGGAAAGAGCAATGACTGATAAAGCTGATTTGGCGAACGATGGTCGCCGTGGCATCAATGTAGCCGTTCTGGGCGCCACCGGCCAGGTAGGCATGGTCATGCGCCGCATGCTGGACGAACGGGACTTCCCTGTAGCTGACCTGCGCTTCATGGCCTCATCCCGGTCTGCCGGCGAACAGTTGCGCTGGCGTGACAGGACCATCACGGTTGAGGATGTGGAGCAGGCCGACCTGAGCGGAATCGATCTGGCCATCTTCTCCGCCGGCGGTTCGACCTCAGGAACTTGGGCCCCACGCTTCGCCGAGGCCGGAGCCTACGTGGTCGACAACTCCTCCCATTGGCGGATGGATCCCGAGGTTCCCCTGGTGGTGTCTGAGGTCAACCCCGAAGACCTGGATCTTATACCACGACGAATCGTAGCCAATCCCAATTGCACCACCATGGCCTGCATGCCCGTGCTGAGTCCCTTGGCCAAGACATACGGTCTGCGCCGCCTGATCGTCTCCTCCTACCAGGCTGTGTCGGGGGCTGGGCGTGCCGGCGTCCTCCAGCTGCGCGACGAGGCCAAAACAGCCGTGGAGCAGGGTGCTGATCGTTTGGTCTTCGACGGATCGGCCATTGAGTTTCCCCCGCCCACCAAGGTGGTGCGCACTATAGCCTTCAACGCCGTTCCTTTTATAGGCGACTTGGTCGATGACGGCAGCGGGGAGACCGACGAGGAGCAGAAGCTGCGCAATGAGAGTCGCAAGATTCTCCACCTGCCTGACCTGGCCGCCTCCTGCACCTGCGTGCGGGTAGGAGTCTTCACTGCCCACGGCATGAGTATCAATGCTGAGTTTGATCACGATGTCACTCCTGATCAGGCCCGCGACCTGCTGTCCAAGGCTCCCGGGGTAAGTCTGGCGGAAATACCCACTCCTCTTGACGCAGCCGGCAAGGACCCTAGCTTCGTGGGCCGCATCCGCCAGGACCAGGCCGTGGAAGGCAAGAGGGGATTGTCCATGTTCGTGGCCAATGACAACCTGCGCAAGGGAGCCGCCCTCAACGCCGTGCAGATCGCCGAGCTGATCGCCCGCAAGCACTTTGCCGACAGGATTTGAGATGATCGGTCCGCCTGTGGGGCACCGATTAGACTGGAGGCCATGACCAGATCTTCCCAAGAAGTGAAGCGGCAACTGGATCGGATCGTGGCCTTGGGCTATCCGGATGTGGCGGACATCAGCGCCGCCGCTTTCAGAGCCTTGGCCCAGCCTCTAATCTCCGCGCTGGAGTCCACTGAGCTGGGCGAGCAGATCCTGCTCATCCCTACCAGGGAGCTGGTTTCGCCTGAGTCGCTGATCGCGCGTACCAGCATCAATCGCATGGCTGGCTTTACCACTATGCCTCCGCGCGACATTGCCAGCTTCCTGCCACAGAACGGATTCGAGCCGCCCGAGGGGCCCTTTTACATCGTCCTGGACCCGCATACGGGCACCTGCTACACCAACCGCGAGCCGGACGTGGCCCGCAAGCTGATCGACTCCGATGACCGTCTCCCTCTGACCTTGGAAGAGGGGCTGGCCATCGCCACTCAGCATCCCGACTGGCTGGCGGTCAAGAACGGTTTCAACCTGCTGGGTTCCCACAGCGCCGATGGGCGCGTGCCCAGCATCTGGATGAGCCAGAACGCCCCCCGTCTAGGCTCCGTCTGGCCCAACTCGCGCCACACCTGGCTGGGCAACGCCTACTGCGAGGGCCGTCGCGGTGTCTCACTCTTCCAGTGAATCTCTTCAACTGAATCTTATGCAGCAAGCACTCTGTAAGTGCTTGCCTAGTCTGGAGTTTGCAGCTTGGGTAACCTTGCGAATTGCGCAAGACTTTGTGCCCTCGCCTTCCTCTGCGTCGTAATGCGGACCCGGACCGCATGTCCTGGCTCTCCTCCGGTAAAATAATGGCACCCCCGACACGGTTTCGGCCTGTCCGAACACCCATGGCCGGGTGATATTGCGGTTTCCGACGAACGAAAGAAGGAGGAGAGATGGATCAGGATCGTGCATCCGTGTTTGATCTTGCGGCCCAGGCCGCGGCGTCCAATGGAGGGAACAACGACCTGCTGCTGCCTCCCCCCAGGTTTGTGGGTTCGCCGCAGAAGCCCAGTGCCATGCCCTACAACAAGTATGTGGCCTATAACAAGCAGGTGCCTTTCGACTATCCGCAGCGCACGTGGCCGGGCAAGACCCTGAAGCGGGCGCCTCGTTGGTGTTCGGTGGATCTTCGCGACGGCAACCAGGCCCTGGTCGACCCTATGGATTCCGAGCGCAAGCTGAGATTCTGGAATCTGCTGATATCCATGGGATTCAAGGAGATTGAGGTGGGCTTCCCCTCGGCCTCCGAGACTGATTACGACTTCATCCGCCTCCTGATAGAGCGCGAGCTGATTCCCGACGATGTGACTATCGTGGTCCTGACCCAGGCTCGCGAACATCTGATCCGTCGCACCTACGAGGCCCTGCGTGGAGCCAAGAGGGCCGTGGTCCACTTCTATAACTCGGTCTCGGTTCTGCAGCGGGAGGTCGTCTTCCACAAGGACAAGGCCGGGATCAAGAAGCTGGCCACCGACGCAGCCGAGCTCTGCCGCTCCCTGGAGGCCGATGCCGGGGGCACTGATCTCTCCTATGAGTACTCGCCTGAGTCCTTCTCCGGTGCCGAGCCCGAGTATTCGCTGGAGGTCTGCAACGCGGTCATCGACGTGATCCGGCCTACGCCTGAGCATCCTATGATCATCAACCTGCCCAACACCGTGGAGATGACCACCCCCAACGTCTTCGCCGACGAGGTGGAGTACATATCCACCAATCTCAAGGACCGGGATGCGGTGGTGCTTTCCCTGCACCCCCACAACGACGAGGGTATGGCCGTGGCTGCCACCGAGCTCAGTCTGCTGGCCGGGGCTGACCGGGTGGAGGGCTGCCTGCTGGGCAATGGTGAGCGCACCGGCAACGTCGATATTTGCACGGTAGGGCTGAACCTGCTGGTCCAGGGGATCGATCCCCAGCTGGACTTCTCCGACATGCCCGGCATCCGTCGGACGGTGGAGTACTGCAACCAGATCGCCGTCTCCGAGCGGCACCCCTACGTCGGCAACTTCGTCTTTACGGCCTTCTCCGGCTCCCACCAGGATGCCATCAAGAAGGGTCTGGACGCCCGCCAGCAGGCGGCTCTGCGCGCCAACGCCAACCCTGACGACTTCCTTTGGCTGGTGCCCTATCTGCCCATCGATCCCAAGGATGTGGGTGGCAACTACGAGGCCATCATCCGGGTCAACTCCCAGTCTGGCAAGGGCGGCATGGCTTACCTGCTCAAGGCCAACCATCATCTGGACCTGCCCAAGCGTCTCCAGGTGGAGTTCGAACGGCTGGTCCAGAGCTATGCCGACAGGACCAAGCGCGAGGTCAAGGATGCCGACATCTGGCGGCTCTTCAAGGACGAGTACCTGCCCGTGGAGGCTGGCGGGAGCGTGGTCGGCGGAGAGTCCATGGCCGATCAGCGCGATGAGACCCTGCGCCAGTGGGGACGCTTCAAGCTGCTGAATGTTGCAGTCACCTCCGGCGAGGACGGATCCGACACCGTCCTGGATGCCACCCTGCTGGACCGGGGGCTTGCCCCGGGTGATCCTGAGGTGAGGCGGCGTGTTCAGGGACATGGGAATGGCCCAATCGCGGCCTTCTTGGATGCGCTCAAGTCCCTGGATCAGACCGTCTCGGTTCTGGACTACGCCGAGCATGCCATGACCGCCGGCACGGATGCTCTGGCGGCTTCCTACGTGGAATGCCAGGTGGGCGAACCGGCCAGGTCCCGCGTGATTTGGGGTGTGGGCATCGATTCGTCCATCTCCACCAGCTCCCTCAAGGCCATTATTTCGGCGCTCAACCGCTTCCAGCGCGGCTAGAAGTCATAGAGAGGCAGCAACTCTCGTCAGCCTCACGGCCCGATCCGAACGCAGCTGATTGGTTCGGATCGGGCCAGGTTGTCCACGCTGGTTTACTACTGGGATTGCTCTGACTCGGAGTTGCCCTCAGTGGTTCTGCTGTTGCTGCTCTCGGCCTCGCCTCCGTTGCCTGAACCCGAACCACTGCTGGCGCCTGACTCCTCCTGAGGAGTTGTCTGCTGTTGGGTGCGTCGCTGAGGCACATATTCATAGTTGTAGCTACGCCTGGGCGTATAGGAGTAGCTCCGCCTATATCCGGTGCCCCAGCTGCCATCCGGCCCGCCGATCTTGCCATGGTCTTCGGCCGCAGGGAAGCGCTCAACTGGGCTGTCGCCCAAGGCCGACTTCATGTACTGGGTGAACAGCGGGACCGGTAAAAACTCATTCTGATAGACCTCGGGCACCTTGAGTGCACTGCCGTCCTGTCCTTGGTTCCAGACAGCGAAGGTGGTCAGAACCGAGGGGGTGAATCCGATGAAGGAGATGGCTGTCTGGTCGTTGGCCGTGCCTGTCTTGCCGGCGATGGGCCTGCCCAGGGAACGCGCATAGGTGGCAGTGCCGTACTGAACTGTGGTGCTCATGGCTTTCTGCAGCAGGGCCACCTGGTCGGCGTTGAAGACCTGATCTGACTGGATCGCAGCCGTGTAGAGCTCCTGATCCTTGGCATCCTTGACCTGTGCCACCAGATGCAGCTTGGGCCGCTTGCCGCCATTGGCCAGCGTGGCATACCCCTGTGTCACGTCATAGACCGAGAGGGCATCCAGGCCCAGGGTGTCGAAGGTGGTCGTGTCGTCGATTTTGCCGGTGATGCCAGCAGTGTGGGCCACCTGAGCGATTTTTTGTGAGGTCACGTGTTCGCCCAGGTCCATGAAGACCGTGTTGACCGATCTGGCGAAGGCCGAATAGAGATTGATGTACCCGTAGCTGAAGTTTCCGTCGTTTGCGACGGACTTGCCCACGCTGGAGAAGGTGCGCGGTGAATTGCCATTGAAGACTGTGTTCAGGTTGACTCCATCCTGGATGGCGGCCAGGAGCGTGTAGGCCTTCATGGTCGAACCCACCTGGTAGGTCGCCTGATCCACGTTGTTGAGCGGGTGGGTCAGGTAGTCGTCACCGGCGTACAGGGAGATGATGGCCCCGGTCTTGGGATCGACCGAGAGCCCACCGGTCTGCAGGGTGGGTGGCTGACGCTTGTTGCCTGTGGAAGGGCTCGCCACCTGGAACATCAGATCCTGCTTGTCCTTTTGGATGGTGGTGATGATTCGGTAGCCGCCAGTATCCAGGTCGTCCGCGGTAAAGGGGGCCTTTTTGCCGGTGGACAGCTCATTGCGGACCATGCGCAGCAGGTAGCCGTTGGGCCCCTGATAGACGTTCTGCGGCGAGTACTTGATGGTCTGGGGCATCTGGGCGCCGACCCGGTCCTTGTGGCTGATGTAGTGGTCCTCCTCCATGATGCCCAGCACCCGGTGGAAGCGCGACTCGGCCTGCTTGGGGTTTATCGCCGGATCCCAGGAGGCCGGGGCGGGGATGATGCCGGCCAGCATGGCCGACTCGGGCATGGTCAGATCCTTGGCGTCCTTGCCGAAGTAGTTCTGCGCGGCGGCCTGGATCCCGTAGGCTCCACGGCCGAAGTATATGGTGTTCATATAGTTGCACAGGACTGTTTCCTTGCTCTCGGTCCTGGAGATCTTCAGGGAGAGGATGGCCTCGCGCAGCTTGCCCTTGTAGGTGGTGGTCTCACCCAGATAGTAGCGCTCGGCGTACTGCTGGGTGATGGTTGATCCGCCCTGCCGGGTGCCCTTGGTCACGTTGTTGAGCAGGGCCCGGCCGATGCCCTTGAGGTCGATGCCGTTATCCTTATAGAAAGAGCGGTTCTCTGAGGAGACGACCGCGTTTCCTACATACTTGGGCAGGACTGCGCAGTCGATGATCTCCCGGTTCTGGTCGGCGTAAGTGCCGATAGGGGTGGAGCCGTCAGCATAGTAGACCGTGGTCTTTTGTGCCAGGGCCTGCTTCTCCGGCGGGATGATCTCAGTAGTCAGGTATAGGTAGGCGAAAGCTGCTGCCCCGACGACAAGCACCAGTCCCAGCAGACCCAGGGTCCACTTGAGCAGACGATGCGACTTGCGGCGCCGCCTGCGACGAGGTCCGCCGCCCCGGGGATTGCGGTCGGCATGTCGCGAGGTGAGTCTGTCGGTGCGATTGCTGCCACCGCGTGACCCGGACCGGACCCTGCGGGTGGGCGAGGTCGAACTGACTGAACGAGTCTGATTGGCCATGCCAACCACGCTATCCGGCAGGGCTGAAAACTGTTCGACCTAAGGCTGAACGTTCATCATTTTCGTACGTTTGCGCCATCCTTGGAGGTCTGTACTGTCGGCGGGCGCGCATATGAGGCCCATTCCATCATGCTATCTACCGGGAGAAGGTATGCTTAGGTTGGAATAACTCAGTAAATCAGAGGAGTTTGTATGAGCATCCGTGTAGCTATAGCGGGCGTGGGCAACTGCGCTTCCTCGCTGGTACAGGGAGTCGAGTATTACAAGGACGCCAAGGATGATGACAAGATCCCTGGCATCATGCACGCCAATTTCGGCGGCTACCGCATTCGTGACGTGGAGTTCGTGACCGCCTTCGATGTGGATTCACTTAAGGTCGGCAAGGACCTGAGCGAGGCCATCTTCGCCTCGCAAAACAACACCTACAAGTTCTGCGATGTCCCCAACAAGGGCGTGGAAGTCCTGCGCGGGCCGACTGGTGACGGGCTGGGCGAGTACTACAAGAAGATGATCACCGAGTCGGATGCCGAGCCTGTGGATGTGGCCCAGGTCCTGCGCGACAAGAAGGTCGATGTGCTGGTCTCCTACCTGCCCGTCGGCTCTGAGCAGGCCGACAAGGCCTACGCCACCGCCGCCATCGAGGCCGGTTGCGCCTTCGTCAACTGCCTGCCCGTCTTCATTGCCTCCGACCCCGAGTGGGCTCAGAAGTTCCGCGATGCCGGGCTGCCCATCGTGGGTGACGACATCAAGAGCCAGGTGGGCGCCACCATTACCCACAGGGTCATGGCCCGCCTCTTCGAGGATCGCGGCGTGCGTCTGGACCGCACCTACCAGCTGAACGTGGGCGGCAACATGGACTTCATGAACATGCTGCAGCGCACTCGTCTGGAGTCCAAGAAGGTTTCCAAGACCCGTGCAGTCACCTCCATCGTTCCTCACGATATGGATCCCCACAACGTCCACATTGGTCCCTCCGACTATGTGGCCTGGCTGGATGACCGCAAGTTCGCCTTCGTGCGTCTGGAAGGCACCACCTTCGGTGATGTCCCGCTGAACCTGGAATACAAGCTGGAGGTCTGGGATTCGCCCAACTCGGCCGGTATTGTCATCGACGCCCTGCGTGCCGCCAAGATTGCCCTGGACCGCCACTTGGCCGGCCCGGTGCTGGCACCCAGCTCCTACTTCATGAAGTCCCCTGCTGTCCAGCATGAGGACAACGAGGCCCGCCAGCTGGTCGAGGATTATATCGCCGGCAAGGTGGAGGGTGACGAGAGCGCCCTGGATGCCGATGTCAAGGCCGCCAAGGACAACGGCAAGGATGTCTGGCACGCCTGAGTAGAACTCCGTCAGCTGTCGTCAGGCGCCTGATATGAGCATGTGGCCGGTCCCTCCTTCGGGGGATCGGCCACATGCTGTTTTATATGTATCTTTGCATCCTATATTTAGTTGTATTTAGTTGGCGGCTAGCGGGCACAGTGCCCAATCCGTCAATTGATGCTTTCTGCTGTCAGGCCATGGCCAGATCGAGCACGTTCACTGAGGCCGGATCCAGGCGGACCGTAATTTCACGTCCTTCAGGGATGTCCGAGACATCGACCTGGCGAGCCCTGACCTGGTCCGGGTCGGATCGGGTGTTGCAAGCATGCGGATCCTGTGCTGAAAGGCTCTGCATGCCTGCTGGGAGCACCGGCTCAGGCAGGGTCAGTGTCGCTTCGGCCGAGGAGACCATGTCGGCGTTGACCAGGTCCACCATGATGTGTCCGTCCTTGATCGAGGCAAAGACGTGCAGGGCAGGGTTGTCGGCCTCCGGCAGGCTCTGGATCGCCCGGGCCCCCTGGTGGCACCGGTACATCATGAAGACGTCGTAGTTGGGGGTCAGGATGGTGGCTTCGTCCTCGGTCAGGATCAGCGAGTTGAGGACATTCAGGGTCTGGGCATTGCAGGCCATGGAGACCTTGTCGCACCTTGACTGAAGGATATCCAGCGTCAGGGCCGAGGTGACCGCGTCGCGCATGGTCACCTGCTGCCGGAGCGCCGGACGAACCGTGAAGGCATCGCCATGCCAGTTGCCCCATTCGCCCATGACCAGATCGACCTTTGTCAGTCTGGAATCCATGGTGCTCTCAGGGTAGGGCATAGTGGCCAGGCAGGCCTGCATCAGGTTCCACTGCTGGTCGATGACTTCCCCGAGCTCAAGGGCGCCTTGGATCACCCGATTCCAGCCGTCCTGATCAAAGTGGGTGGAGGTGTCGCCGGGGTGGTCGATGTTCCAGTTGTAGAAGTGCAGGTCGTAGGCGGCGATGGGCGGTTGGCGGTACTGGGCCAGGGCCTGGAAGAAGTCCCTGGTCCAACGCACCCGTTCCATGGGCTTGTTGCCGTCGGGGCCGCAGGCGATGGGCTGGATCATCGGGGGCTGATCCCCGTTTTCTGCGAAAGTGGGCATGGCTGAGGCGAACATCCGATAGCGGTCCGCGTACATGGACGGGGTCATCGTCCCCCCGCCGGCCCAGGGCTCGTTCCCCAGCCCCCAGAACTTCACGCCGTAGGGGGAGGGGTGGCCGTTGGCGGCACGCATGGCTGACATGGCCGTGCCCGATGGGCGGTTGCAGTACTCCATCCAGTCGCGCATCTCGGCTACGGATCCGCTCAGCATATTCACGTTGATCCAGGGTTCGGCGCCAACGGCCTGGCACAGACGGAGGAATTCGTCGGTGCCGAAGCCATGTCCGTCAGGTTGGTAGGTGCCGAAGTTCTCGTTATATCCCACTGGACGCTGATTGCGTGGCCCGACACCCTGACACCAGTGGTAGGTGTCGGCGTAGCAGCCTCCGGGCCAACGCAGCAGTGGAGGTTTGAGGGCCTTGAGGGCCTTGAGGGCATCAGTGCGGATGCCGTCGGTGTTGGGGATGGGGGAATCCGTGCCCACCCATAGTCCCTGATCGATGCACTCTCCCAGGAATTCGATGAACTGGCCGTGCAGGTAAGGGCTGATGGTGCCGATAGTCAGGCGTGGGTCGATGTGGATGCTCACTGTTTGGACTCCTTACTTAATGGTGCGGATGCGGCTGATGAAGATGCAGGCCAGCAGCACCAGAATGATGGCGGTGGGGAAGACCAGCTGGTAGGACTTGGTCACTGAGACGATCAGTGAGGTCACCATGGGTCCCACCATCTGGCCCAGGGTGGTAGCGATGTTGAGAATGCCCAGATCCTTGCCCGCCTCCTCGGCATTGGGCAGAACGTCCACATTGAGCGCTTGGTCGACCGACCCGTACATTCCGTAGCCGAAGCCGCCGATGGCGGTGAACAGTATCATGCCCAGGGGGCTGTGGATGATCCAGGGCATGGCGTAGCCCAGGGCCAGAAGCAGGCTGGCGATGACCACGGGCATCTTCCTGCGGCCGATCTTGTCGGAGATCGGGCCAGCACCCAGGGCCGCGACCATGGAGACCACGATCAGAACCAGGGACATGGTCGACATGGTGGCCGCCGAGTCCTTGACGGACTGGCCCATGTAGTCCTGAAGGATGAAGAGTTGGTAGTTGAGGATCATATAGTAGCTGAACAGGAGCAGGGAACGTCCTACGAAGGCCATCCAGAAGTCGGGCGCGTGACGAGGCGGGCGGAAGGATTCCAGGATGGAGCGCAGGCTGCTGCTCAAAGCGGGCATGTCCTTTGAAGAGGGCTCCTTGGGCCAGATGATCACTGTGACCAGGCCGGCCACGCCCATGACTATGCCGGACATGATCCAGCCTGGAATCTGCATGGTGATGAAGCGGGCGCCGACTAGGGTGCCCAAGGAGTTGCCGACCAGATTGCCCGCCGAGATGAATGCCGACATGGTGGCTCGCTGTGATTCGGGAACACGGTCGGACAGGGAGGCGACCACTGGGGAGATCATCATGTTCAGGCCGACCATGGCCAGGCAGTAGAAGATGCCGATGGCCCAGACGTTGGCAATGACGCCCATGAGGAAGAGCGAGACGCCGGCTATAAGGCCGCCGGAAACGACCCAGGGGGTTCTGCGGCCGAAGATGGACCGGGTCCTGTCGGACAGGTTGCCCACAATCAGGTTGGATACCAGTGAGGTCAGAGCCGTGGTGGCGTTGAAGACCCCGGATATGGCAACCTTGGACCCGGGAGCGATGTCGGTCAGGCGTTGGGGCAACAAGACCGAGGCGACGATGGACAGGGCCATCATCCAGAACAGATTGAAAACGAAGAAGGCAATGCAGTATCGGCTTTTAGCAGCGGTGCCGAGCTCCTGTCTGCCTGCTGAATCGGCTTGTGTCATTATCCGACTCCCTCTCTTTCGGTGCGTCTGTGCACAGTGGGGAAGCGCCGTGCTTCCCGTATTGTTTTATATCTTAAAAATATAAAATAAGCAAGAGAGCAAGTCCTTGCTGGCGGTTCCCATCTTGGCAACGGGCTGTAGAGAGGGGCAATATAGAGCCGTTGGTGGTCTGACGGCCAACGGTATGATGATCCTGATGAGCGATGCGAACAGGAAAACCAGGAACAAGGCTGGCGGAGAGCAGATTATTGGACGCTTTTCACGGCGGCCAATCGGTGTACGCAGGCGGATGACCCCCGACGAGCGTCGCAAGCAGATAGCCCAGGTCGCCGCCCAGATGATCGCCTATTACGGTACCTATGGCGTCTCCATGCAGGCCATCGCGGATGCCGTTGGCCTGACCCTGCCAGGGTTACGTCATTATGCCCGCACGCGTGAGGAGCTCCTCTCCTTGGTCATCCAGGTCTACTACGACCAGGGTTCTTTCACTTTTGGATCCAAGCCCGGCGAGCGTGATGAGCTGGCCATTGGTCTAGACCAGGAGGGGCATTCCCTCTATTCGCTGCCGGGTTATCTGCGTCGCCTGGTCGAGGAGAATGCCGAGCGCATGGTCCTGGTCATGCTCTTCATGCATTTGGCTGTGGAGGCTCACGATCCAGCTCATCCTGCGCATGAATACTACAGCGATCGCCATGCCCGGATGATCGACTTCATGGACGGGATCCGCTGGAAGCTGCCTGAGCCCTATCGGGATCGGTCGTCCTTCCATCGGCTGATCAGAACCGTCTATTGCACCATGGACGGTGTGCAGATCCAGGCGCTGACCAATCCCGACGACGACATGATCGCCCTGTGGGCAAAGGCGGAGCCCATCCTCTTCCCATCACCCCAGTGGGATGATTACCGTTAGAAGGCGAACGGGGGTTCAACTCAGGTTTCAGTCCTTGGCGTGGCCTACCAGGGGAGCGATCCGCTTGTCCCAGGCGTCCAGGGCTGAATTGATGACCTGGTGCATGTCGTAGTAAGCGTAGGTGCCCAGGCGGCCGCCGAAGACCACTTTCGGCTGCTGGGCGGCCAGTTGTTTGTACTGGGTATAGAGGGCCCGGTCGTCGCTGGTGTTGATGGGGTAGTAGGGTTCGTCGCCTTTGCCGGCGAATCTGCTGTACTCCTCCCAGACCACGGTGCGCTCATGGTTCTGCCGGTCGTAGCGTTCGGGGTTGAAGTTCTTGAACTCGATGGCACGGGTGTAGGGCACGTCAGGATCGGAGAAGTTCATGACCGGGCAGCCGAAGTGGTCGTCTTCGTCGTAGCGGCGCTCCTTGAAGTCCACGGTCCGCCACTTGAGCTCGCCCAGACGGTAGTCGAAGTAGCGGTCGACCGGTCCGGTGTAGACCACGGGGACCTGGCCCACCAAAGCATCCCGGTTCCAGGGCTGGGAGTTGTCGAAGAAGTCGGTCTTCAGGCTCACCTGGATGCGCGGGTCGTCTATCATCCTCTCGAACCAGGCCGTGTAACCGTCCTTGGGCAGGCCCTCCCAGGTGTCCTTGAAGTAGTGGTTGTCGTAATTGAATCGCACCGGGAGCCGTTTGATGATCGAAGCCGGCAACTGAGAGGGGTCGGTCTGCCACTGCTTGGCCGTGTAGTTCTTGATGAAGGCCTCATACAGAGGCCGGCCAATCAGGGAGATGCCTTGGTCATTCAGGTTGCCCGGGTCGGTCCCGGCCAGTTCGCCAGCCTGTTCGCGGATCAGTTCACGGGCCTGCTGGGGCGTGTAGTGGGCGTGGAAGAACTGGTTGATGGTGCCCAGGTTGATGGGCAGGGGGTAGACCTCGCCCTTGTGGGTGGTGTAGACCCGGTGGGTGTAGTCGGTGAATTCGGTGAAGCGATTGACGTACTCCCAGACCTTGCGATTGGAGGTGTGGAAGAGGTGGGCCCCATACTTGTGGATCTCGGCCCCGGTCTCCTCGTCCATATAGGAGTAGGCATTGCCCCCGATGTGGTCGCGCACGTCGATGATTCGCACCCGTGCCCCGCTGTGCTCGACCGCCTGCTGGGCCACGGTCAGACCGAACAGGCCAGCGCCCACAATCACCAAATCAGCATCCATGTCAGCCATTCGTCTTCAGCCATCCATCCCTTGTCGCTGTGATGCCGGGCTGGCTACTGTCTACTGCCAGGGTCCGGCACGATCCGTGATCAACCGCTGGAGTACGGCGATCCTGTTGCCTACATGCTAGCGGACAGGTCTGGTCAGGGAAGCGGCGGGCAGCAATATCGACTGAATACGCACCTGGTGTCGATGGGTCGGCGCTTGTCAGTGGACAAGTGGAGCCTGTCTGCTATCATGGTGACTTGCTCTCACGTGGCGTTATGTCACCCAATCCCCCCAGGGCAGGAATGCAGCAAGGGTAAGTGGCCTCTGGCGGGTGCGTGGGAGTTTTTCATATTCGCCCTGACTGAACCGGTTGGAGTCGTGAAGGGAGCGCGCTCGTCGGACGGGGTGTCGGGTGTCGACCCAGGGGTTGGATAGAGTCTAGAGGTATGACCAACAAGCGCAAGCAGGGCGAAGTACGGCAAGCCTGGTACCGGGACCCGAATGAGCAGACCGAAGCGGCCAGCAGTCATGTTGACCGGGATCCCTTGATGTCTCGCCCCCGGATCTCAGCCTTGGTTTTGTGCCTGGTCGCAGGCCTGGCCTGCCTGGGTCTGGCGGCTTTGGTCTGGTGGGCGGCCGTCTGGACTGTTCCCGGGCAGACCTATGACGACATGGCCCTGACCAACTTCCGTGGCTTCCTTGACCAGGCACCACTTGTCAAGGCTTATCTGGGACTGTTCACCATTCCTTTTGTGACTGTGGCGATCTGCGTAGTGCTGGGCCTTGTCGCCCTAGTGGTGGTTCTAGTGCGACGCCGGTGGTGGCTGCTTGGCCAGGTTGCTGTTTATGCATTGGTGGTCTACGGGGCGGCGCGCATTCTCAAACGTTACCTGCCTCGCCCTGTGCTGATCCACGTTCAGGCTTCCGCTGCCAATTCAGCCCCCTCGGGACACACCATCCTCGCTCTGGCGGTGGTCCTGGCCCTGCTCTGCGTGGTGCCCCGGGTTTGGAGGGCCTTTGTTGCCTTGGTGGGATTCGCCTTTGACCTGTCCGTGGGCTGCTCGCTGGTGCAGGGTGGGTGGCATCGCCCTTCAGACGTGGTCATGGGCATTCTCATTCCTACCGGTCTCTGTCTTATTGCACTGGCCGCCACTCGGGGGACCGGGATGGATGTTCCTGGGACCAGGATGTCCTCGGCTTCGATTCAGATTGTCTCCACCCTGATGCTGGTAGCTGGGTTCCTAGGGATTATTTACGCCTGCTATGTCATCTGGCAGGTCAGCCCTGGTCTGGAGATCGGTGCCCGGTGGACGGCCTATGGGGTTCACTGCTCAGCGGTCATACTGATGGCCTCGGTTCTGTCTCTGACCCTGGGTCTGGTCCTGGCAATGAGGCAGATTACGGCCTCGCCTCTGACCAGGATGGGCCTTGTCGGTCGGCCCCCGGCTCCGCCTAAAAATGACTGAGGTCGAACTCTGGGCGTACTGAACGTCTCTGATTCATCCACCATCAGTCCTAGGGTTTCACGCCCGTGCACATGACCCCTTGATTTGCATGGTTACGGAACCCCGTGAGTAAGATGGCGTGCGAAAGACAACAATATAAGGAGAGGCCATGGCATCCGGCAATAAGCTCGTCATTGTTGAGTCGCCAACCAAGGCAAAGAAGATCGGCGGGTACCTGGGCAAGGGCTACACGGTCATGGCCTCGGTGGGCCATATCCGCGACCTGGCCCAGCCATCGCAGATCCCGGCCTCCCAGAAGAAGGCCTACGGCAAGTTCGGCGTAGACGTGAATGATGGCTTCAAGCCCTACTACATCGTGGACGATAAAAAGAAACACACGGTCTCCGAGCTCAAGAAGGCGCTGAAGAACGCCGACGAGCTTTATCTGGCCACTGATGAGGATCGGGAGGGGGAGGCCATCGCCTGGCATCTGGTCCAGACCCTTAAACCCAAGGTTCCGGTAAAGCGCATGGTCTTTCACGAGATCACCCCAGAGGCCATCAAGAATTCGCTCAAGCACACCAGGGACGTGGATGCCCACATGGTCGATGCCCAGGAGACCCGCAGGGTGCTGGATCGCCTCTATGGCTACGAGCTTTCACCGGTGCTCTGGCGCAAGGTGGGTCCGGGACTGAGCGCAGGGCGTGTCCAGTCTGTGGCGACTCGGCTGATTGTGGAGCGCGAGCGTGAGCGCATGGCCTTCGTCAAGGCCTCCTACTGGGATCTGCTGGCGCGTCTGGTGCAGGAGGATGCCGGGCAATCGGCGTCGTCGAGTGGTTTTCAGGCGCGGATGATCAGCCTAGGAGAGCAGAGGCTGGCGGTTTCCAAGGACTTCACCTCCAAGGGTCAGCTGACGGAAGCGGCTGCCAAGGAGCAGGTCCTGCAGCTGGATGAGCAGCATGCCCGAAACCTGGCTGAGACGCTGAAGGATCAGGACTTCGCAGTGACGGGTATGGAGACCAAGCCTTACCGTCGGCGTCCTCAGCCCCCCTTCACCACGTCTACCCTGCAGCAGACGGCTGGTAACCGGCTGGGCATGAGTTCCCGGGCCACCATGCGGGCTGCCCAGGGGCTCTATGAGAACGGGTTTATCACCTACATGCGTACCGATTCGGTCACTCTCTCCCAGGAGGCCATCGCTGCTGCCCGCAAGGGGGTCGAGCGTGAGTATGGGGCCGAATACCTTTCGGCCGAGTCCAAACAGTATGTGACCAAGACTGCTGGCGCCCAGGAGGCCCACGAGTGCATCCGGCCCGCCGGTTCCACCTTCCACAGGCCTCAGGATCTTGCCGACCGTCTGGCCCCTGACCAGCTCAAGCTCTACACCCTGATCTGGCGGCGCACCCTGGCTTCGCAGATGGCCGACGCCACCGGGTCCACAGCCACTATCCACCTGTCGGCGCAGGCTGGCAAGGAGGGTACGGCCCTCTTCCAGGCTTCAGGCACCGTCATCAAGTTCCCTGGGTTCCTCAAGGCCATGGGTGGCGCAGGCTCCGAGCAGAACGATGAGGATTCTTCCCTGCCTCCGGTCCAGCAGGGTGACGTGCTTCGTGCTGCCTCTGTCGATCCCGAGGGCCATGAGACCCAGCCACCTGCACGTTACACTGAGGCCTCTCTGGTCAAGACTCTGGAGGCCAAGGAGATTGGCAGGCCTTCCACCTATGCCAGCATCATTTCGACCATCATCGACCGCGGATACGTCTACGAGCGCGGCCGTGCACTGATTCCCTCCTGGTTGGCCTTTTCGGTAGTTAGATTGTTGGAGACCAATTTCCCCAAGTACGTGGATTACCAGTTCACGGCGCAGATGGAGAATGGCCTGGATATGATCGCCCACGGCAAGGAGCGAGGCAAGGACTGGCTGACACGGTTCTACTTCGGTTCGGGCCCGGGCGCTGCCCAGAACGCTGACCAGGCCCATCAGGGCCTACAGGAGCAGGTGGCTCAGCTGGGAGACATCGACGCCCGCAAGATCAACACCATCGAGATCGGTGATGGCCTGCAGGTGAGGGTCGGCCGTTACGGTCCCTATCTTGAGGATACGGCCGACCTGGATGCCGACGGAAACCCCAAGCGGGCCTCGTTGCCGCCCACCATGGCTCCGGACGAGCTGACAGTGGCGGCGGGTCATGAGCTGATCGTCGCAAATGCCGGCGGTCCCCGTCAGCTGGGCAAGGATCCGCAGACCGGCGGTCGGGTCGAGGTGCGCAAGGGTAGATTCGGTCCCTATGTGGCCCTGATCAGCCCTGAAGAGGAAGCGGCAGAGCAGAAAAAGTCGACCCGCAAAACTGCACGGACAACCAAGCAGACTGGTCCTAAGCCCAAGATGGCTTCGCTATTCAAGACCATGGATCCAGACACGGTCACCCTGGAGGATGCTCTGAAGCTGCTCAGCCTGCCTAGGACGGTGGGCAGCATCGAACTGACCGATGCCAAGACGGGAGAAACCAGCCAAGCCACCGTCACGGCCAGCAACGGCCGTTATGGCCCCTATCTGACGGCCACTAAGGCCGACGGCGGCACCGAGACGCGTTCGCTGACCGACGAGGGGCAGATTTTCACTATTGACCAGGCCGGGGCCAAGGCCCTCTTCGACCAGCCTAAGTACGGACGGCGTTCCCGGAGCGCTGCCAAGCCTCCTCTCCGTGAGCTGGGCACGGACCCTGACAGCGGCAAACCCGTCACCATCAAGGATGGGTTCTACGGTGTCTACATTACCGACGGGCAGACCAACAGAACCCTGCCCAAGCAGTACACGGCCCAGTCCATCGAGCCGGAGGTGGCCTTCCGCCTGCTGGCAGAGAAGCGCGCGGCCGGACCCGCCAAGAGGCGTGGCAGGACCACCCGCAAGTCGACTGCACGAAAGTCGGCGTCCAGCAAAACTACGGCTGGCAAGTCGGCTACCCGCGCTCGCAAAACCACAAAGAAGACAAAAACTTCCAAGACTTCCAAGACTACGGAGCATCAGGCATGAGCGATGGTTTGTTCATTTCCTTCGAGGGCGTGGATGGTGCAGGCAAAACCACCCAGGTCCAACAAGCACACAACTATCTGCAGGAGCGTGGCTTGCGATCTCTGGTCACCCGCGAGCCAGGCGGCACCCCCGTCGGGTTGACCATACGGGAACTCGTTCTGCATGGATTGGCCGCTTTCCCCTCGGTTGCCGTGACCGGAGGTACCGATGTGGTTGACGCCTCCGACGATCTTGCCCCCAGGACCGAGGCCCTGCTCTATGCGGCGGACCGGGCTGAGCATGTAGCCCAGGTGGTGCGTCCGGCTCTGGAACGCGGAGACATTGTGCTCTGCGACCGTTACTTGGATTCCTCATTGGCTTATCAGGCCGGAGGCCGTGATCTGTCAGTGGATGTGATTCGTCGACTGAGTCTGTGGGCCAGTCAGGACCTTCTGCCCAAGCGCACCTACCTGCTGGACGCGGATCCGTCACAGTCCAAGTCGCGTCTGGATCATGAGCCCGATCGGCTGGAATCGGCTGGCGACGACTTTCAGCAGCATGTGCGTCAGGCATTCCTGCAACTGGCGCAGAGGGAACCCGATCGGTTCCTGGTTATCGACGCCACCCAGTCCATCGAGCAGGTCTGGCAGATCATTCAAGACGATTTGGACAAGTTAGTCGAAGGGCGCATGCCAGATCTGCCGCAGGTCGACGATGATCTTCCGGATGTCGATGATGAGAATGATGACACTGGTGCTCAGGACGATGCCGACAAGGATGAATCGGCTGCAGGATATGAGGACGATGAGCAGGCTACCGAGACGGATTGGACTGAGTCTGCGGATACGTCTGATCAGGACGACCAGTCCATGGAGGCGGGAACAGCCGGCGGGGATGCTGACGACGATTCGGTTCCTGTGGGTTCCCGCGCTCGCGGGCTGCTCCGGTCCCGGCTCTTGCGGAAGACCCGATGAGCGTCTGGGATGCCATTGTGGGTCAGCAGCCCACGGTAGATTTGCTCAAGCGGACGGTGGCCGCTCAGACGCAGGGTCATGACGAGGTTGCGCAATCCTGGCTGATTTGTGGTCCTCCAGGATCAGGGCGGTCCAATCTGGCCCGAGCTTTTGCGGCGGCCCTGATCAGTCCTGACCAGGGATTGAGCGATCAGCCCACACGCGTCACTCAGCAGGTCTTGGCCGGGACCCATCCGGATGTGACCATACTGTCAACCAACAAGGTCACCATCGGTATCAACGAGGTCAGGGATCTGATCATGACCTCGGAGCAGATGCCCTCAACCTCTCGTTGGCGGGTCATCATCATCGAGGACGTGGACCGGATGCTGGAGCGGACCACCAATGTGTTGCTCAAGGAGATCGAGGAGCCGGCCGAGCACACCATCTGGCTTCTGTGCGCACCCAACGCCCAGGATGTGCTGCCCACCATCCGCTCACGGACGAGGGTGCTCAACCTAGCGGTGCCATCCAACACCGCAGTGGCGGATTTCCTGACTGATCAGGTGGGGGTGGACCGGCCTCTGGCCGCCAAGGCCGCTCGTCTGGCTCAGGGACACATCGGCATCGCTCGTCTCTACGCCACCAGGGATCAGGTCCTGGCTGACCGTGATGAGCTGGTGGTGGGTCTGCTGGGGCTGCGGCGAGCTTCGGATGCTGTGATTCTGGCTGGCCGGGTGGTTGATGCCGCCCGGGATCAAGCCACCGCCACCGTGGACGATGAGGTGGCCAGGGACGAGCGGGAGTTTCGGCAGATCAACGGTCTCAGAGACAAGGAACGCATTCCCCGGCAGTTGCGTGGAGCCTACCATGCATTGGGGGGCAAGGATCAGGTCCGCCGACGGGTTACCAGACTGACCCGGGACGTGCTGGACCGCAACCTGAGTACCCTGGCCAGCGTTTACCGGGATGTGGGTGTCCTGCAGAACGGCGCCGAAGAGAAGGCTGGCTTGGTCAATTTGGAAAATCGGGCGGCTATTGCTGATTTGTCCGTCAGACTCTCCAGACAGGGGGCCATTGACCGTATTCAGCTGATTGCCCGAGCTCGCAGGAGGCTGGCTGCCAACGGTTCGCCGCTCTTGGTCTTCGAGGCGCTCTTCTGCACCCTGCTGGTCTGAGTACGGACTTAACTGCTATCAGGCGAAAGTGCCCGGTGAGGTCATGTCGCTGCTGCCAATTCTTGGCGACCAGGTCGATTCCCTGCACTCCAGCGCTGGCGGCAGAGCCACGTGAGAGGGCAGAATGGACTGTCCCTTGGCGTCGACCAGCCGCAGTGCCTCCTGGACAATGCCGTTCAGGGGAGCCTTGACTGCGGTCAAGGTCGGACTGCTGATCAGACAGGCTGGGCTGTCCACGAAGGCAGCCACCTTGACTTGGTCGGGAACCTGGAAGCCCAGTTGGTCACAGGCCATCAGAGCGCCCAGGGCCAGTGAGTCGTCCCCGCAGATGATGGCATCGGGACGGTCGTTTCCCTCAGCGAGCATGGTCATGACGGCATCATGGCCGCGGCGCATGCTGCAGGGGCCAAACTGGATCCAGTCCGGCTGAGGCGTCATCCCTAGGGTGTTGGTCAGAGTGGAGAAGGTCGTGAAGAGCTCAGTGGCCGCACTGGTGTTCAGTTCACGGCTTAGATAGGCCACCGAATGCGCGTTCTGCTCGGCCAGGTGGGCGATGATCAGCCGCATGGAAGCCGCCTGGTCCATGCCGACCCAGCTGGTGTGGTAGGAGAGCGGTCTGCCACCGACCTGGACGATGGGCAGTCCGGACGGCAGGTCGACGGGCATACCGACCGGATCGTCGTCCAGCGAAGGAACGATGATGATTCCTTCGACTTGTCGGGCTGCCATGGATCTGATGGCCGCCTCTCGCTCCTGGTCGCCCCTGACGGATATGACCAGCAGGTAGCGACCCTGTTCTGTCAGTCTCCTGCTGAGCAGATCCAGGATGGACCCGTCTATGCCCGTGGATGTGCCGCACAGGATCAGTCCTATGGTTCTGCTGCGGTCTGATCGGAGGGTGCTGGCAGCAAAATTGGCCGAGTAGTTGAGCTTTTCGGCAGCAGCTCTGACCCTGCGGCTGATGTCGTCGTTCTTGCGTCTATGGCCGGAAAGGACGCGGGACACGGTCGCCGTCGAAACTCCAGCCAGGGCTGCGACGTTGGCAATGGAAGGCTTATTGTCCGCCGTGTGTCCCATCGTTTCCCTCGAAGGCTCTTTCCGTCGATGTCGGCTACAGCTAGCGGCGGGTCACTCGGCCTGGGTCAGCTTAGTGACCAGGGAGTCGGCTACGGACTCGGCTTCGTCGCCCTCGACAGTCACAGTGACCTTGTCGCCCTTAGCGATGCCCAGGCTCATGACCATCAGAATGCTGCCGGCGTCTACGGGATTGCCCTCGCCCTTGGCTATGGTGACCTTGCAACCGCTGGATGCGGCGGCCTGCGAGAATTCCGAAGCGGGCCTGGCATGAATGCCCACCGGGTCGGTGATGACAGTGGAACGTTGCGCTGTTGCCATGGTGATCATCTCTCCTGAATATATGGCCGATCTTGTCGAACCGGCATGCCTAGTGGTGGATACGCTGGATATCCTACCACTGCAGAAGGGAAATTACAGAAAACGATTACCGTTGAAAAACGAATGAATATGTGTATACTGAACATCGTTGCATGAAGAACGTTTCCACTGTCGTTGTTCGGCTCGCCTCAGGGGCGGCTCACGTGCAGTGGGCAGGCACTAAGGAGTGCGACATGGAGATCCAAGGCGTAGGCATTGGCCGCGGCGTTGCCGTTGGCCCGGTTATCCATATGGCGGCCGGACTGGATGTACCCGGCGATGAGGCGAGGCCTGAGAACCTCACGGCGGATGCTGAATTCGGCAGGGTCGAATCCGCTCTGACAGCGGTCAACAAGGACTTGCTTGCGCGCGCCAAGGCCGCCCAAGACGGGCAGGGGGCCAAGGACGCTGCTCCGATTCTGACAGCCTTGGCCCAGATGGCCCAGGACCCGGCTCTGAAGACCTCGATTCGATCTCTGCTTGACGGTGGCAAGACCGCCGAGCGTTCCGTCTATGAGGCCTTTGCCGACTTCGAGGGAAAGCTTCAGGCTATCGGCGGCTACATGGGGGAGCGTGCCAACGATCTGCATGATGTTGGCCAGCGTGTCATCGCCCATCTGCTCGGTGTCCCGGCACCGGGCGTGCCGGAAAGCGACAAGCCATTCGTCCTGGTCGCCCCTGACCTGTCTCCGGCCGACACCTCCAGCTTGGACATGACCAAGGTTCTGGCCATTGTCACCATTGAGGGCGGTCCGACCAGCCATACCGCCATCCTGGCCCGGTCCAGGGGGATCGTCGCCGTCGTGGGCGCTCAGGACGCAGCTGGGCTGTCCGACGGACAAACGGTCATCGTCGATGCTGCTGCCGGCAAGGTGACGGCCGATCCGACCCAGGAACAGATTGAGAAAGCTGAGCAGGCCCGTCGCGAAGCGGATCAGGCCAAGGCTTTGCGGGGCCGCCCAGGCCAGCTCAAGGACGGAACAAGGATTCCCCTCCTGGCCAATGTCGGCAAGCCTGCGGATGCCGATCCTGCCCTGGAGTATGGAGCGGAGGGGGTTGGACTCTTCCGCTCGGAGTTCCTCTTCCTGGGCAACGAGCAGGCGCCCGGCGTCGAGGAGCAGGCCGAGGCTTACCGCGCTCTTCTTGAACGCTTCCCTGGCCGCAAGGTGGTCATCCGCCTGTTGGATGCCGGTGCTGACAAGCCGTTGCCCTTCCTGACGCAGGCCGACGAGCCTAATCCTGCCCTGGGGTTGCGTGGTCTGCGCACGCTCAAGGTCCACAGCCAGGTTCTGGAGGATCAGCTGGAGGCCCTTGCCCGGGCCGATGCCGAGACCAATGCCGACCTATGGGTCATGGCGCCAATGGTCGCCGACGAACACGAGGCTGACTATTTCGTCCGTTTGGGCAAGAGCAAGGGGCTCAAGCGCGTGGGTGTCATGGCCGAAGTTCCTTCGATTGCACTGATGGCCGACAAGGTGGCCAAGGTGGCCGATTTCGTCAGCATCGGCACCAACGATCTGACCCAGTACACGCTGGCCGCCGATCGCACCTTGGGTTCGGTCGCCTCCTACCAGACCGCCTGGCATCCTGCCGTCCTCAGGGCCATCAAGCTCATCGCTGATGCCGGTCAGGCCAATAATATGCCTGTCGGAGTCTGCGGCGAGGCGGCTGCCGATCCTGACCTGGCCGTGGTTTTGGCCGGCATCGGCGTGACCAGCCTGTCCATGACTCCGGTCGCCCTGGATGACGTTCGCGCCGAACTGGCCAAGCACACCATGGATGAAGCCAAGGCGCTCGCCGCCAAGGCTCTGGACGGAGAGTTCTACCATCCCCAGGGTTGGTGAGCAGCCGGCCGGATTTGTGTAAATCCATCGGATCCGGTGCAGTCGATCAAGTCAAACAGCACGAGCAAGGAGCAGACATGACGGATTTCCAAGCCTTCCTTCCCGACACATCCTTCGCCCTGGATGTACCGGCATCTGACTGGCGGGATGCCATCCGCAAGGCGGGCGACAGGCTGGTGGCATCCGGGTTCACCACAGATGCCTACACGGACCAGATGATCGAGACCGTCGAGAAGATGGGTCCCTACATCGTCATCGCCCCCGGTTTGGCTCTGGCTCATTCCCGGCCCAGCGAAGCGGTCCTGGGAACCGGCCTGAGCTGGGTAAGGCTGTCCACACCTGTTGAGTTCGGCAACAAGGCCAATGATCCGGTCTCACTGGTGATTGGTCTGGCCGGGCGGGATGAGCAGGAGCACCTGCAGGTGATGTCCGCCATCGCCGGTGCTCTGACCGACGCGAAGAAGACCGAGCAGCTGGCCAAGGCCGGCACACCTGACGAGGTTCGCGCCATTCTCGAATCGTGAGGAGGACCCGCTTTTGCGGATCCCAGCATGGCAAATACAAGAAGCAGTAGAAGCAAACAAGGAACAAAGGAGCAACTCATGGATATTCTCTGTGTATGTGGCAACGGCATCGGCACTTCGGTTCTGCTCAAGGTCAACGTCGAGCAGGTGGCATCGGAGCTGGGCATGGATGTGACTGTGACCACCTCCGACGCGGGCAGCGCCAAGGGCACGGCCAACATGAACGACCTGGTGCTGACTTCGCCTCAGCTGGCGCCCGAGCTGGAGGGGACCACCACTCCGGTCGAGACCGTCCAGAACTTCATGGACAAGGACGAGATCAAGGGCATCCTGGAGCAGTACGCCGACTGATGAGTCCGGCGGACATTCGTCATCGCCAGGCCGATGGAATACCCGCTCTTTAACTTGACAACAAGAGAGAAATAGTAAGGACAAACAATGAATGTCTTCCTTGCGGTGCTGAACTTCATCAGCCAGGAGATTCTGAATGTGCCCGCCTATCTGATTGGCATTGTGGCGGCCATCGGCCTGATCGCCCTGAAACGGAGCGCAGGCCAGGTCATTTCGGGCGCCCTCAAGGCGGCCATGGGCTATCTGATTCTGGGCGCCGGCGCCACCGTGGTGACCAACGCCCTGGATCCCTTCGGCAAGCTGGTTTTCAAGGCCACGGGCGCCCACGGGGTCGTCCCCACCAACGAGGTGATTGTGGCCCAGGCCTCCAGCCAGTTCGGTGCAGCCTCCGCCTACATCATCGTGCTCAGCTTCATCGTCATGATCCTGCTGGCACGGTTTACCCCGCTCAAGTACGTCTTCCTGACCGGTCACCATATGGTCTTCATGTCAACCCTGCTGGCCCTGGTTCTTTCGATCGGGTTCGGCAAGGGCAACAACCTGCTCATCGTGCTGATTGGCTCCCTGCTCATGGGCGTGATCATGGTGGCCATGCCCGCTTTCGCCCAGCCGTACATGAACCGGGTGACGGGCAGCGACAAGCTGTCCATCGGCCACTTCAACACCTTGGGCTACGTGGTTTCGGGCGCGGTTGGCAGCGCCGTGGGCAAGAAGTCGCGCTCCACTGAGGATATCGACTTCCCCAAAGGGCTGAGCTTCCTGCGTGATTCCATGGTTTCCACCACCCTGCTCATGGTCGTCCTCTACCTGGTCTTCGCCGTCTGGACCGCCTTTGTGGTGCCTGCCAAGGCCGCCTTCGCCGTCTTCCCCTCCCATCCGGCCAACTGGGGATCCTTCTTCATGGCCGCCTTCGCCCAGGCCCTGCAGTTCGGCATCGGCGTGAGCATCATCCTCTACGGCGTCCGTATCATCCTGGGTGAGCTGGTGCCCGCCTTCCAGGGCATCGCCAACAAGGTGGTCCCCGGCGCCCGTCCTGCTCTGGACATCCCCATCGTCTTCCCATACGGTGCCAACGCATCCCTGATTGGCTTCCTGGCCTCCTTTGCCGGCGGTCTGGTGGCCCTGGTCATCATCGCCGTCTGGCTCGGGCCCGTCTGGGGTCTGGCCCTGATTCTGCCGGGCATGGTGCCCCACTTCTTCGATGGCGGCGGTGCTGGTGTCTTCGGCAACGCGACCGGCGGCCGCATCGGGGCTGTGGTCGGCGGCTTCATCAATGGTCTGCTGATCACCTTCCTACCGGCCATCCTGATGACGGTTCTGGGCAGCTTCGGCCTGTCCAACGCCACCTTCGGCGATGCCGACTTTGCCTGGTACGGCACTGTGGTTGGCAAGCTGTCCCAGCTGGGCATCCCCGTTGGGGCCGTGGTCCTGGTGATTCTGGCAGTGGTGATCTTCGCCCTGGCCTGGGTCTGGCAGGTCAAGGTGGTCAACACCGGATGGTTGCCTGCCGCCAAGCATGCTGAGTTCATCGCCAGTGTCGAGGCTGAAGAGAAGGAGGCCAAGGCTCAGGCTCGTGCAGCCGCCAAGGCCGCTCGTGCACAGGCCAAGGCCGCAAAGGCCGAATAGGCGTGTATAAGCGCCGTATAAGCGCCGGGAGAGAGGTATTGCTGATTCCTTTCTCCTAGTCCGATTTAGAGCCGCCCGGATCGTTTTCATGTGGAAGGATCCGGGCGGCTTTTGCACTTTTTGTGCAGGGTGGTGGAATTTATCGTGCTGAGTGCTGTTTGCGGCCGGTTTCACGGAAGAACTTGACCTCGTCGGCTGGGCGGGCGAGAATCGAATCATGAGGATTATCACTGATTTCGGCACTATTCCCGATCGGTACGCCAAGCGCGCCCCTCAGTCCCTTACCCGCAAGGGACGTCCTGTAGTCTCCTTCCCCTTCCGGCTCGAGGATGTGCCCCAGGAGGCCCGCTACCTGCACTGGATGCTGGTGGATCCTGATTCCGTGCCCGTGTGTGGCTTCCCCTGGATTCACTGGTCTCTGGCCAACCTGCCCATCGAGGCTTTGCGTTCCTTGCAACCTGAGGGGACCGGAAGCTCCGTGCTGGCGATTCCTGAGGACTTCTCCAGAAATTTGTCTAATCTGATTCCCGGTGTGCCCCAAGGGCGCACCTCGGCAGCCTCGCCCCTGGTTATGGAGGAGGAGATCGCTAACGATCCCGCCGTGCTTATGCGTTACAACGGCCCCACGCCTCCGGACCGGGTCCATGACTATGTGCTGTCGGTCTGGGCCACACAAGAGTCTCTGCCCGGCCTGGAGGAGGGATTCTGGCTCAATGCCCTGGCACATGCCATCCATTCCGCCCAGCCGGTGGCCGCAGCAGCCCGGGCCTGGCTGCCAGCTGATGCCTGATCTGGTTGGGGCGGTCTAGCACTAGAGTGATGCCATGCCCCAAGTGCGCAGACGGCCGTCATCCCTGCCTGCCCACGCAGTCGGTTACCATGACATCCCCCGACTTCCGGACTGGTGATGACAGTTGACCGCGACCAGACAAAGGAAGACGCTTATATGCCCTGCACCACGCTTCTGATAGGCAAAAATGCCAGTTACGACGGATCCACCATCATCGCACGGGATGAGGATTCGTCCAACGGAGAGTTTCGTCCCAAGCGCTTCGTATTAGTCGCTCCTGACCAGCAGCCGCGGCACTACCACAGTGTGATCAGCCACCTGGAGATAGATCTGCCCGACGATCCCATGCGCTATACCTCGGTGCCCGATGCTTTGCACAATCAGGGGCTCTGGGCTGCCGCAGGCGTCAACAGCGCCAATGTGGCCATGTCAGCCACCGAGACCATCACCACCAACGAACGTGTTCTGGGTGCAGATCCGCTGGTTGAGCCCACACCCGCCCAGGGCCGTCCTGGGGATAAGGACTACCTGGCCGGAGTGCCCGGAGGCATCGGCGAGGAGGACCTGGTCACCATCGTCCTGCCTTATATCCACTCGGCTCGGGAGGGCGTCCAACGGCTGGGCTCCCTGCTGGAGCGCTACGGCACCTATGAGATGAATGGCATCGCTTTCAGCGACGTGGACGAGATCTGGTGGATGGAAACCGTGGGTGGCCACCACTGGATAGCCAAGCGCGTGCCTGATGATTCCTATGTGACCATGCCCAACCAGCTGGGCATCGACGAGTTCGATTTGGACGACGCCTTCGGAGACCAGACCGACCACCTTTGCTCGGCCGACCTGCGGGAGTTCATCGCTGACAACTACCTGGATCTGTCCGTAGAGTCAGCTTCGCCCTTCAACCCGCGTGATGCCTTTGGATCCCACAGCGACTCGGACCATGTATACAACACGCCTCGGGCCTGGTACATGCAGCGCTTCCTCAACCCTTATGACGAGATCTGGGACGGGCCGGACGCCGATCACACTCCCACCAGCGACAACATCCCTTGGTGCCGTCAGCCTGAGCGGCTGATTACCGTGGAGGATGTCAAGTACTTGCTCAGCTCTCACTACCAGGGCACACCCTACGATCCCTATGGGCGGACCGGCGACGAGCACACCAAGGGGCTTTACCGTCCCATCGGTATCAATCGCAACGACCAGCTGTCCCTGATCCAGCTGCGCCCCTACCAGCCTGAATCCTGCCGGGCCATCCAGTGGATTTCATACGGGTCCAACGCCTTCAATGCCCTGGTTCCCTTCTATGCAAATGTGGATCGTACGCCCGATTATCTGGCCAACACCACGGGCCGGGTTTCCACCGACAGCCTCTACTGGTCCGACCGACTGATCGCCGCCTTGTGTGACTCGGCCTTTGCTGGCACTCTGGCGGCAGTCGAACGTTACCAACAGGGCGTTGGCGCTGAGGGTCATCGCATGATTGCCGCCACAGATGAACAGGTGGCCCGCTTGGAAGGTGCCGATAAAGGCACTGACAACCCCGAGGTTCGCCAGGTGCTGGAGGCTGCTAACAAGGACATGGCCGACCTTCTGCGCAAGGAAACCGACGACCTGCTGAGTCAGGTGCTCTACACGGCCAGCATGGGCATGCGCAACGGCTACCATCTGTCCGACAACTGAGCCATCCGATTGACAAGGATCATAAAGGAGGAGAGCCTCATGACGGGCTTCGACGATTACGTCAGGCCATACGGTCTGTTTGACAAGATCGATGCCTTCGGCTACCTGAAGGATCTGCAGGATCATCCGGATATGCCGCGCAAGCATGGCCGGGTGCTGCTGGTTACCGCAGACACCCCGCTCAAGGCTTCGCGAGGGGAGGGCAAGACCACCACTACCATCGCGCTGATCGACGCCCTGCGCGCCCGGGGAGTGGATGCCGCAGCTGTCCTGCGTCAGCCCAGCATGGGCATTACCGCTGCCGGTTCCAAGGGTGGCGCCTCTGGTGGGGGCAAGTCCTCCCTGACCCATCCTGAGCTGGTGGACTGGGGTCTGTGCGGGGAGATGGCGGCCATCGAATCCGCCCAGAACCTGCTGGTCTCCTTTGCAGAGAAGGCTGTGGACGAGGGTCGGTTGGACACCGTCCTGGTGCCTAGGGTCAGCGAGGTGCCTTCGCGGTCCCTGCGCCAGATCACCGTGGACCGCGGCAAGGGCGATCTGCCCGAACGGACCGTGTTGACGCCCACCTGTGAGCTCATGCAGATCGTAGTGCTCTCCCGGAGCATGGATGAGATCAAACGGCGCGTGGCCGCCATGGTCGCGGGGACCTTGGATGGCCGTCCCGTCACCTTCGGAGAGTTTGTGGACCTGTGGCGGATCACCGGCATCCTTACCGATGCGGTCAAGCCCGCTTTCACCCAGACCCTGGAGGGTTCTCCGGTCTATGTGCATGGCGGGCCATTCGCCAACGTCTCCATCGGCATTCCCAGCCTGGTGTCCGTGGAGATGGCCTGCGCCAGGCACGATGTGGTCGTCGTCGAGGCGGGCTACGGAGCCGATGCCGGCGCCCAGAAGTGGCTGGACATCGCTGCCCGTGAGTATGGGGCCCAGTGGCCGGCCGCCGCCGTGGTCGTCACCCGTGCCACCACCTGGCGGGACGATCCCAAGCTGAGTTGGCGTTATCCCTTCCACGTGCACCGTCTTGAGGGACTGGGCATCCCCACCTTCCCTTTGATCAACCTTTGGGAGGGCGAGGACGACCAGGTGGATTCCCTGCGGGAGACCGCCGACGGCCTGGGCTTCCGCAGGCCTATCGCGGGCAACCTCTTCCGGGACGGTGGCAAGGCCCTGGAGTCTCAGCTGGATGATCTGATCAAGGCCCTGCAGGAACCCGTGAAAGCCCAGATGGATACAGCCAGCCTGCATGATATGTCCGTGCCGGATCGGATTCGCTGGATCGCCAAGAGCGCATACGGGGTACCGGCTGATCGGGTCGTCGAGCGTGAGGGCTTCCAAGACAGCCTGCAGGCGGCCTCCGACCTGTGCAATAAGGCTGGCATTTCCCTCGAGGATCTGGTTGTAGTGGCGGTCAAATCGCCGGCTACCATGACCGACGATGACCGGGCCGACCAGGACAAGCGCACAGTCACCCTGAAGAAGGTCGAGGCCCATACGGGTGCTGGCCTCCTGCAGGTGAATCTGACCACTTCCCTGACCACGCCCATGCCCAAGATCGTCTGAGCAGGCCATGCATATGGATTCGGCAGGCCTGTGACGCGCCGTGTTGCGGGCCTGCCGAAACCGTGTATAGTATCTACTTGGCTCTTGAAAGTGCCCTGCCCCTATAGCTCAGTTGGCTAGAGCAGCTGACTCTTAATCAGCGTGTCCGGGGTTCGAGCCCCCGTGGGGGCACAGAGTCAAAGCCCTACAGCCGCAAAGGCTGCGGGGCTTTTCCATTGCTCGGGGAATTCGTCTGGAACACGGTTTTGTTGGATATTCGTCGGATAAAAGTATCCGCAAAAGAAAAGCTACTCTGTGGTGAAACGCAAAACCTATCGATTAATCAACAAATGCGCCTCAAGTCTGTCGTCTGCTGCTTTCCTTGGCCAAGGATCTCTGCCCTGACGCACCGTTCCGTGCATGCTGAGCATAAAACCCGCAAGAACAGAAGCCGTTCATTTCTGACTGGTAGAAGGGTATGTGAGCCTTGCGCTGGTAATAGGAATCCTCTGCTGTCTGCAGGGGTAGGGGGGGGTTAAGCTGCCGTCTCCATCGTTGCTGGCTTGATTGCGTGGAGGCTGATCGCTTATTTGAGCGATCCCAGCGGCCCCGGTCTGAATCCGTATGCAACCTGTTGCCGCGCTCACTTCACCGGATCTTGCCTGTGCCAAGGGCCCGGGTCTTAGTCAAAGACTCGGAATATGGTGCCTGAACAATATGATGTTTGAACACGCACGTTTAGACATCATATTGTCATGTTGTTATAATGTTTGCGGAATTCGAGGTTGAAGTTCCGGGGAGGCATTCTCCCACGATCTTTCGCTCCGAAGCGGATGGGCTTCATCGTATGCGAGGAGGCAAATTGCTGAACGAGTATTTCCCGGAAGGCACCGTCATGTATAGGGACGGCGTAGCCGATTGGGAAGAAGCGGTGGACGTGGTCACTGGTCCGCTGGTTGATCTTGGAAGGATCAAACCCTCTTATGTCGATGCCATCAAGGCTTCGATACGCAAACCAGGCGGCACCTATATTGATCTGGGTCAAGGCATTGCCATGGCTCATGCCAGGCCCGAGGCAGGCGTTGTGACCACCTCTCTATCGGTGCTGAAGGTTCGCAGTCCCTTCCTGTTGGCCGATTCTCAGGACCACCCGATCAGCACGCTCTTCTGCCTGGCTGCGCAGGACTCGAACAGCCATCTAAGCCTGATGCAATCGCTGGCGACCTTCCTGAGTGACGCGAAGAATCAGGAACGGCTGGGCAAGGCCGCGAACGTTGAGGAATTGAGGACGATCCTCAAGGAAGAAAGGTAATCAACATGAAGATTCTGACGGTTTGCAGCACTGGACTGGGGTCGAGCTTCATTACCCAGCTCAATATTGACAAGGCGCTGAAAGAGCTTGGCGTCACCGGGGTCGAGACCAACCATAGCGATCTGGGTTCGGTCAACAAGGGCGATGCCGATATTATTTTTGTCGGGCGTGACATCGCTGATGCTGCCAAGGATCTGGGCGACGTAGTCGTTCTGAACAGTCTGATCGACATGAATGAGATCAAAGAAAAGCTTGCCGAGGCCCTGAAGCGCCATGGCATGGATGTTCCTGAAGGGGGGCAGGCGGCATGAACGGGGTATTAAAAGTCCTTTTGGACATTTTCCGACAACCTTCCGTCATCGTCGCGCTGATCTCCCTGCTCGGCCTGACTCTGCAACGCAAGTCTGCCACGGATGTCATGAAGGGGACCATACGCACGTTCGTGGGCTTTCTGGTCCTGGCCGCTGGCGCTGGCGTGGTGACCAATGCATTGACCCCCTTTGGGGATATGTTCCAGCATGCCTTCCATGTCCAGGGCGTTGTTCCCAATAACGAGGCCATAGTCGGCACGGTACTGGTCAAGTACGGATCCGTAGCTGCACTCATCTTCTTCTTCGGAATGATTGTCAATATCATTCTTTCTGCAACGTCATATTTCAAATATGTTTACTTGTCAGGACACGTGGCCTTCTATATGGCCACGATGATAACGGTCATCTTCGTAGCGGCCGGCTTCTCCACCTGGCAGACCCTGCTTTGGGGCTCAATCGCTCAGGGCCTGGTTGTGACCCTCTCGCCCGCGGTCGTGCAGCCTTTCATGAAAAAGGTGACTGGTACCGATGATGTGGCCCTGGGCCACACCGGCGGCTCGGGCATCGCCCTTGGTGGTCTGGTGGCTACGCTCACTCGCAGCAAGAAGCATCCCTCCAAATCTACTGAGGATATCAATTTCCCCAAGAACCTGGGCTTCCTGCGCGATACAACAGTCATTGTGGCTCTGTCCATGGCTGTGATCTATGTCATCGTGGCGCTCTTCGCCGGTCCCGGCTATATCGAGAGCAAGCTCAGTGACGGACAGAACTTCATCGTCTATGTGGTCTTGCAGGCCGCCACTTTCTCTGCCGGCGTCTACATCATCCTGGCAGGTGTTCGTGTGGTCCTGGGCGAAATTGTTCCTGCCTTCAAGGGCATCAGTGAGCACCTGGTCAAGAACGCCAAGCCTGCACTGGATGTCCCCGTCACCTTCACCTTCGCTCCTAACGCCGTTCTGATTGGGTTCCTGTCCAGCTTCGTCGGCGGCATCGTAGGCATGGCCATCATGGCTCTGGCCGGAACCACCGTCATCATTCCCGGCGTCGTGGCCCACTTCATGACCGGCGGTGCCACAGGCGTAATCGGCAACGGCGCGGGTGGTCGGCGTGGAGCCATTCTCGGCTCCTTCGTCAACGGCCTGGCCATAACCTTCCTGCCGCTCCTGCTTCTGCCGGTGCTGGGATCTGTAGGCAAGGGCGCCGCCACATACTCGGATGCCGATTTTGGTGTGGCCGGCATCTTCCTGGGCTACCTCAACAAGGCCGGCGGCCAGATTGCGATCATCGCGGGAATCATTGTTGTGCTGATCCTGGTCTATGTGGTCTCCTACTTCATGAACAAGCGCAAGAAGACCATTGCCGCTGCAGCTGACTCGGCTGACAAGGCCAAGGCCGTCGCCTGAATTGAATCCCCTGTCCAATCTGAAGCTGGCAGGGACAGCGATGGAGAGGGGTCATGGGACTAACGGACTTTCAATATCAGTTCCATGACCCATCCGTAGCTGGAGAATATTGCTGCTTGGCTCCTGTGTTGGGCAGAAACGGGCAAGGGCTTTTACAATCATTGAAGGCAGCAGACCTCTAGTTAACGCAGGTCGCGGGATTTCGATTCATGAGGGCAATGAAATCAGGTGGGTCGGTTTTGCAATGGTAGATGGAATTCCCAAGTATGTGTCCGTGCGAGACCATCTGCGCGGAAGCATCAAACGGATGAAGGATGGGGCGCAGCTGCCCACGGAGTCCGAACTTTGCACACGCTACAATGTCAGTCGGATTACGGTTCGTCATGCCATAGAAGATTTGATTCGTGAAGGGTTGATCGTTCGCAGTCAGGGCAAGGGTACCTTCAAGTTGAAGTCGCCCTCGTCCTCTCGTGAGGTGATCAACGGCCACATCAGGGGATTCTGGCGCCAGCAGCGTGACCTAGGCAGAACGGTCAAGACCCGGGTACTTGGTAACAGGATTGTCAAGAATGCCGATTTTGCGTCCAAGTTGGGTATCGATGCTGAGGCAGACCTGATCGAACTGGAACGACTGCGCTATGTCGATGGCAATCTGCATCAATATGTCTGCACCTACCTGTCGGCCGTCCAGTTTCCGGAAATACTTGAGCATGATTTCTCCGATGGCTCCCTCTATAGCTTCATCGAGGAACAATACGACGTCAGGCTCGCCAGAAACGAAGTAGTGGTCCGCATCGAGAATGTCGATTCACGGATCGCTGGATACTTTCATGTGGACAGGGGCCGGCCCGTGCTGGCCATGGACTCCACCGTCTTTGACGGATTCGGTTCGGTGGTGGCATTCGGCGTAGCTCTTCAACCGCCTGCATATTCCGAAATAGAGTTCGTCATCAACAGCATGCCGGACTCCAGATGATGCTCCGCGCTCAGAGAGGTCGTTAACGGTTAGTGGCCATTACTTCGACTGCGTCTGCTGCGTTTCGGCAATTTCGCCCCTGCTTCTGCTGCCAGGCTGCTTTTGAATGGCCTCATTTGCTTGTGCGTCAGGCTTGAATGGTTCGTCCTGCAGCGGATAGTATTGAACATATATGCCCGATTCCTCGCAATGAGTGCATCGGAGATGGGAAGGCAGGTACGACCATGGGGCGTCTTCAAGGCAGGAAAGAGCGCGAGCCGTTTGTGCTCGAGCATGCCAGTATCGCGACCGGTGATGAAAAAGGCACGGTTCAGAAGGATATGTCTGTTCTGGTGTCCGCGGACGGCCGGATAGAGCAGGTCTGCCCGACCCCGCTGGCCTACGTGCCCTCCGGATATCACCGAATCAACGCTACGGGTAAGTTTGTGGCACCTGGACTCATCAATGCCCATACCCATCTCTTTGCCGACGGCAAGCCCTTGTCTGGTGGTACTGACCTGTCGCCGCGTGTGGTCGATGCCGGTTTGAAGGTAATGCACAGTCCTGCAGGCAAAGTCATTATGGATGCCAGGATCAAGGGCAACGTTTCCACGCTGTTGAACTCGGGAGTAACGACCATTCGTACCTTGGGTGATGTGGGCTATGAGGCGGTTCGTCTGCGCGACAAGATCGATGCCGACGAGCTGACAGGCCCGCGCATGCTGGCTGCCGGTCCCCTCCTGGCGATTCCAGGAGGGCATGGCGATCCCTTCATCGCCCTGTCCTGCTCCTCTCCCGACGAGGCCAGACGTCGGACCAGGGAGAACCTGGATCATGGTGTCAATGCCATCAAGGTGGCTGCGACCGGCGGCGTCACCGATGCCACCAAGCTTGGTGAGGCCGGCAGCCCGCAGATGACCGAGGAGGAGATGGCCGCCGTCTGCGATGAGGCCCATGAGTTTGGTGTGCTGGTCGCAGCGCATGCCCAGAGCCCTGAGGGTGTCAAGGCCGCTCTCAAGGCAGGCGTGGATACCATTGAGCATGGCAGCGCTCTGGATGACGAGATGATCGGGCTCTTCCTTGACAATCCGCGCTCGCTTCGCGGTTTCTCTGCTCTGGATCCCACCCTGTCCGCCGGACTGCCTCTGGTCAAGATCAGTCAGCAGGAGCTGGGGATCAACGATATAGTTCGCGGCAATTCTGAGCTGGTCGTTGACGGCATGGTCAAGAGCGCCAAGCAGGCTCATGAGAACGGCATTGCCGTCGGAGTCGGCACCGACACAGGCATGACCTTCGTGCCCCAGTACGGTACTTGGCGAGAACTCGATTATCTGGTGCGGTACGCGGACTTCACCCCGGCGCAGGCCTTCCACGCCGCCACTCAGGTCAATGCACGAAACCTGGGCTTCGACAGTGTCACCGGTTCGGTCGACACGGGCAAGGATGCAGATCTGATCGTCCTTGACGAGGACCCTGCCAAGAATGTGCGGACCCTGGCCAATCCCAAGCTGGTCATCGCTCGCGGCAAGCCGGTATGGCGGCCTGAGGTCAAGCACTTCGAGGAGATCGATCGCCTGCTCGACAGCTTCTGATCATTTGCTGCAGGGCCATTCAGAAGCGTGCAAGAGGCGTGCAATAGTTTGACCGGGTGGTATGCAAGCATGTCGGTATGCACAAGGGAGAACCGAGAGTGGACCAGGCCGACCAGGCTAAGGTCGTAGGAAGGTTGGCGCCTTCGCCGACTGGACGGATGCATCTGGGCAATGTCTATGCATGCCTGGCGGCCTGGCTGGGTGTCAGGTCGCAAGGGTCTTGCGGGGTGCTGCGGCTTCGCATCGAAGACATAGATACGCCGCGTGTGGTCAAGGATGCCGATCGCTGGATCATGGACGACCTGGCATGGTTGGGATTGGATTGGGATGGCGAGGTGGTCTACCAGTCCCAGCGCGCTGATGCTTACAGTCAGGCATTGAAGTTGCTGGAATCGCAGCAATTAGTTGGCGGGCAGCCCCTGATCTATCCCTGCTTCTGCTCCCGTGCCGACATCCGCGCGGCATCGGCGCCGAATGAAGGCGACGGGTTCATCGTCTATCCGGGCACCTGCCGAGGACTTTCCCCTCAGGCGGTCAGTGAAAGGCTGGCTCGGGGGCAGAGGCACAGCCTTCGGATTGCAGTCCCTGATCAGCCCTACGAGTCGGATGCCACCTGTCGCTTCGACGATCTGATTTTTGGCCCGCAGTCCTTCAATTTGCCCAGGCAGGTCGGTGATGTGGTTGTTCAACGCTCGGATGGTTTGGTTTCCTACCAGCTGGCAGTGACGGTGGACGATCTGGCCATGGGTGTCAATCAGATTGTGCGAGGAAGGGACCTGCTGAGGTCCACGGCCATTCAGATGTGGATCCGGAATCATCTTCAGCAGCAGGCTCCTGATGTTCAGTATGCGCATCTGCCTCTGATTGACGGCGTGGACGGCAGAAGGATGTCCAAGCGTTTCGGATCGCCAGACCTGGGCTCGCTCAGAAGAGACGGCTGGACGGCAAGGCAGGTGCTTGGGGTCTGTGGATGGCTCCTGGGACTCTTGGATCGACCCAGACCCGTGAATTTGCAGGAGCTGCTGGATGGTTTCACGTGGAACATGTTGGCTGCTGACAGCAAGGACAGGAAGCTGGATCTGAGCAAGCTGAACGTTTCCGGAGCAAAGCCGGATTTTTGAGTTCTCCAGTCCTGAGCCGCGTCGATCATTTATGGCATATGCTTACCTGCCGGCTTTCGGGCTTGCGGGAATTATTGTTTAGTGACTGCTGAATAGCGATATTCGTAAGCGTGCAACGTGACTCATCGATCCTGGTTCATTAGTCTTGCCGTTTGGTGCTCGGGGTCGGAGCGAATTCCGGTATGAGCCACTGGTTACCATGGCCTCAGTCAAGGCTTCCGGATTTTAAGGAGGTAGCGGGTCATGGTCGCCTATATGGACCACAAGGATCTGGGCAATCGGCAGATCAGCAGGGAACGAGCTGGGCAGATCGCGGATGGGGTCAGGCGTGTAGCTGAAAGAATCGCCAAAGCGGAGGACTCCGCCGGTCGAGAAGAAGACTCGGTGACTCTGCTGGCGGCCACCAAGACCCGCGACGTGGGCGAGATCATGGCAGCCATCGATGCCGGGGTGCGTCGGATTGGCGAGAACCGTCCTCAGGAAGTCACCGCCAAGGCCCAGGGATTGCTGGAACTTTGCCGGGACAGGGGGTTGTCCCTCGGCACTGACACTGCAAACAGTGATTCATCAAGTGCCAGCGTTGGCTTCCACCTTATTGGGCAGCTCCAATCCAACAAGATCAATAAGATCCTGCCATATGTCGACACGGTCGAGTCGGTCGACGGGCCCTCGCTGGCTCGAAAGCTGGCCACGCGGGCACTGGCTGCAGGCAGAACTGTGGGCATACTCCTGGAGGTCAACGAGTCCGGCGAGCAGGCCAAGTCGGGATGCGCCCCCGATCAAGCCCTGGATCTGGCTTATGAACTGGCTGCCATGGAGGGGATTCAGCTTAAGGGTCTGATGACCGTCGGCGCACATGTGGACGACGAGGCTGTCATCAGGAGCGGATTCGCTCACCTGCGCGGTCTGCGCGATCGCATCAGGGATTCGGGGGAGCCGGGCACTGACACCTGCACCATGCTGTCCATGGGAATGACCGGAGACATGGAGTATGCCGTGGCTGAGGGGTCGACCGAGGTCCGTGTAGGCACAGCCATCTTCGGCCCGCGGGCTTTTATCTGACCAGCCACTGCCTGTTTCGGAACCCGATTCTGTTAAGAGGACCGACCTGGGGCTAGACTGTGCCCTATGAGAATCGCGCGTTTTTCCTACAAGGACACCCCACGATACGCTTTTGTCCAAACTGACAAGCAGGACGGCAAGGACTATCTGGTTGAGTTGAGCGGCTACCCCCTGACCGGCCAGCAGGTCGAGCCCACCGGTCAGCGCTACCCTCTGGACGACGAGGATGTGCGGCTGCTGGCCCCGGTCATCCCCTCCAAGATCTACGGAGCGGCCAAGAACTACCGCGCCCATGCCGCCTACATGGCCGAACATGGCCAGTCCTCGAATCCGGAGCCTCCGGAGAATCTCATGCTCTTCATGAAGCCCTCCACCTCGGTCATCGGCCCTGACGACCCCATCGTCAAGCCCTCTTACAGCAAGGACATGAACTATGAGCCCGAGGTTGCCGTCGTCATGGGCAGGATGGCGCGGAAGGTGAGCGTCAACGAGGCCATGGACTATGTGCTGGGCTACACCTGTGTCAATGACGTAACCCTGCGTGACCTGCAGAAGAACGATCCTATGTGGACCCGTTGCAAGGGTTTTGACACCGCCTGTCCCCTCGGGCCGTGGATCGAGACCGACCTGGACTATCGTGATGCGAAGATTTCCTTCAAACTCAACGGGGAAGAGGTGCCTGAGGCCAGCGGCACCACCGCTAACCTGATCCACTCCATTCCTGAGCAGATCGCCTTCATCTCCAGCTTCGCCACCCTGCTGCCCGGCGATGTCATCATGACCGGCACGCCGCACGCCACAGGTTCCCTGAAAAACCGAGACGAGGCCACGGTTCAGGTTGAGGGAATCGGATACCTGCGCAATGTGGTCATCGACGAGTAGCGAATAGCAGGAAAACAAGCGATATAAAAACTTGAGTCATTTAGGCTCAAGTTTGGGAATAGGCATCCTCCTTTCGCTGTTGTAGAAGGCAGATGAACCCGTGACGGGGTCTGGTCGAATGATTCGGCTGGCCCCGCCGAAGAATGTTGGAGGATGCTCTATGAACGAAAACTTCACCACCATGGCTCAGCAGGCCATAGGCGATGCTATCCAGTCGGCCTCGGCGGCCGGCAACCCCCAGGTGGATGTGCTCCATCTGTTGGACTCCCTGCTGCGTCAGCAGTCCGGAGTGGTGCCTGGACTGATTCAAGCCGCTGGTGGTGACAGCCAACGGGTCGGAGCCGAGGTCCGTCAGGCCCTGGTGGCTCTGCCGTCGGCCAGCGGATCCACGGCATCGCAGCCCGATGCCAGCCGTCAGCTCAGCATGGCCCTGGCTCAGGCAGAGAAGGAAATGCAGGCCATGGGGGACGAATACGTGTCCACCGAGCATTTGCTTATCGCAATCGCCCAGGGTCCTTCGCAGGCTGCCGATATTCTGAACCGGAACGGTCTGCAGGCCGATACCCTGCGGAAGGCCGTGCCCCAGGTGCGCGGCGGTGCCAAGGTGACCAGCCCGGATGCCGAGGGTACTTACAAGGCTCTGGAGAAGTACTCCACCGATCTGACCGCCCAGGCCAAGGAGGGCAAGCTGGACCCGGTCATCGGCAGGGATCAGGAGATTCGTCGTGTCATGCAGATCCTGTCTCGGCGGACCAAGAACAACCCTGTCCTTATCGGCGAGCCTGGCGTGGGTAAGACAGCCGTGGTCGAAGGCCTGGCCGAACGCATCGTAGCCGGCGACGTGCCCACCACCCTGCAGGGCAAGAGGCTGATCTCCCTGGATCTGAGCTCCATGGTGGCTGGCAGCAAGTACCGTGGCGAATTCGAGGAACGACTCAAGGCTGTTCTCAACGAGATCAAGAGCGCCAACGGTCAGGTCATCACCTTCATTGATGAGATCCATACCATTGTCGGTGCTGGTGCCGCAGAGGGATCCATGGATGCAGGCAACATGCTCAAGCCCATGCTGGCCAGGGGAGAATTGCGTCTGATTGGCGCCACTACCCTGGATGAGTACCGTGAGAACATCGAGAAGGACCCGGCTCTGGAGCGCCGCTTCCAGCAGGTCTTCGTGGGCGAGCCCTCCGTGGAGGATACTGTGGCCATCCTGCGTGGTCTCAAGCAGCGTTACGAGGCTCACCACAAGGTGACCATCGGGGATGATGCCCTGGTGGCGGCAGCTACGTTGTCCAACCGGTATATCTCGGGTCGTCAGCTGCCAGACAAGGCCATCGACCTGGTTGACGAGGCCGCTGCCCACCTGAGGATGGAGCTGGATTCCCAGCCTGAGGAAATCGACGAGCTTCAACGTCGCGTCACCCGTCTGGAGATGGAGGAGATGCAGCTGAAGAAGGCCGATGACCCAGCCTCCAAGGACCGTCTGAGCAAGCTGCAGGCCGAGCTGGCGGACTCTCGCGAGAAGCTGGGTGGCCTCAAGGCCCGTTGGGAGAACGAGAAGGCCGGGCACAACAAGGTCGGTGATCTGCGTGCCCAGCTGGATGCCAAGCGGGTCGAGGCTGACAAGGCCACCCGCGAGGGCGACCTGGAGAAGGCTTCCCGCATCCTCTACGGGGAGATCCCCGGCATTCGTAAGCAGCTGGCCCAGGCGGAGAACGCGGCCGAGCAGGCCAAGAACGCCTCCAATGACGCTGGTCCCGATGGGGCTGACATCGCTGGAGGACCGGCCCAGGAGCCCATGGTTCCTGACCATGTTGATGCGGATTCCGTAGCGGAGATCGTTTCGGACTGGACCGGTATCCCTGTGGGACGGCTCATGGAGGGCGAGAACGAGAAGCTCCTGCATATGGAGGACTACCTGGGCAAGCGGGTGGTCGGCCAGCAGGAGGCCATCCACGCGGTATCCGACGCGGTTCGGCGCTCGCGTGCCGGCATCGCCGATCCCGATCGGCCTACAGGATCCTTCATGTTCCTGGGTCCCACCGGCGTGGGCAAGACGGAGCTGGCCAAGGCTTTGGCCGACTTCCTCTTCGACGACGAGAAGGCCATGGTCCGCATCGACATGTCAGAGTACATGGAGAAGGCCTCGGTCTCCCGGCTGATTGGCGCTGCTCCCGGCTACGTGGGCTATGAGGAGGGTGGCCAGCTGACCGAAGCCGTCCGTAGGCGGCCCTACTCGGTGGTCCTCTTCGACGAAGTGGAGAAGGCCAACCCTGAGGTCTTCGACCTGCTGCTGCAGGTTCTGGACGACGGCAGGCTGACCGATGGCCAGGGCAGGACGGTGGACTTCAAGAACACCATTCTGATCATGACCTCCAACCTGGGCTCGCAGTTCCTGGTCCGGGACGACCTGGACGAGGATGGCAAGCGCAAGGCCGTCATGGATGCGGTGCATGCCAACTTCAAGCCCGAGTTCATCAACCGGCTGGACGATCTGGTCATCTTCCACCCGCTGACCCGCGACGAGCTGGGTTCCATTGTGGACATCCAGGTCAAGCAGGTGGCCCAGCGGCTGACCGACCGGCGCATCACCCTTGACGTCACCGACTCCGCTAGGGAATGGCTGGCCAACATGGGATATGACCCGGCCTTCGGCGCTCGGCCCTTGCGTCGGCTGGTCCAGACCGAGGTGGGCGATCAGCTGGCCAGGATGCTGCTGGCTGGCAAGGTTCACGACGGCGACACGGTCCTGGTGGATCAGACCGGCGGCGACCACCTGGAGCTGACCGCTTGGCCCACTGAGAATCTGGTCGATGATTCGGTCACGGTCAACGACGTGACAGCTGATGGCGATGCCGATGCTGATGCCGGCGATGACGGTCGTGGCCGTCATGCCGCTCGTGGCGACGATCAGGGTCAGGCCCAGTCTCGCTGAGATCAATTAAGGGTTGGTACCCGGGATAATCCTGGGTATCAACCCTTTTTGTGCCACAAGTTGTGCTCTGTGGATTCAGTCCATAGCGGCCGCCGGATCCTTGCCCTCTTGCATGGACTCCCACTGGCTGTCGACGATGACCTGGGGACGCCGTGCCGCTACAGTCGGTAGCTGGTCTGTGTCGATCAGGGCGAGGTGCAACCAGCGACGGCGCAGGTGCCGCAGCCGGTGCAGGCGACGAACGTTGAGCATGGCCAGGATGGTGGACAGGGCCCCTGTTACTGCTGCGATCATGGGGTTGAGCATCCAGCCCAAGAAGGGTTGGCAGATTCCGGTGGCAATGGCCAGGGCGATGACGTTGTAGACAGTGGACCAGGTCAGGTTCTGCCTGATGACCTGGGTGGTGGCCCGACTCAGTTCAATGGCCCTGCCTGTCCCGTCAAGGTCGCCTTGGTGCAGGATCAGATCCGGGTGGGGCAGGTCAATGTCGTCCGTGGCATCGTCTGTGTCAGCCTGAAGTTTTGGACCCAAAGTGATGCTCACCTGAGCCCTGGCCGTCAGCTTGGGATCCGCTGTAGTACCAGCTGCCAGAGCCACCAGGCTGGTTCGGCCCTGCTCCCCGGCGGATGCGGTGTCTTGACCAGTCCGATCCGCTGGAACGCCTCTGCTGGTCCGGGTCAGGTCGTGGTTGAGACGATCCATGCACTCGCGCTTGCGTTCGGGGGTCAGTCGGGTGATCAGCATATCCACGCCCGCCTGACGGGCTGCCCGCTCAATCCTGTCATCCGGGTGGCGGCTTCCATCCAGGATCAGGCTGCTCACTCGCAAGGAGCGCAGATGGGTGGCGGTACGGGTCAGGGATTCCGCGTGGACACCCTGGCTCTCCGAGTCGTCGGGATCCAGCAGAGAGGAGTCGTCCAGAATCAGCGTGCGCACCCGGCCCAGGTGGTTCATGGCTCTTGGTGAAGTGAAGAGCAGACCGTGGGCCAGGCCGGTCTCCAAGCTGGTTCGGAAGGCCATGGGGATGGTCATGGCTGCGACAGCGGGACAGGCGATGGTCAGTACGCAGACCGCATTGCCTACAGCGTGGGCCAGGTGGGGTTGCGGTCCCAGCATGAGCCAGAGCATGAAGGTCCAGACAGCCAGGATCATGATCAGGGCGATGGCTGTGTTGACGATTCGATCCATTCTTCGCATGGCGGGGGAGCGTTCGACCAGGGCCTGAGGGATGATCTTCACGAGTCTGGCTGCATAGGTGTTGTCGCCGGCGGCATCCACGCGGATGGACAGTCGACCCTCCAGAATCTTGCTGGAGGCCAGGATCCGGTCACCGGGTCCGCAAGGCCGGGGTCGGTCGCCGCCGGTCAGCTCGCTGTCGTCCACCAGGGCCGACCCTGACTCCACAACCCCGTCGGCGGCTGGGCGCTCTCCTGTGCGCACCAGAAGCAAATCGCCTGGGCGAATCCGGTCACGTGCAAGAATCTGGGCGGGGACTGTCTGCGGATGCTCGGGATCAGCCACCAGGCCTGAGGCTGGTCGGATTTCTGTTAGATGGTTCAAAGAGGCCACCAGGGAGGCTTCCATTCTGGTGCCGATGACCCGGGCCAGCAATAGGAGGGTGATGACTACGCCGATCAGATCGAAGTATGGGGATCGGGAGCCCTCCGGCAACAGGGACCCGGCCAGGCAGGTGGCCAGGCTGTACAGGTAGGCCAGGCTTGTGGCCAGCATGGCCAAAAGATCGGGGCTGCAGCGGTGCTCGGTCATGGACTTCCACCCGTCCATGAGTATTCCACGGCCGCAATAGAAGATGACTGGGGTTATCAGAATGGCCTGGACCCAGGGGCTGGTCAGCCAGGAGGGAATCAGATCGGGGCCGAAACGATCGAACAGATCCAGAACCAGGACGGGCGCGGTCAGCAGGGCGCTAATGATGGTAGGCCTGAGCAGACGGTGGCTGCGAGAGTCCAGATCGGCCCCCCATTTGCCCCAATCCTCGGGATCGCGCCAGGGGCGGTTGGCCGGGGAGTCTGCGCCTGCATCTTGGTCGCTGACATGAGCCGAAGGCATAAGGAAGTACCAGATGATCAGCCAGGTGACCGCACAGGCCACGACCAGATCGGCTATCGCTAGGAAGATGTCGATACCCACGGATCTCCTTCGGTCTTGCTCCAACCCCTCAATATTTCCTATTCTGCCCGTCATTGCGGTCCGGTACCCGTCTTAAGGCCGATTCCTTGCGGAAAAAACGAATTCTCGAATCATCGCCGACAACCTGCCGTGCCGATCTGACTATCGGGTCCAGTCTTGGAGGTTTACTAGAACATATGTTCGATTCTACGTCATCGGTAGTCATGGTTGTGCTTCTCCTGCTGATCGGTATGGTCCTGGGAGGATTGGCCGGATATGCGCTGGGTCGGGCCCAGGGCCGGAGGGCCGTCGGCACGGGGTCTGACGGCCAGGTGGATGAGCTGCGTTCGCAGCTGGACCAGGCTCAGGACAGGCTTCACGGATCCGAGGCGGCTCTGGTGGAGGCACGGACCAAGGTGGACGGCCTGAATCGTGAGCTCTCCTTCGTCAAGTCCCAGCTGGCCCAGGCCCAACAGGCCGAGCAAATCAGAATCGAGCAGGAGCGCCGCCGTACGCAGGCTCAGGAGGAGGAGAAGCGGCGCAGGCAGGCTCAGAGCATGGAGGAAGAGAGCAAGGTGCTCTCTGCCCTGGCTCCCGTGCAGAAGAATCTGGATGCCCTCCAGCATAAGGTGGCCCAAATCGAGGAGGGTCGCAAGCAGGAGATGGGTTCCTTGGGGCAGCAGCTGAAGAGTTTGGGTGAGCAGCAGGGGCGGCTGGACAAGGAGACCAGCTCTCTGGCTTCGGCTCTGCGCAACAACAAGGTGCGCGGCGCCTGGGGAGAGGCTCAGCTCAGGAATATCGTCGAGTCGGCGGGGCTCTTGGAGCATGTGGACTTCGACACTCAGGTTGTGGTCACGGCCTCGGATGGTCGCGTTCTGCGTCCCGATATGGTGGTCCACCTGCCCGGCGGCAAGACTATTCCTATTGACGCCAAGGCCCCCTATTCCGACTATCAACGGGCCTGCGAGATCCCCGACACTGCTTCGGATGACGAGTTGCGCCGCCGGGACGAGCTGCTCAAGGCGCATGCCCGTGCCCTACGCGAGCACGTCAAGGCCCTGGCTGACAAGGAGTATTGGAACGCCTTCGAGACGGCCCCGGACTTCGTGGTGGCCTTCATCCCCAACGACTCCCTTCTGCAGGCTGCTCTGGAGGTGGATCCCACCCTGATGGATGATGCCTTTGCCCAAAAGGTGGCTCTGACCTCGCCAGTGACCCTCTGGGCTGTGCTCAAGTCGGTGGCCTATGCCTGGCAGCAGCAGAACCTGTCCGAGGACGCCCGCACCCTATTTACGTTGACCCACGAGCTCTATGACCGCTTTGTGGTCCTGGGCGATCGGGCCAACAAACTGGGCCGTTCCATCACTGCCACAGTGACCGCTTACAACAAGTTTGCATCCTCTTTGGAATCGCGGGTTCTGGTTACCGCTCGCAAGCTGCAGCAGATGGACCCTTCCAAGGTCATCGATTCGGTCGACATGATCGATTCAGACAAGGGCAATATCAGGGAGCTGACCGCGCCGGAAGTTTTGTCCGACCAAGGGCAGTGAGTGCCGATTAGGGGCCTCCGGCGCTAGTCTGATAAGCATGAACGAGGCATCGAAGAGACAAGAGGGTTCATCCTTCAGGCCCACTGGGTCGCCTGATCTGGTCGGGCGCAAATCCGACACGGACCTGCCTGAGCCGGTCGATCAGTTGCGCGAACTCCTAGCCCAGGAGATCGGCGGGCGTCCCTTCACCGAGCTGAGCGGGGTCACCTTCCACCACCGCGGGGCCGAACTTGCCGGGCATGTTCTTCTGGATACCCTGGAGGATGCGGGCTATTCAGTCGACGATTTCAATGCGGTCGGGGCCCTGACCGCCGCTGCCGTGCCACTGGCTGATGCCATGCTTCATGCCGCAGCCTCGCGCGGGCAGGATCTGGACGCCTTCGTCATGGATTTCGTCTACCCCTCCATCAAGGGCCCATCCATCGAAGGCAGGCGGGTCATCCTGCTGGATGCCTGGCTGGGCCGGAAATCCTATGTGCAAACTTCATCCCTGGTTACCTTGGGCAAGAATAACGAGCTGAATCTTGACTGCGGGATCATTCAGCGCCAGGGCGCGAAGACGTTGGCTATCGCTTCGCTGGTGGGCGGCCGGACAGACGGCAGCATTCAGGTGGTCGATCCGGTGGACGGATCCCGGCAGCAGCTGCCCTTCATCTGCGCCTACCAGGAGGATCAGTTCGCCGGCACTGCCGACGGTTCGCCGGAGCGATCATGAGGGAGCCTGATCCAGTCACCCGAGCGGCCATGGTCTCGGATGAGCCGGTCTTCCGGCAAGTGGGGGTTGGCCCCTGGCAGGAAGAGCATCCTGAGCAGCCCCTTCCGATAGACCCGCGCTATGACCGTGAACTGCTGGATCAGGGGGACCGCCGCAACGTCCTGGACCAGTACCGCTACTGGAAGGTCGAGGCCATTCGGGACGACTTGGATCGCCGAGGCCGTCATGATTTCGAGGTGGCTGTGGAGAACTGGACACACGACTTCAATATCGGCTCCATGGTCAGAACCGCCAATGCCTTTGCCGCCCGCCGCGTCCATATAGTTGGTCCTCACAAATGGAACCGCAAGGGCTCCCTGATGACCGAGCTCTACCAGCACGTGGTCCACGACCCCGACATAGCGACCATGGCAACCACCCTGCAAGAAGAGGTAGCCGGGCAGGGGGAGTCCATGCCCCGTATGATTGCCATCGACAACGTCCCTGGGGCCGTTCCCATGGAGACCTATAGCTTCCCTCGTCGCTGCCTGCTCATGTTCGGCGCCGAGGGGCCGGGGCTCTCCGAGAAGGCCTTGGAGTTGGCCGACGATGTGGTCTACATCTCCCAGTTTGGATCGGTGCGATCCATCAATGCGGGGGCTGCGGCTGCCGTGGCCATGCACTCCTGGATCTGCCAGCATGCGGAGGTGGCGGGTCCATGATTGTCATCGACTCACTGACCAAGCGTTTCGGCTCCCGCAAAGCACTGGACCGTGTCTCCTTCACGGCCAGAGACGGTCGGGTGACCGGGTTTGTGGGGCCTAAAGGCGCTGGCAAGTCGACCACACTGCGCATCGCTCTAGGGCTGGTTCGTCCTGATTCAGGCAGAGCCCTGTTCGACGGCCAGCCGTTCGTCCGGCTCTCATCGCCCATGCGGACAGTAGGAGCAGTACTGAATCCACGCAATGTCCATCCTGCATGCAATGCTAGGAACCACCTGCTGGCCCTGGCTGCAGTCAATGGCATCGATCAGCGTCGGGTGAACCAGGTACTGGAGATGGTTGGCCTGCAATCGGTCGCCGATAGATCGACGGGTTCTTTTTCTTTGGGGATGAGTCAGCGGCTGGCCCTGGCCGCAGCCCTCCTGGGCGACCCACGCAACATGGTTCTGGATGATTCCTTTGATGGACTGGATCCGGAGGGAGCCGAGAGGATGAGGGGCATCTGGCACAGCCTTGCCTCACAGGGAAAGGCAGTCCTCCTAAGCTCCCATAAGATAAACAAGTTGGCTGAAATCGCTGACGATCTGGTCATCATCGCCAAGGGGCAGATACTGGAGAGAACGACCGTGGCCCGGTTCATTGGCGAGCACTCCCGTGACTCCATCTATGCGGTGACGCCGCAGCCCGACCAATTAAAGGCCGCTCTGGCAACGGCTGCCGGAATCAGCATCACTCGTCTGCCGCCAGACGAGAACTGTCCGCCAGATGCCGCCCGCTTCCGCATCCAGGGTGCGCCCTTGGCATCCACAGCCTCGATTCTGGCCCAGGAGGGTGTGGTTCTCTACGATTTCCAGCAGGAGGAGGTTTCCCTGGAACAGGCCTACAAGGACATCATCCACGGGAGAAGGGGCGCGCGGCAGAGTGATTCAGAGGCAAGACTGTGAGTGCTGACAACGGTCGTCGGGCCCGTCGGAGTCGGCGAGAGGTACCCGCAGGACTTGATTACGCAACTCCACGGCATGGCTCCGCTTTTACCAGGTTGCGTCGGACTTCGGGGCTGTCCTTCATGGATTTGCATCGGCCATCCGGTCACTTGACCCTTTCCGGGGCGGTCCGAGGGGAGCTGCGCAAGATGTTCTCCCTGCGATCGACCTGGGTTCTCTTGTTGATTGTCATGCTCTTGCAGCCGTTGACCACTGGCCTGATGGCTTGTGCGCCCCGGGTATTGGCTGGCCTGGGGCGACAGGCCAGCCAATACCCGGCCCACCTCATGCCTGCTTCCAGTGACGTTTTCTGGTCGGCCGTCGCAGCTGGCCTGTTTCCGGCAATGATTGTGGCAGGCATTCTGGGGGTTCTGGCCCTCACGCGTGAATTTTCCGGCGCCACCATTGAGAGCACGCTGACGGCCAATCCTCGTCGGGGCATGGTTCTTATGGCCAAGGGCTTTGTTCTGGCCTTGCTGACTTGGCTGGCGGCACAGGTGGGCCTGCTGCTCAGCTGGATACTGGCGACCCTGCTTCTATCAGTCAGATCCGGCACCTCGTCTGCATCCAGGCCTGGGCTGACCCTGATTGATTTGCTGGGCGGCCCGCTCATGCTGGTCCTCTTCGCTTTGATGGGTCTAGGCCTGGGAGCCTTGAGCCGATCCAAGGCCGGCGGGATCGGCCTGTTTCTTGGACTGACCTTGATCCTGCCATTGATTCTGGGCATCCTGCGAGGTTTGACCCATCATGTCGACTGGCTGCAGATTCCCTTCAGGCTGACCCCAACCAGCCTGCTGGTCACCTTCCTCTCGGGCCTGGGCCGGACTGCAGAAGCAGGTCGCGGATGGTGGCCCACCTGGTGGCAGGCCGGCCTGATCATGATGGTCTGGACAGCCCTATGCTGTGCTCTGGGAACCCTGGTCTTCCGGCGCGCAGACATCGGTTGACCCTGTCTTCTGCGTGTCATAGAGCACCCATATGATAAGTGGTATGCCAACTTTTACACGTGAAGAGATCAAGCACTTGGGCGATCTGGCCCGTATTGCCTTGACCGATCAGGAGGCCGACCGCCTCAAGGGCGAACTCAACGTGATCGCCGATTCCATCACCAAGGTCCAGGAGGTGGCCGGCGATGATGTGCCCCCCACTGCCAATCCCATCCCCCTGGAGGCCTATCTGCGTCCCGATGAGGCTGAAGAGCCGCTGACCCAGGAGGCTGCCCTTTCGGGGGCGCCGGTAACTGAGTCCGGTATGTTCGTGGCCCCGCGCATTCTGGGTGAGGAGTGAGACGATGAGTGCACAGGAAGAATTGGTTAAACAATCCGCCTCCGACATGGCCGCACAGCTGCGGTCGGGGCAGGTCTCCAGCCGCGAGCTGGTTCAGGCTCATCTGGATGTGATCGAAGCCGCCGAGCCCAGCATTGATGCATTTCTGCAGATCAGCGCTGATCAGGCCCTGGAGCAGGCTGACGCTTTCGATAAGCGCATGGCCCATGAAGGCGCCGAAGGGCTGCCGGAACTGGCCGGCGTTCCCATTGCCATCAAGGACATGATCGTCACCAAGGGCATTCCCACTACGGCTGCCTCCAAGATCCTCGAGGGCTGGGTACCACCTTACGATGCCACCGTCATCAAGAAGCTCAAGGCCGCAAGCATGCCCATTCTGGGCAAGACCAACCTGGATGAGTTCGCCCAGGGGTCTTCCACTGAGCACTCAGCCTTCAAGCCCACACACAACCCCTGGGATACCGAGCGGGTCCCGGGCGGTTCAGGCGGCGGTTCGGCTTCGGCTGTCGGCGCCTTTGAGGCTCCGCTGGCCCTGGGCACCGACACTGGTGGGTCCATTCGCCAACCCGGATCCCTGACCGGCACCGTGGGTGTCAAACCCACCTATGGCGGTGTTTCCAGGTTCGGGGCCATCGCCATGGCATCCTCCCTGGATCAGATTGGTCCGGTCTCCAGGTCAGTGTTGGACGCCGCCCTGCTGCAGGAAATCATTGGTGGTTATGACCGCCGAGACTCCACCTCGATTCCCAAGCCGGTTCCCCCTCTGGCCCAGGCTGCTCGTCAGGGCCAGAAGCGCGATCTGAAGGGCCTCAAGGTGGGCCTGGTCAAGGAGCTGGGCGGCGAGGGCTACCAGCCCGGCGTCGAAGCACGTTTCAACGAGGCTGTCTCGCTGCTGGAATCCATGGGCGCCGAGGTTGTTCAGGTCTCCTGCCCGCACTTCCCCTACGCGTTGGCTGCTTACTACATCATCATGCCCTCTGAGGTCTCCTCCAACCTGGCCCGTTACGACGGCATGCGCTACGGCCTGCGGGTCATGCCTCCCGATGGCGTCCCCCAGACGGCAGCCAACATGATGGCCGCCACACGCGAGGCCGGGTTCGGCGACGAGGTCAAGCGCAGGATCATCCTGGGTATCTACGCCCTGTCCGCCGGCTATTATGATGCCTGGTACGGTTCCGCTCAGAAGGTCCGCACCCTGGTCATCCGCGACTTTGAGAAGGCCTTCGAGCAGGCCGATGTCCTGGTATCGCCCACTTCGCCGACCACGGCCTTCCGTTTCGGCGAGAAGATGGACGATCCGCTGGCCATGTACCTGAACGACGTGGCCACCATTCCGGCCAACCTAGCTGGTACTCCGGCCATGTCGATTCCCGCCGGGCTCAGCGACGACGGGCTGCCTGTCGGCTTCCAGTTCTTTGCCCCCCAGATGCGCGACGAGGTCATGTACCGGCCTGCCGCCGCTCTTGAGGCGGCCCTGGAGGAGCAGTGGGGCGGACCCATCTCCCGGAAGTTGTCCACTCCCTGGCTGGATGGTCTGGCCCAGGGATCGAACAAGTAGGCATCGGAAGGAAACGGAATCACAATGGCTGAAAAACTGATGAAGTACGCCGATGCCGTGGCCAAGTACGACCCGGTGTTCGGCCTGGAGGTCCATGTCGAGCTCTGCACCAACACCAAGCTCTTCTGCCCGGCCCATATCGAGTTCGGCGGCGAGCCCAACACCCAGCTGACCCCGGTCTCCCTGGGCCTGCCCGGCAGCCTGCCTGTAGTCAACAAGACCGCCATCGACTATGCGGTCAAGCTGGGCCTGGCCCTGCACTGCAAGGTCAATGAGTGGAGCCAGTTCGCCAGAAAGAACTATTTCTATCCGGACATGCCCCGTGACTATCAGATCTCCCAATATGACAAGCCCCTGAATGGCGAGGGCTATCTGGATGTGGAGCTGGACGACGGCAGCATCTTCCGCGTGCCCATCGAGCGGGCCCATGTGGAGGACGATGCCGGCAAGAACACCCACGTAGGCGGGGCTGACGGCCGCATTGAGGGTGCCGATCACTCCCTGGTGGACTACAACCGTGCTGGTGTCCCTCTGGTCGAGATCGTGACCAAGCCTATCGAGGGCGCCGGGGCGCGTACCCCCGAGGTGGCAGGGGCCTACGTCCGGGCCATCCGAGACATCGTCCGGGCCCTGGGCATCTCCCACGCCCGGATGGAGCAGGGCAACATGCGCGCCGACGTCAACGTCTCCCTGCATGCCGGGCCGGACGCCCCTCTGGGAACCCGGTCGGAAACCAAGAACGTCAACACCTTCAAGGGCATCGAGAAGACGCTGACCTACGAGATCCGCCGTCAGGCAGCCCTGCTGGAGTCCGGCGGGGAGGTGCTGCAAGAGACCCGCCACTGGGATGAGTCCACACAGACCACGGCAGGCGGCCGTGTCAAGACCGATGCCAACGATTACCGGTACTTCCCCGATCCTGACCTGGTCATGGTCCATGTGACCAAGGATCATATCGAGGAGCTCAAGGCTCAGATGCCGGAGATGCCGCGCGAACGCCGCGCCCGTCTCAAGAAGGAGTGGGATTTCACCGACAGACAAATGCAGGATGCGGTCAACGCCGATGCTGTGGACCTGATCGAGGATACGGTCAAGGCCGGCGCTACGGCTGCCGGAGCCCGCAAGTGGTGGCTGGGCGAGATCTCCCGCGAAGCTAACGCCCGTGGGGTCAGCCTGCAGGAGCTGCCCATTTCGGCTCAGGATGTTGCCGATGTGGAGCAGCTGATTGCCGACGGCAAACTCAATGACAAGCTGGCCAAGCAGACCGTCTCCGGCGTGCTGGCGGGCGAGGGCAAGCCCAGCGAGGTCGTCAAGAAGCACGGCTACCAGGTGGTTTCGGACGACGGGGCTCTGGATGCTGCCGTCGACCAGGCCCTTAAGGACAACCCGGACATCGTGGCCAAGCTCAAAGGCGGCAATATGAAGCCCATGGGCGCTATTATCGGAGCGGTCATGAAGGCCACCAAGGGCCAGGCCGATGCCAAGGCTGTCAGCAAGATCGTCATGGAGCGCATCGCTAAGTCCTGACCACGCCCGGTCCGCCGACCTGGTTCCATCGGATTCGGACCGGCGGACCTGCCCAGCCTCTCATGGTTTTCCCAGGGGCGAGGGATTACAATTGATTGCCATCGCAAGGTGGCGATCATGGAGGTGACGTGATGTCTATGAGCGGCAGGGGCAATGACCGACCGCAAATGCAATCCGAGGGACCTGACGACGTGGCGGACAGGCAGCTGCCCGACCGGATTGAGATTCCCTACATCCGGGGCGAGATGTTGCACCTGCGGCCGGCCGTCATCGCCGATCTGACGGCAATGGACCAGCTGGAGGCCTTTTACAATTCCACCGGCATCACCGGTAAGGGGCCTAGCGCCGAACGAGCCGTGGTCAATGCCTGGGTGCGTCGATCGGTGGCCTGGTCCAAGGGTCTGGCTGCCCGTGATTCGGGCGTGGGCGATCCCGAGTCCCGCCGCACCCTGGCTTGGGCCATGGTCACTGATGCGGACACCGACCAGGACGGCTCGCCCGATGCTGATGCCACCAAGGGGGTCATCGGCATGATCTTCCTGATCGACGTGGACGGCTGGTCACGCTCGGCCAGAATCCAGGTGGTCCTGGGCAGGCACTTCCGCGGGCGTGGCTACTCCCGGGATGCCATGCCCAGAATCATGACCTACGGGTACGCGGCTGCTCCTACGGGTCTGGGCCTGCACCGGATCTGGGTGGCTGTGCCAGAGAAAAACACTCGCTCGATCTCTGTCTACCAGTCTCTGGGATTCATGATTTCGGGTACCTCCCGTGATGCGCTCTGGGATGCCGAGAACGGCAAGTATCAGGATCAGATCGTCATGGACGCTTTGGTTGACGAGTATGATCCCATCCGTTCTTTGAATGCTTTCGGCATGCACGTCATCCGCGAAAACCCCGGTGTGGCCGAAGCTCTTGTTGCACACGGATACGCCGCGGATGAGAATGGTGGTATAAGCGGGTCCGAGCCTGGGGAGTCCACCTTGGCATCTCAGGATTCGTCTGCATCAGGTGGCCCGCATTCAGACAAACCTGCTGAAGACCATGCAGGATCTGACAGCAGGAATGATGAGAGGGCAGACTCTGGTCAGACGGACGTCACAGATGCCGGGGATAAGCCTGATTCTGACGAATCTGTTGCCGAGCAGTCCGGCGAGGAGCATACGGCATCTGATTGGGCCTATGGGTCGGCTGAGACCAAACGTTCCAAGCGTGCTTGGTGGCGTACGCTTGGCCATGGCCGTGATCGCGCGAATGGAGGTAGTCGATGAGTGCTGAGGATCTCGACAACTACGAGACCAACGCTGAACTGGCCCTGTACCGCGAGTACCGGGACGTGATCAAGCTGTTCACCTATGTGGTCGAGACCGAGCGGCGATTTTACCTGGCCAACAAGGTGGACTTCAACGTCCGGTCCGCTGGGCAGGATGTCTACTTCGACGTCCGGCTGACCGATGCCTGGGTCTGGGATGTCTACCGGTCCAGCCGGTTCGTCAAGAATGTCCGCATCGTCACTTTTAAAGATGTCAATGTGGAGGAAGTGCAAAAGACGGATATCGACATCCCCGATGCGTTGGGCTAAATATCGCTCAGGGGCGAGCATCATCACGTTTGTTCCACGCAATGGCGGGAATTCGTGTGGGAAGTCCCTCGGCAGCCTCTGGCCTGGGACGAGCCAGGTACAGTAGTGGTGATTTCATACGGTTTTCAGGAGGTTGGCATGGAGCGCAAGCAGTCCGTGATCGTCATCGGCGGAGGGCCCGCCGGCTTGACAGCGGCATGGGAACTGGTCAAGGACGGCGGCGATGAGCGCTATGATGTCACTGTTCTGGAGGCCACTGATGCCTTCGGCGGCATCTCCCGCACGGTCCGGCATAACGGCAATCGCATGGACATTGGCGGCCATCGGTTCTTCTCCAAGGATGACCGGATCATGGACTGGTGGAAGGAGGTCCTGCCTCTGCAGGGCGCGCCCTCCTATGACGATAAAAAACTTGGCCGCCACCACGACCTGGAACCCGGTGGCCCTGATCCGGAGAAGACCGACCGGGTCATGCTCAAGCGTCACCGCGTCTCCAGGATTTACTGGAACCACCACTTCTTCGACTATCCCATCTCCTTGACGCTCAACACCCTCAGGGCCATGGGCTTCAAGCTGACCATGCAGGCCGGGTTCAGCTACCTGAAGTCCGTCGTCCACAAGCTGCCTGAGAACAACCTGGAGAACTTCTATATCAACCGCTTCGGCCGCAAGCTCTACTCCATGTTCTTCGAGGGCTACACCGAAAAGCTCTGGGGCCGTCACCCGCGCGAGATCAGCGCCGATTGGGGCGCCCAGCGGGTCAAGGGGCTCAGCATCATGGGCGTGCTCAAGAACGCCTTCCAGAAGCTGCTGCCCAAGAAGCGCGATGCCCATCAGGTCGAAACCAGCCTGATCGAGGAGTTTTGGTACCCCAAGCTGGGTCCGGGTCAGCTCTGGGAGACCGTGGAGCGTCGCAATGTGGAGCACGGGGTCCACGTGATCACCGATGCCCGCGTAATCGGACTGACTCAGCATGACGGCCACATGACCGGTGTCATCTATCGCAACGCTGATGGCAAAGAAGTGACTCTGCAAGCCGACCAGATCATCTCCTCCATGCCCATCAAAGACCTGGTGGAGGCCATCGCCCACGAGGAGCCGTCCACCGACAAGGAAATGGTCAGGGTGGCTCAGGGTCTGCCTTACCGTGACTTCGTGACCGTTGGCCTGCTGGTCCGCCACCTGCGCATCCGCAACACCACCTCTATCAAGACCTTGGGTGATCCGCCCATCGTTCCCGACTGCTGGATCTATGTGCAGGATCCCGGCTACAAGATGGGCCGCATCCAGATTTTCAACAACTGGAGCCCCTACATGGTCAAGAACGTGGACGGAACTGTCTGGATCGGCCTGGAGTACTTCTGCAAAGAGGGTGATGACTTCTGGAGCATGAGCGATCAGCAGACCACTGACTTCGCCATCAAGGAGCTGACCCGGATGGGCATCATCAACGGCCCTGCCGACGTGCTGGATTCCCACCGGGAGCGGGTGGTCAAGGCCTACCCGGCCTACTTCGATACCTACGCCCAGATGCCGGAGCTGGTCAAATGGCTGGACTCCTTCGGCAACCTCTACTGCGTGGGTCGCAACGGGCAGCACCACTACAACAACCAGGACCACTCCATGGCTACATCCATGGAAGCCGTGGCCAACATCAAATCGGGGCGTGCCGACAAGACCAACGTCTGGAACGTCAATACCGAGAAGTCTTATCACGAGGAGAAGTAGACAAACCTCGGCTTTCGTTTCGTTTTAAGCCTCCGATCGAAAGTTCGGGGGCTTTGCCATCACGACAGGGCGATGGCCGGCGCCTTCAGAGGCAGGCCCAGCAGCTGTGAGAAGAAGGCCACACTCTCGCGGACCCGTTGGCGGACCACCTCTCTGATCTGCGGGTGGCCGGCGGCTTCTCTGCCGTTGCTGACGATGGACGAGAGCCCGTCGGCCATCAGCCAGGCCACTGTATGGGTGCCGGCCGTTTGGATCAGCGGAGTCTGCGGAAGGTCACCCCGATCCAGCCAGCGGTCCAGTGCCTTGGTCAAAGGGTCGATAATCTGTCTGACGAAGCCTTCCATCACATTGCTGTTGGTGCTCAGGTAGCTGTACCAGTTGGCCTTGTCCGCGAAGATGACGTCCATCTTCCAGATGGCCCTTATCAGATGCGGGCAGATGTCGTCCAGCGCCTCTTGAACGTTCAGGTCAGAATCATGCAGAATGTCGACCACATGATCCACGTAGGAGGCCAGGTAAGTGCGCACGCAGGCATCTATCAGATCGTCCTTGGATTTGAAGTAGTAATAGAAAACGCTCATGCCCACGCCCTTGCCGTGGTTCATGGCGTGGATGACGTCGCGCAGGGAGGTGTTTGCGGCACCTTTCCGGTCGAAGACCCGCATGGCGGTGGTTACGAATTCGCTCCGCCGTTGCTCACGCAGAGATGATCGATCATTCATATGCCCAGTCTAGAGGTTTACCCATGAATATTTGGACACGCAGGCTGTTCCTTGCACCGGTCGGGCAGTCGTTGTAGGCTTATGGAAGTTCGATAAGCCGAGTCGGCATCGAATTTTCATGAGCGGTACCCCCGCACTATTCTCAAGCTATTTGCCTAGCCTAATTAGGCATAGCGAAGGAAAGGCATTACAACAGTGGCAACAAGCCAAGATATTCATTCCATGAAGCTGCCCGAACTCAAGGAATTGGCCAGGCAGCTGGGGTTGCGCGGTATTTCCGGCATGCGCAAGCCGGTCCTGATCGAGACGATCGAGGCGGCACGCTCGGGTGGCAAGGCCCCTGAGGGAGTAACCGTTGGCAAGCCCAAGGCTGCGGCCGCCGTGGCCAAGGGAGGCCAGGCCGCCGATCAGCAGCAGCCGACAAAGCAGGAGGCGAAGTCCTCCGCGGAAGGCGGACAGGAGTCCACGGAAACCCAGGAATCCAAGGGTGATAAGGGTGACAGTCCTGTCGGAGACCTCTTCGATGTTTTGGGCATTGACGATCATAAGAGCGGTCATACCGAGCACCGGAACCGCTTCCCCCATACCGTGGCCGACGAGGAGAACGTGGTCATATCCCGTCGCCGCCACCGCAGCACGGATTCATCCCGAGGCTCCCACACCAACCGCGGCCGGAGCGAGCGTGAGCATGGTGAGGAGCGCGAAGGTTCCGGCTCAGGTTCAGTGCGCAATTTGGACGACATTCTGGCAGCACTGCCTTCACGGAATGACCGGCCCCGTCGGCGCAGCTATGAGGATCGCGGCGAGGAGGGGCGCGACTACCGTCACAACGGCTATGATCGCCGAAACCGAGGCGACCGCAATGACCGCAACGATCGCAACGACCGACGTAACCGCAACAACCATCGCAGCAGCGGCCGGGATCGTGACTATGAGCCCAGGGAGAACTTCAAGCCCGAGGATCTGGTCCCCGTGGCAGGCATTGTGGATGTGCTGGACTCCTATGCTTTCGTGCGCACCTCCGGCTACCTGCCCGGCCCTAACGATGTCTACATCTCCATGGGCCAGGTCAAGAAGTACGGCCTGCGCAAGGGCGATGCCGTGCATGGCTCCATCCGTCCCCCCCGCGAGGGCGAGCATCGCAATCAGCGGCAGAAATTCGTTCCTCTTCAGGCCATTGACACCATCAACGGTATGAGCGTGGAGGACGCTGCAGGGCGCCCTCACTTCAACAAGCTGACTCCCCTCTACCCGCAGGAGCGCATGCGGATGGAGACCCAGCCCAAGAACATCACCGGTCGTCTGATCGACATCGTCGCTCCCATTGGCAAGGGTCAGCGCGGTTTGATCGTTTCGCCGCCCAAGGCCGGCAAGACCCTGACCCTGCAGTCCATCGCCAACTCCATCACCGCCAACAACCCCGAGGTGCACCTGATGGTGGTCCTGGTGGACGAGCGGCCCGAGGAGGTCACTGACATGGAGCGCACGGTTCAGGGCGAGGTCATCTCCTCCACCTTCGACCGTCCCGCCAGCGATCACACCACCGTGGCCGAGCTGGCCATCGAACGGGCTAAGCGCCTGGTGGAGCTGGGACAGGATGTGGTGGTCCTTCTGGATTCCATGACCCGTCTGGCCCGCGCCTACAACATCTCGGCTCCCGCCTCCGGACGCATCCTCTCCGGCGGCGTGGATGCTCAGGCCCTCTATCCGCCCAAGCGCTTCTTCGGTGCCGCACGCAACATCGAGAACGGCGGCTCTTTGACCATCATCTCATCGGCCTTGGTGGAGACCGGTTCCAAGATGGATGAGGTCATTTTCGAGGAGTTCAAGGGCACCGGCAATATGGAGCTGAGGCTGACCAGGGATTTGGCCGACAAGCGCATGTTCCCCGCCATCGACATCAACGCCTCCGGCACCCGGCGCGAGGAGCTGATTACCGCACCCGAGGAGCTGGCTGTGGTCTACCGGCTGCGTCGCCTCCTGGGCGGCATGGAGACCGAGCAGGCCTACCAGACCCTGGTGCCCAGGCTGAAGAAGACCGCCACCAACCGGGACTTCCTGGCGGCGATCAACCAGTCCATGCTGGCTCAGAAATAGGAATGATCCGGTAAACGTGCGTGCAACCCGGTCCAGGGCTGCAGGCTAGAGTTCGCGCGTTAAGCCACAGGTCAATAAGGGGCAGAGTGCCGGCAATCCGACACCCTGCCCCTCTTCTGTGCTCCGGTGACGTCTTAGATGTCAGCGGTGAAGATACAGGCGCTTTCTATCGACGACTTTTCTGACGGCTTCTACAATGTCTTTTGCGGTCATTCCGTACTGCTGAGCCAGATAGTCCTGGTCGCCGACCTGGCCGAATCGGTCGTGCACTCCAATGAATTCGATAGGAACCGGACAGCTGCTTGCCACTGCTTCGCTGACGGCAGCACCCAGACCTGTGTTGACATTGTGGTTCTCGGCGGTCACGATAGCCCCGGTCTGTTTGGCCGCATCGATCACAGCCTGATTGTCCAATGGTTTCCAAGTGAACATGTCGAGGATGCGGACCCCTATGCCTTCATCGCTCAGGGTACGGGCGGCTTTGATGGATTCAGCCACGCAGACGCCGCTGGCGATGATGGTTGCCTGTGCATCGAACTGATTCATGACCTGCACGGCTTTTCCTATTTGAAAATCAGTTCCATCCCGGTAGATTTTGACGCACTGCTTGCGCACCAACCGCATGTATTGCATGCCGTAGGTTCGGGACATCCAACCCATTATCCATTTCAGCATGGTGATGTCGGTGGCTTCCAGGACGGTCATTGTGGGGATGCCCCTCATGATCCCCATATCCTCAAAGGACATGTGGGTGCCGCCATTGGTCTTGGCGGTGATTCCCGGGTCGGAGCCAATGAGTTTGACATTGGCCTTGCTGTAGGCGCCGGAAATGAATATCTGGTCCATGGCCCTTCGGCTCATGAAGGAGGCGAAGGTGTGTGCGAACGGTATTTTGCCGGTAAGGGAGAGTCCTACCGCAGTGCCGATCATATTGGCTTCCTGGATGCCGCAGTCCACTGTCCGTTCAGGGTAGGCTTCCTGGAAGGGCTTGGTGCCCATGGCACTCATCAAATCAGCATCCAGCAGAACCAGGCGCTCCTCGTCGGCCGCCAGATCGAGGAGGCACTGGCAGAAGGCCTGCCGCATTTCCTGTTTCTCGTTTTCCAAAGTATGTTCTATCATTCCTCTTCCCTTTTCACCTGTCCGTGTGCAATTGGGCTCGCGCACATGGCTCTCATGCTCAGGCTGCATCCATCATTGTTTGGATTTCAGCCAAAGCCTGGTCGCGCTGCTGCTCGTTGATTGTTGTTGAATGACTCTTCGGAGTTCCGGCAATCTCGGACCATCCCAGGCCCTTGACCGTGTGAAGCACGATCATTGAAGGTCGGTCGTCGGTCTTTTGTGTCTTGCTGTGGACTGTCTCCAAAGCTTGAAGAATGGAGGGGACGTCATTGCCATCGGGAACGTCAACGACCTGCCACCCAAAAGCCTCGAACTTGGCTGCGGCATCTCCCAAGGAGCAGATGTCCTTGCAGTATCCGTCCAGCTGCAGGCCGTTATAGTCCATGAAAGCAATCAGATTGCCCAGGCGATGCTGGGCGGCGAAAAGGGCCATCTCCCAAATCTGCCCCTCCTGGCTCTCGCCGTCTCCTATGACCAGATAGACCTTGTTGTCCCGACCATCCATTTTCAGTCCCAGGGCAACGCCGGAGGCTACTGAGGCCCCCTGACCCAGGGACCCGGCGGTTACGTCCACTCCGGGAACCTTGAGTCTGTCGGCATGGCTGGGAAGGTTGGTCCCGTTGCGGTTGAGGGTATTCAACCAATCCATGGGGAAGTATCCGCGCAAGGCGAGTGTGGCGTATAGGGCCGGGGCGCAGTGGCCCTTGGACAGGACGAACCAGTCCCGGTCGGCCCACTGTGGATCCTCGGGCTTGATGTTCATCTCCTGCCCGTACAGGACGGCCAAAAGGTCGGCTATCGACAGGGATCCCCCTACGTGGCCGGTCCCAAAGGCTGAGATCTCCTTGATCGTCTCCTGTCTGATCCGACCAGCGAACTGTTTGAGTTCTCTGACCTTGTCCGCATCGGTGCTTTCGTTCATGTTGATTTCCTTACTATTCTTGTAGATTGGTTCTTATTGCGGCGGTGTTTGGTTTTCCTGATTGCTGTCCTTCCTGCGTTCGGGCGCATGCCTGCCCAGACTGGCCTGGGCTGCGGCCAGTCTCGCCACCGGCACCCGGTAGGTTGAGCAGGATACATAGTCCAGGCCAACGCGCTCGCAGAATTCGATGGAGGAGGGATCCCCGCCGTGCTCGCCGCATATGCCGACCTTCAGGTTCGGACGGGTGCGTTTGCCATACTTCACCGCCATCTCAACCAGCCTGCCGACTCCCGCTTGGTCCAGATGGGAGAAGGGATCCTCCTGCAGAAGCCCCTTGTCGTAATAGTCCTGGAGGAAGGAGCCGGCATCGTCCCGGCTGAGCCCGAAGGTCGTCTGGGTAAGGTCGTTGGTGCCGAAAGAGAAGAATTCAGCGCCGGCTGCTATATCACCGGCCAGCAGTGCCGCCCTGGGGGTTTCGATCATGGTTCCGACCGAGCAGTACATGGGAAGCCCGGATTCCCTGATGACCTGGTTTGCCGTCTCCTCCACAACCTGCTTGACGTATTCGAATTCCGCCGGCTCGCTGACCAGAGGCACCATGATTTCTGGAGCAAGGGACCAGTCGGGGTGTCGGCGCTTGACCTGGATGGCGGCTTCCACTACGGCCCGGGTCTGCATGCGGGCGATGGCGGGGTAGGTGACTGCCAGGCGGGATCCCCGGTGTCCCAGCATGGAATCGACCTCGGTCAGTTCGTCAGCAGTGTCTTTGATCTCTTCGGCTGTATGCCCGGTCGCCTTTGCCAGAGTTTCCACGGCCTGAGCGGTTTTGGGCAGGAATTCGTGCAGTGGCGGATCGATCAGTCTGACAGTCATCGGCCTTCCGCCCAAGGCCTCATACATGGCGGTGAAGTCCTCGCGTTGCATAGGCAGGAGGGCATCGAGGGCTTCCTGGCGTTCTTCTTCGTCTGCTGCCACTAACATCCGTCTGATGGCTTCGATGCGATCGGGCTGGAAGAACATATGCTCGGTGCGGCACAGGCCGATTCCCTCAGCACCCAGCTCCTGTGAACGCCGAGCATCTTCCGGCGTGTCCGCATTAGCCCTGACCTCCTTGATGGATTCGAAGAGTTGGATGGTGGGATCGGTCGGGAACTCGCGGCCTTCCTGCTGCTTGTAGTCGTCCAGAAAACGGTGGGCCAGCCATTCCATGTCCTCGGCATCCAGGTCGTTGTCGCCGCTGACCTGTCGCTCGGTCTTGCGCTCGGAGAGGCGTTGTTCGAAGACTTCCTCGGGCACGCCCATCACTACATTGCTGTACATCTGAATGAACCGGCGGTAGGAGTCCCAGGCCCAGCGGGGGTTGTCGGTCTTACTGATCAGAGCCTGCACCACCTCTTCGTTCAGTCCCAGATTGAGAATGGTGTCCATCATGCCGGGCATGGAGACCTGAGCTCCTGATCTGACCGATACCAGCAGGGGATTAACGCCGTCCCCGAGTCGCTTGCCAGTGGCTTTCTCCAGATCGGACAGACTGCTCAGCACCTGCTCGTGGATTTCCTGGCTGATGTCATTGGATCCGGATAGATAGCTTCTGCAGGCCTGCGTGGTGATAGTGAAACCTTCGGGCACAGGCATGCCGAGTTTGGTCATCTCAGCCACACCGGCTCCCTTGCCTCCCAGCAGATCACGCATGGAGGCATCGCCTTCAGACAGCTTGTACACGAATTGTTCTGTAGTGTTGCGCATAGCATTTCCCTCATTGGATCGAAGGCGTTGAATAGACAACACGCGCTGTGTTTGTTCTCGGCATTGGCAGAGGTAGTAAGCCTTCAACCAGATTCAAGTCTGTCTTGGTCTTTTGCTGAGATTGGGAGCGTTCTGCCAATTTTTGTGCAGGAATCGGTACTGTTGCCATAATGGCGCCTTTCAGACCAGAAGGTTGATGACGGCGATGACTGCGAAGATATAGATTGCCGCAGTAAAGGCTTTCTGGTTGACGTGACCGGCGATCAGCCTGCCGCAGAAGACGGCGAGCAATGTGAGCGGGAGAACGCATAGGAGGGCAAGCGCGGTTTCTCTGTTGGTTGTGTTCAGTCCGACTGCGAAAGGCAGCTTCACCATATTCACTACTAAGTAGAAAGCTGCCGTGGTGCCTAGGAATTGCTTGACCGGCAACCGCTCGCTGCTGAAATAGACGGCTGTGACCGGTCCTCCGGCATTGGCTACCATGGTGGTAAAACCCGCCAGAACGCCGCAGAGCATGTGGAATGCCACGCTTATCCACTGCTTCTGCCTGTTCTTGCTTCTGGTTTCGACTTGGGGGGCTTGACTCTTGCCCCTCTGCCGCGTTTTCAGCGCGGACCTTATGCGCGAGAGGAAGTAAGGCGCAATGAAGCAGGCAAGTATGACCCCTATAATCTTTTTGGTCGCGTCATTGTCAGCGTGATACAAGAACCAGACGCCGGCAAGGATGCCTATGGTCACAGTCGGCAACAGTCTAAGCAAGGAAGCCAGCACAATGTCATGCCGGTAGGCCCAGATGGCGGTCCAGTCAGCGACGACAGCCATGATCAGCGTCAGCTCGGTGGCTTCTTTGGCGGGCATCAGTGACGCCAGAGCGGCCACCGCCAGGATGGCTGAGCCTGGTATCAACGACTTGTCCAGGCCGATCAGGACAGCAGCCGCCGCCAAACCGATGATCAGCCAGAGGTTCATGTTAGGTCACTTCCTTTGTTGGCGCACGCTCTTTATAAGAAGATGTGTCGGCCGACACTGCGTCACATCAGTGTCGGCCGACATGGCAACTCCTGAGGAAACAGGCAGTTGCGTTCAGGCTTCCGCCACCAGGCGTTCTATGGTTTCACGCTGGTAGACGGACGTTTCATGGGCGGTCTCGTCCTCGGCAAATACGTTGGAGACGATGATGGAATCCTCCCGGTCCAGGAACCCGTTCTTCTTCAGGGCGGCGAACAGGGCCTTGAAGTCCACATCGCCGTCGCCCACTTTCAGGTGCTGGTGAACGCGGGCGTTGGTTCCCGGAGGATTGGCTATATACCGCAGATCATGCGAACGATGATGGTCATAGCTGTCTGAGATATAGACCGACCTGAGTCGTTTGCCGGCCAGAGCTGTGATCCCGTCCACATTGTTGCCGTAGTGGAAGGTGTGAGGAGCCACGTACACCGCACCGACCAGCGGGCTGTTGAGGCCTCGTGTGATCCTTAGCGCATCAATGCCGTTCTCGACGAAATCGTAGGGATGCGGGTCGAAGTTGATGCGGATGCCTTCCCGCTCAAGCAGAGGCAGTATTTCCTCCATGGTCGCGTAGAAGGCAGCCTCGGACTCCTCATAGCGCTCCGGTATGCCGCTGAATTCGCTGTTGATGACGTGCACGTCCAGCAGAGCCGCGATTTCGATGGCCCGCTTCCAATTGCGCACTGCTGTCTGCCGCTCTCGCTCGTCGGGCCAGGAGGTCCTGTAGACCGGCAGCAGCGAGCACAGCTCAACGTTCGCCTTCTTCAGAGCGGCCGCGAAGTCCTTGACCAGTTCGTCGTCCGCCTTGGGATGCACATAAAACGGCAGGAAGGCATCGTGCGGAGCCAGCTGCATGTACTTATAGCCGGCGTCCGCTACCGCCTTGGGCAGTTCCAGGAATGGCAGGTCGGGATGGAATGGTGTGGGATCCAATGCGATTTTCATATTGTCTAACCTCGTTGTTGGAACTTATGGATGCCCTTGGTTCGTCCTGTTCGTCGGCATCCTTGCTGCAGACAGGGTAGGTAGGCGCCCGGAGTTCAGAGTTTCAATCCTCCGGAGCGCTTACAGGTATGTTGCTGCTTGTTTACAGTCTTGCGATGATGTCCTGGCCGATTTGATCCGTGCTGCGTTTGCGTGAGGAGTTCTCCTCAGCATCCGCTTCCACGGCGCGATCGATGCGGGCGGCTGCTTCGTCGTACCCGAAGTGCTGCAGGAGCATGGCGGCAGACAGGACCGTGGCCGAAGGGTTGGCTATACCCTTGCCCGCAATGTCGGGGGCGGAGCCGTGGATGGGCTCGAACATGGAGGGATGCTCATCGGTCACGTTGATGTTGGCTGATGCCGAATAGCCGATTCCGCCCACAACTGCGCCGGCCTCGTCAGTGATGATGTCTCCGAAGAGGTTGTCGGTCACAATCACGTCGAACCGGGAGGGATCGGTGACCAGGAAGATGGTGCAGGCATCGGCATGCAGGTAGTCATAGGTCACGTCAGGGTACTCTTTGCCGACCTTGTCCATGACCCACAGCCAGAGTTGACCGGCATAGTAGAGTACGTTGGTCTTATTGACCATGGTTACGTGCTTCTTGCCTCCGCGCTTGCGAGCCAGTTCGAAGGCAAACCTCACCGCCCTCTCGATGCCGAATTCGGTGTTCATCGAGGTCTCGGTTGCTATGGCGTGTTCAGTGCCCATGCGAAGCAGACCGCCCATGCCGGAATACAGGCCTTCCGTGCCCTCTCTGATGACGACGAAGTCGATGTCGCCAGGGTCGGCCAAAGGGGATTTGACGCCGGGGTAGAGTTTGGAGGGCCGCATGTTGATGGCCTGGTCAAATGCGAAGCGGAGCTTGAGCAGCAGGCCGCGCTCCAGGATTCCTGACTTGACTCGAGGATCGCCGACAGCACCTAGTAGAATGGCGTCCTTTTTGTTCATGTCCTCGATTTGCTCGTCTGTGATGAGGGTGCCATCGCGCAGGTAGCGATCAGCGCCAAGATCATAGTTGGTGTAGTTAAAGGAAACGCTGTCGCCAACGGCTTCCTTGAGTACAGCTTGCGCGACTGGCACGATTTCACGGCCGATTCCGTCACCGGGGATGACCGCGATGTCCAATGTCTTCTTTGATGTTTGGGTATTCATGCCTTTCATGTTAATGATTGCCCGGCGGCATAGCAATCAGAAAACCACTAAAAAGACCGATATACGGGATTTTCATATCAATATTCGCATAATCGTGTCGAAAATTCGCCATTCCCTTGATTTACTTATCAAAGTGGGTAGAGGACTGTCCAATAGCTGCATAACATGAAAATACAGCGGATCATTCGACAGGCAGTATGCTGAATATCCGTGCCTTCTGCTGCCCCGTGTGTATCGGTCCTTGGGTGTTGCCCGGGGGAGGGGGGCACAGAGCAGACAACATTTCAACAACGCAATCTAATAGAATAAAGCAATAAAAGCACAATTCATGGACCTGAACTGGCAAGGACGCGAGTAAAGGGGATCGTGGGATATGACACCTAAGGATTATAAAAAATGGATACCGGCGGATGAATCCGGCATTCTCGGGAAGAAAGCCATACAGATAAATGACGCAGGAAGGCTGGCGCGCGCAGTCTTCCTCCATCCGCTGTGGGGCGGGACGTACCGGGTCAATTCGGACTATTCTTGCAAACGTGAGTATATGAACTCCTTCCTCCTGTTCTTCATTGAGTCAGGCAGTCTTGATTATGTCTATGAGGGTGCTTCATTTACTGCTCATGCAGGAGACGTTGTTTTGCTGGACTGCAAAAACCATAATGATTACCGGTCAAGCGGGCTGACGCGATTCTCCTACCTGCATTTTCAGGGCAACGGCGTACAGGCATACGCTGACTATCTGCAGGATGTCAACGGTCCTTTGTTCACGGATTCTCAAGATGCCGGGGATGAACTCACCTCCATACTGGACCAGATGCGCTCCGGGGATGTGTCACTGTCGCGAAGACAATTGGACGAATTGCTCCACCGCCGTTTGGAGCATGTGTTGGTGCTGCTCACTCGCCGAGTCGATGAGAGCCTGGAGGTGCACTATGACGACAATGTACCCCCGGATCTGTCAGCGGCCATACGATACATCAATAGGCATTTCGACTCAGATGTATCCATCCATGCGCTCAGCAAGATTCTGAATACGAGCGAGTCGCAGCTCTCTCATGCTTTTAAGCGCCATTTGGACATGGGTGTGCATCAATTCGTCCTGGAATGCCGAATCTCGCATGCCAAATACCTGCTGACGACCAGCAAGATCCCTATCGCTCAGATCACCAAGGAGTGCGGATTCACGGTGAGCTCGCACTTCTCGTCCTCCTTCAAGAAGCTTGTGGGAGTCTCGCCTTCCGAGTTTCGACGGAATTTTTCATAGTCTGCAGGTTTTCTGAAAATGCGATGCCCAATATTCAGATTTCTGCAGGGAAGATAAGAAAAGGTGTTTTCCCGGTCGATTGGCAGCAGTCGGGGAGCGCGTGGCCCCCTACGATGCAATGAGAGGGACGCAGTGCAGCTCCCTCAATAACAAAGTAATTACTGCGATAGCAATTACATCGCCAAGGGAAAGTGAACGAAGATGACACTACGTATTGGAATCATCGGTGTTGGAACCATGGGTTCCGACCATGCCAAGCGTCTTTCGACCAGAATCAACGGTGCCACTCTCGCCGGCGTCTGCGATCTGATACCGGAACGGGCTCAGAAGATGGCTGATCTGTACGGGGCCAAGGTCTATGCAACAGGCAAGGACCTGATTGACTCCCCGGACATCGACGCTGTCGTGGTGGCGACCCTGCCTCATGAGACCCATGAGCAGTTTGTTCTTGAAGCCATCAAGCAGAAGAAGTACGTGCTCAGTGAGAAGCCGCTGACCACCTCCGCTGCCGGCTGCCGTCGTGTGGTCGACGCCGAGATCGCCGGAGGCAAGCGTCTGGTCCAGGTGGGCTTCATGCGCCGCTTCGATCAGGGCTATCAGGAGATCAAGCAGGCCATCCAGAACAAGACCTACGGTGAGCCCCTGCTGATTCATTGCGCCCATCGCAATGAGGACACCCCGCTCAACTACAACTCCGATATGGCCATTGTGGAGACCGCCATCCATGAGGTGGACGTGCTGCACTGGCTGCTGGGCGAGGACTACGACTCGGTCTTCTGCTTCCTGCCCAAGAAGCAGACCCGCCACACCCACAAGGGACTGCACGATCCGCAGATCATCGAGATGGACACCAAGTCCGGCGTCCACATCGACCTGGAGGTCTTCGTCTGCAACCACATGGGCTACGACATCAACTGCCGTGTGGTCTGCGAGGAGGGCGAGATCGCCCTGCACACTCCGCAGAACACCATCGTCAAGGTGGCCGAGTCCGAGCGCGAGTCCATCCCCAATGACTTCACCGTGCGTTTCAAGGAGGCTTATGACCGCGAGATGCAGGCCTTCGTGGACGGCATCAACGCCGACCAGCTGACCGGTCCCACCTCCTGGGATGGCCTCATCGCCTGCGTGACCTGCGATGCGCTCTTCGCTTCGCGCGACGAGGGCGGCATCCGCAAGAAGATCGAGCTGCCCGAGACCCCGTCCTTCTTCCAAGAGCAGTAAGGCGCGATCATGACAAACAACAAGGGCAAGGCTCGCAATCTGAAGGATCCCAAATACTCCAAGCTGTCCATCGGTGTATGCCCGGACCAGTGGGGTGTCTGGTTCGACAATGACGACAAGCAGATTCCTCCCCGTCAGACAATGAAGGAGATGGCTGAGGCCGGATTCGAGATTCTTGAAACAGGCCCCTGGGGTTACTTCCCCAAGGATCCCAAGGAGCTCAAGGCTTGGACCGATGAATACGGCATGAAGGTGGTGGCCGGAACCAGCTGGGGAGTCCTGCACAAGCCGGAACAATGGCCGGAGACCGAGCGGCACTTCCGCGAGATCGCCGAGACCCATGCCGCTGTCGGCGCAGAGTACATCGTGCATCTGCCGCCGCTCTACCGTGATGACAAGACCTGGGAGTGGACCGATGACCGCGTCCTGTCCCCCGAGGCTTGGAACACCTACATTACCAATGCCAACAAGCTGGGCAAGATCATGAAAGAGGACTATGGGCTGAAGATGGTCCTGCATCCTCATGGCGATTCCCATATCGAAACCCCTGAGGAGATCGCCAGGATCTTCGAGAACACGGATCCTGAATATGTGAATCTGTGCCTGGATACCGGCCATATCGTGTACGGCGGCGGTGATCCTATCGAGATGGTCAAGAAGTATCCTGAAAGGATCACCTACGTTCATATCAAGGCTTTCGACCCGGCTTTGGTCAAGGAAGCCCATGAGAAGGACTGGCCTTTCGGCGAAGCGGTGGCCCGCGGTGCATCGGTGACACCCCCGGCCGGCGAGCCTGATATGCAGGAGCTGGTCGACGCCTTGGCGGCCTTGGACAAGGAAATGTATGTGATCTGCGAGCAGGATCTCTATCCTGCTGATCCCTCCTTCCCTCTGCCTAATGCGATCAAGACCCGCGAGTATCTCGCTTCCTGCGGTCTGGGTACTCTCTGATTCTCAATATGTCAACGGAACCGGTGTCTGGCGATGTGTATGCGAATACTGTCGGATGCCGGTTTTCTTTTTTCAACAGGCCCAGGGGTGGGGCGGGGCAGCAACAAGTATGGCTCTCGCAGTCAGATGTTCTGGTTGAACCGATAGCCCTCACCCCCCGGCCCATTTTTTGACGGTCGTCGCAAGTCGTAAACCGCCAATAGCTGGCGTGCGTATGTGTTTGTCTGAAAGGGATTACAAGTCATGGAAGTCATTTACGCCACGGTCCACGTCAAGGACGAGAACATGGACGAATTTTTGAAAGTGATGACTGAGCTTGCTCGCAAGTCAGCCGCTGAGCCACAATGCGGCGGCTATCATTTTGTTCAGCGAGCGGATAATCACAATGAATTTGCTTTCATCGAGTTCTGGCCCACGCCCGACAGCCACGAAGCGCACTGCCAGAGCCAACATTTCAAGACGCTTTTCCCCAAGATGTGCAATCTTACCGAGGAGGGCGTTCAGGACATCATCAGTAGGCAGCTGGTCTGATTCTCGCCTGCTGACATTGTTGTATCAACGGATGATCTCATAGGGAAAGCCCGGTCCGGTACAAGGGGCCGGGCTGCTTGGCTGCAAGTTTCAGTAGAGCAGGCTGGCTATGGTTTGCCGGGTGAGGGCGGCCATGGTCGCCATATCCTCTTCGCTGGCTCTGTCGGAGAAGATCTCGGGGCAATACCAGCCGTCGAAGCCAGTGGATTTCACGGCATCCAGCCATTCTTGCAGGGGGATGACGCCGCCTCCGATCATGGTGTTGCGGTAGATGTCCATGTTGGCAACATCCTTGCCGGGGGTCAGAGCCAGCCCGTCAGATACGTGAACGGCCTTGATCAGATCTCCCGGCAGCGCCCGCACGTCGTCAGGAGTATCCCCGGCCGAATAGAACTGCCAGGTGTCCACGGCCAAACCGATGTTGGGTCTGGAAGCCTGATCGATGACCTCCAGTATCTGCCTGCAGCGGTTCAGCGGAGCCCAGGCCAGGGGCTCCAGGTAGATGCCTAGGTTGAAGTCGGCTGCGATGTCTGCAGCTTCTTGGACGTTTTGGGCGGTAACGCGGATCATCTCTGCCTCATCGCGTCCCAGGAAGCCTCGGTATCGGGGGTCATCATCGGCGAGCCTGCCCGCAGCATAGTCCTCGACCACCTCCCACCGTCCCGGTCCTGTGCACAGTTGGATGTACTGGGCCCCCAGTTCAGAGGCCACCTGGCACATGCGTCGCACCTCGTCCATCAGATCCCTGGCAGCGGATCCCTCCCGCTCGATGTCCTGAATGGACCCGATGTCGCTGACCGCGAGCCCGTCAAGCAGAGGCAGCAGGCTCTTTGCAGTGAATCCCTTGTCCAGGTAACGGTAGAGTTTGGGTGTCTGCAGGTCAATGCCGTCGTAGCCGGCCTCCTTGGCCAGACGTATATCGGTTCGTACGTTGCCGTACATGGTCACGGTCTGATTCATGCTGATGAGAGCCATGTCACTCCTCCTGATGCTTGTATGCGTTGTTGTTTTGTGTGGCATCACTTAACGCGTTGCCGGGCCTCCGCTTCTATCTGGGCCAAGGTTTTGCCGCGTGTCTCCGGAACCAGGGCCTTGGTGAAAAGGAAGGCGCCCGCGTTGATCAGTGCGAAAACGAAGAAGGAGCCTGCACCGCCCAGTTTTTCGAGCATGACCGGAAAAATCAATGTCAGTATGAAGCTGGAGGTGTTGACGGCGATATTGGCGTATGCCATCCCCTGGCCCCTGACTGCGGTGGGGAAGATTTCGGCGATCATCAGCCAGGTGACGGGTGCCATGCTTCCTTGGGCGAAGAGCAGGTAAATCATCATGATGGCGATCAAGGTCCAGGACATAGCCTTGCTGGTGTTGCCCCCCTGAATGAAGAGGTAGCAGATGCCGATGGCAGTCAGGAATACGGTCACGCCGGCCGTGCCTATCAGCAGGTCGGTTCTGCGATCGATCTTGTCGATCAGGATCAGGCCAAATACCACGGCGGCTATGGCCGAGACCAGCATGACCGGCACCATGGCGATGACTGAATCGGTTGATCCGAATCCCAGCGTGGTCGAGAAGATGGTGGGGGCGAAGAAGTTGATGGCGTTGACTCCGGAGAACTGCTGCATGACGGCCAGGCCTATGCCAACGATGAGCACCCGCCGGAGCCATGGCGTGGAGAAGCTCTCCTTCTTGGCGTGCTGTGAGTCTCGGCTGGAGGAGGCCAGACTGGTCTGCATGGACTCATAGGTCTGCTTGGCTTCCTGTTCATCGCGTGTGGAGAGCAGGACGCGCACGGCCTGATCGTTCATGCCATGGCGAATGAAGTAGTTGGGTGTGTCATGAATAAGAAAAGCGATGATGACCAGGCAAAGCGCGGGCACTACGTTGGCCCAGAGCATGGCATGCCAGTCGGCGACCTTGGCCAATATGGCGTTGACGCAGGTAGCCAGGAGCTGCGCAATATTGATCATTACCGAGTTGACAGACACCAAGCGGCCGCGTTTGTCCGCCGAAGCCAGCTCGCCGATGGCCATAGGCACCACGCAGGAGGTGAATCCAACACCCAGTCCGACTGAGATTCTAGCAATGAGGAAAAGGGAGAAGTCGGTCGCCAGTGCACAGGCCGCGCAAGCCAGCAGTGAGATGCAGGAACCGGTGATGATCATTTTCTTCCGGCCGTATCGGTCGGCCAACGAGCCTCCCAGGAAGGATCCCACGGCAGCGCCCAGGAGGAGCCCTGCTGTCAGGACTCCCTGTTGGAAGGCGTTGAGTCCCTGTCCGTGGAAGTTCATGGTGACCAGGGCCCCCGATAGGACCACGGTTGTGTAGCCATACAGACCGCCTCCGAAAATGCCCAGAGCGATCATGAGTCTGGAGTATCGCCGTCGGTTGGCGGCCAGCTTCTCTATGTCGAGGTTGCGGCTGATCTCCCTATAGGTGGTGGACATGGGTGTTCCTCCAAGTTGGCATGATGCCGTATCCAATGCTCCGACATCGTTATCGGCGGTGGATCTGACTGCTATAAGCCTAAGGAAAATTGAGCGTCCCAATGAGGGGGAGAGGCGTTTTCTATAAATACTGATATCAGATGTGCGCGTTTCTGAAACAACAAGAAGCGAACACCAACCAGGATATTGATGGTCGGCGCTCGCTTCTTGTGGAAGGAGGATGGTCGGTCTTGCAGGCGATCAGGGAATAAGGAGCGTGTACTTGGTGGTCAGGTACTCGTAGATGCCTTCGCTGCCGCCCTCACGGCCCATGCCGGACTGCTTGACACCTCCGAAAGGCACTGAAGCATCGGAAAGGACACCGGAGTTGATGGCGAGCACGCCGGCTTGAGCATGGCCTTGGACCCACTCGCTGCGCTTGATCGATCTGGTGTAGGCATAGGCGGCCAGACCATAGATGGTGTCATTGGCTGCCTTCATTCCTTCTTCGTCGCTGCTGAATCGGGAGATAGGCAGCACGGGGCCGAAAATCTCCTCACGGAAGACTTCGCACTCCCGCGGCACATGGTCCAGAAGGGTGGGCTGGAAGAAACATTCGCCGAGATCGGAGCGATGGCCGCCTGCCAGCAGGTCGGCCCCGGCATCCACGGCATCTTTGACGATGCGCTCCATGCGGTCCACTGCCTTCTTGTTGATAAGCGGTCCGATATCGGTGGAGGGGTCCATGCCGTCCCCGACTTTCAGAGCGCTGACCGCCCGCTGAAGCTTGTTGACGAATTCATCGGCTATGCCGTCCTGGACGAAAATTCTGTTGGCGGAGGTGCAGGCCTGGCCGTTGTTGCGGAACTTGGCCATCATGACCCCCTGGACTGCCTGGTCGATGTCCGCGTCGTCGAAGACCAGGAAGGGGGCGTTGCCACCCAGCTCCATGGATGTGCGCAGAACCTGGTCGGCGGCCTGCTTCATCAGGGTCTTGCCAACCGTGGTGGAGCCTGTGAAACTGATCTTCCGCAGTCGACCGTCGGCGAAGAGCGCATCGGATATTTCGGGGGAGTGCTCTGAAGTAATGACGTTGACTACTCCGTCGGGAACGCCGGCCTGGCGGAGGACCTCAACCATGGCCAGGGTTGTCAGCGGCGTCAAACCTGCGGGCTTGACAATCATGGTGTCACCAGCTGCCAGCGCAGGTCCGATTTTCCGGGTGGCCATAGCCAAGGGGAAGTTCCAGGGCGTCACCAGATAGCAGGGGCCCACGGGATCGTGGGTCACCAGGCCCTTGCGGCCGTCGGGCAGGTGGAAGGTCCGTCCATATGAGCGCATGGCCTCTTCGGCAAACCACTTGAGGAAGCCGACTCCATAATCGACCTCGCCCAGGGCTTCCTGGTATGTCTTGCCCATTTCCTTGGTCATGAGCTCGGCAAAGAGCTTCTTGTTGTCCATGACCGCCTCGTAGCTGTTGTCCAGCAGATTTCGGCGCTCGACGGGCGTAGAGGCTGCCCAGCCTTCGGCGCTGGAACTTGCGGCATCCAAGGCATCAATGGCATCCTCAGCTCCGGCATCGGCCAGTTCGAACAGGCGCTCGCCAGTTGATGGGTTGTCGACGGCGAATGTTCTTCCCGTCCGGGATTTCCTCCATTGCCCGTTGATAAACAGGGTGTTCGATGCCTCTGGCAGCACTGTGTCGATTTTCTTTGTCCACTTCACTGTGTGTCCTTTCTCATCAAGGCGTAAGCGGTGCTAGTTCGGTCCGGGTCTTGGCTCATGAGTCGAATTCGATGATTTGCCGCAAGGCCTGGCCCCTGTCGAGGTCGTCCATGGCTTCGTTGATGTCATCAAGCCTGATGTGATTGCTGATGAGCTTTTCCACCGGCAGCTTCCCGTCCAGCCATAGTCGGGCATATCTGGGTAAGTCTTGAGCGGGGACCGCCGATCCCAGGTAGCTGCCGATGACTGTTCGTGCCTCACCGGTGATGACGCTGGATGGCAGTGACGCTCTGACCGAGGGATCCGGGAACCCTACCGTGATGGTTTTGCCACCGATGTCCGTCAGTTCGAAGGCCTGGTCCAGGACTCCTGGAGCGCCGGCTGCCTCGATGACGATAGGCGCTTTGATGCCCTTGCTTAGGGCTTCGTCAACCGTGTAGACATCGGTGGCGCCCATGCCCAAGGCATCGTTGAACTTATCCTTGTTGCGGTCCACCCCTATGACCCGGCCTCTGCCCAGTGCTGCAGCCGTCAACAGGGCGCTCATGCCGACTCCGCCCAGTCCGATCACCATGACATCCTGCCCGTCCTGGGGGTCGGCGGCGTTGAGCACGGCGCCTCCGCCGGTGAGGACGGCACAACCCAGGACGGCTGCTATGGCAGAGGGAAGTTCCTCTGGGACAGGCACAGCTGAGCGTCGATCGACGACGGCGTAGGTGGCGAAGCCGGAGACGCCTACGTGGTGGTATATCCGCTCCGGTCCCTTGTGGATGCGAATGCCGCCGTTCATCAGGGTGCCGGCCTGATTGGCCTTGGAGCCAGGAGTGCAGGGCAGCCGGCCGCCTGTCAGGCAGTTGGCGCACTTGCCGCAGCGAGGCAGAAAGGCCAGTGTGACATGCTGCCCGACCTTCAAGTCCTCGACCCCAGGCCCTAAGGCCTGCACGATGCCCGTGGTCTCATGGCCCAGCAGCATCGGCATGGGCCTCGGTCTGCTGCCGTTGACGACCGACAGGTCTGAATGGCAGATGCCGGAAGCGGTGACCTTGACCAATATCTCGTCCTGCTGGGGCGGATCCAGTTCAAGGTGTTCGATAGACAGCGGTATGGTCCGTGCATACGGGCCGGGCGTACCCATCGTCCTCAGCACAGCGCCGGTGATGTCCATATAGTGCTCTCCTTGTTGGTGGTTGGAGTTGTTCTGTAGCCATAGAAATCCGCGATCTGAGCCCCTTTTAGTCGATCATGGGCAGCCGGTCATTGCAGGGCTGGCTCTGCAGGGCTTGATTGATCCAGGTCTGATCGTCGCGGATGGTCACCTTCCAGTCGCGCTGTCCGCCGCCGCCCATCACATTCAGATAGTAAAGGTCGTATCCGGGGGCGGCGATGGAGGGGCCATGCCAGCCGTAGGGGATGAGCACCGTATCGCCGGGATGCACTTCGGTCATAATATTCAGAGGCCGTTCGTCGGCTGTGCTGGCACCTTGGTAGGCCAGGGGCCGGGCCTGGTCAGGGGCACCCGGCAGCGCCCTCATCTGGAAGTAGTAAATTTCCTCGAGAGCGGTCTCATGGTCATTGTTCCGGTCATGTTTGTGGACGGGGTAGGAGGACCAGCTGCCGCTGGGGGTGATGACCTCGCACACCAACAGCCGTTCAGCTTCGATGTTGTTCATCATGCCGAAGTTTCGGGCCTGCCTGGAGGTGGGCCCGTTGCCCCTGAGGACGGTTTCATTGTCTTCCGCCTTGACCAGCTGGTCTGGGTAGTGGGTGCTGGCGGGCGCTGATGCGACAGCGACCCGTCCCCCCGATGGGGCATATATCTCCAAGGGCGTTCCCGTGCCTACGTATACAACATCGGTTGGTGCAGTGAAGACGTTTTGGCGTCCGCGCAGGTGATAAAGACCATCCGGCGTCCTGACATCGAATCGCTGGCAGAGGGGGACGACCAGGCGTTCCTCATCTGCTGCAGGCAGGGTAAGAACCTGGTTTTTCCGGGGGTTGGCGACCCTGATGCCGGTGTACTGCCAACCTGGAACGGGTTGCGAGTCCGAGGCTCCCAGGCTCACCTCCCAATCACCCTTGGCTGCGCTGCCGTTTGGATATACCCATTGAGTCATCCTGTCTCCTTTATTCAATTCTTTGACTTCCGCTGTCCCAAGGCGCGTTCTTCGGCCTCAATCTCCTCCAGGCTCTTCCCTCTTGTCTCAGGAATCATGGTGATTGCAAACACCAGGCACCCAATGTTGATAAGGGCGAACAGCAGGTAGGTTCCCGAGCCTCCCAGACCGTTGAGCAGGAGCGGGAAGATCAGCGACAAGAGGAAGTTGGCCAAATTGAGCGCTATGTTGGCGTATCCCATGCCCTTGCCACGGACGCTGGTGGGGAAGACTTCGGCCATCAAGAGCCATGTGACCGGCGCTACCATGCCCTGCACGAACACCAGATAGATCATCATCATGACGATCATGACCCAGGAGGCAGTACGGGAACTACTGGAGGGATCGATAAAGCGGTAGCTGATGCCGATAGCGACCAGGAAAATAATCGTGCCGACCAGGCCGACAGTCAGAATGGTCCGTCGATTGATTTTGTCGATGAAACCCAGGCCGCCTATTGTGGCGGCGATGGCGGAGACCAGGATGACAGGTACGGTGGCCAGTATGGACATGGATGGTGCAAAGCCCAAGGTCTTGGTGAAAATAGTGGGGGCGTAGTAATTGACCATATTCTGCCCGCTGAGCTGATTAATCAAAGCCAGCCCGATCCCAATTATCAGCACCCTGCGCAGCCATGGTGTCGCAAAACTGCTGTCGGAGTTGTTCCGGGCGGCGGTTTGACTGCTGTTCTCACGGGCCTGGGAAAGCGATTTGAAGGTCTGTTCGGCCTCGGGCAGGTCCCGGGTTTCAGTCAGAAGCTGGATGGCCTGATCCTGCAGACCGTGCCGAATCAGGTAATCGGGGCTGTCCTTGATGACAAAGGCTATCAGCAGGAGCAGGATACCTGGGACGACGGCCGCCCACAGCATGGCCCTCCAGCCGATGCCCATCTGTGTCAGGATGGCGTTGACTGACACAGCCAGGAGCTGTCCGACCACGATCATGACTGAATTGACCGAGACGATGCGTCCCCTATTGGCGGCTTCGGTCATCTCCCCCAGATAAATAGGGACGATGGTCGATGTGAAGCCGATTGCCAGGCCGAGAATGACCCTGCCCAGGCAAAGGATAAGAATGCTGGGCGTTACAGCGCAGATTACTGCCCCGGGGATTGCCAGTACTGCTCCGGTCAGGATCATCTTTTTCGGCCCAAGGCGGTTGTTCAGGTTGCCGCCCGCAAAGGCGCCTACCGCTGCGCTCAGCAGCATTGCCGAGGTGATGAGCCCCTGTTCGAAGTCGGTGGGACGGCCCAGCTGGCCTGATCCTATGTTCATGGTTATCAGTGCGCCGGATAGGGCTGTCAGCGTGTATCCATACAGCCCCCCTGCGCACAGTCCCAGGCATATCATCAGCCGAGTGTAACGGGTGCGGCGTTTGGATAGCTCAGCGGGGCTCTCGGCTTTAGCCAGCGTTTCAAATGACGACATGGCCATTCCTTTCAGCTGATACTGTCTGGCACGACTCTGTCTCCAGACATTGGTTGTTCTCCAGTTCTAGGCCACAACCTTGCATCCTCCAGGGGTGATCCTGACAGGTCTGCAAGTATTTATAAGATTCCTAGCCATTTTCTAAGACGGCTTCATTCCGGTTCAACCTCTGCCTTGGGCTGTCGGAGGGCAGGAAGAAAGGCATGGCATCGCGGGGTACCGGGGCGATATACAAAAAATGCAGGATAGTTATGAAATCACTTGCTCTTATACCTTGGTTGCCAAGAGCGCGGCCGTCGACGGCCATGATTGACCTATGGACCGTTAACCCTAGCGAACTAGGGCAAGCGGTGACGGTTCCCCGCAGGCCTAGTCCATGGCGGACAGCGCGGGGTTTGCATTACCCCAGTTTGAGAGGGTCACGGCGGCTAATAGGAAAGGTGCGAGGAAATGATAGGGACGAGCAAGACTGATAATACAGTCAGGCTGACTGTTGGACAGGCCGTCGTTCGCTTTCTGGAGGTCCAGAAAGTGGAAAGGGATGGGCAGGTATCCACCTTCTTCGGTGGGGCTCTGGGCATTCTGGGCCATGGCAATGTAGCCGGGGTCGGGCAGGCGCTCTTGGAGGAGATCGACCGATTCCGTTTCATCCAGGGGAAGAACGAGCAGGGCATGGCACATATAGCCGTCGGCTACGCCCGCCAGATGAACAGAATGGGAGCCATGGCCGTCACTACCTCGATAGGGCCTGGTGCAGCGAATATGATCACTGCGGCTGGCACTGCGACGGTCAACCGTCTGCCGGTCCTTTTGCTTCCCAGCGACTATTTCTCGACCCGGCGGACAGGCTCGGTTCTGCAGCAGGTCGAGAATGAACAGTCCAACGATATTTCCGCCAATGACTCCTTTAAGGCCGTCAGTCGGTACTGGGACCGAATCGACCGGCCCGAGCAGCTGTCGGCCTCCCTGATGAGAGCCATGGAGACTTTGACCAACCCAGCTACCACCGGCGCTGTGACGCTTTGTCTGCCCCAGGATGTGCAGGCCGAAGCCTATGATTTCGACCTCGACCTCTTCCGTGAGCGGATTTGGCGAATCCCCAGGACCAGACCAGACAAGGATTCCCTGGCCCAGGCTGCTGAGGCCATCAAGAGTTCGAAGCGCCCGCTGATCATTGCTGGCGGAGGTGTCGTGTATTCGTCAGCCAGTAAGGTTTTGGCGGAATTCGCCGAAAGGACCGGGATTCCGGTCGGAAGCACCCAGGCAGGCAAGGGCGCCCTGCCCTATGACCATCCGATGAACTCGGGCCCCATGGGTGCTCTGGGACTGCGCTTTGCCAACCGCCTGGCCCACACTGCAGACCTGATCATTGGTGTCGGCACACGCTATACGGATTTCACCTCGGCATCCAACACGATGTTCCAGAATCCCCAGGTGCACTTCGTCAATATCAACGTCCTGTCATTCGATGCGCACAAGGAGGCAGCCATTCCGGTCATTGGCGATGCCCGTGAGACGCTGAGCGAGCTGCAGGAGGTTTTGGGCGATTGGCAGGTGGACGAGGATTATCGCCGTGAGGCCGTGGCCAAGGCCGACGAGCAACGGCAGGCTGTGGACCGCATGGTCCAGCATATCCCAGGCACTGAGGGGCTGGGGCAGAAGGAGGTCATCGGCATCGTCAACGAATTCGCCCGTCCCCAGGATGTGGTCGTGAACGCCGCCGGGTCCATGCCCAGCGATCTTCAGAAGCTCTGGAAGGCGGGTAGTCCGCTTGGCTACTCGGTCGAATACGGCTATTCCTGCATGGGTTATGAGATTCCTGCAGCCCTGGGTATGCGAATGGCTGATCCGAGCAGGGAGATCTTCTCCTTCATCGGCGATGCCTCCTTCATCATGTACCACCAGGATGTACTGACGGCGATTCAGGAGCGGGAGAAAATCATATTGCTGCTCTTGGATAACGGCGGCTATGGATCGATTCATTCACTGTCCATGCAGGTCGGCTCTCAAGGATTTGAGACCAAGTATTACTACCGGGGAGATAACGGCCGGCAGAATCCTAAGGAACCGCTGCAGGTCGATTTTCCCAAGATTCTTGAAGGGTACGGGGTCAAAACCTATACCGTCGAGGATGCGGACCAACTGCGTCAGGCTTTGCGAAAGGCGCTCGCCAGTGATCAAATCACCGCCATCTATGCAAAGGTGGCACCGGTGGAACGTGACGATGCAGCCGACGCTTACTGGGAGGTGGCCACTCCTGAGGTGGCTCATATCGAATCCTCGATAAAGGCCCATCAGGAATACGAGAGGATCCGCGATTTGCAGCGGAACTATCTATGACCTGCGGATTTCGGGAATGACCAAAAATTGGATTAGCAGCGCTCTGTCCTTAGACCAGGCCGTCGGAACTTTGGTGGCAGGATTACACTGTTGCCATGAGCTCTGAGAAGATGGAAACAGTGATCGATGACCAGGCGCAGAGCGGGGGACCCCAGGCCGAGGCCGCCCGCCAGGTGGGGGAACTGCGTGCCGATGTGGACACCATCGATGCCGCCATTGTCGCCATGCTGGCCGAACGGTTCAGGGTGACCCACCGCATCGGTCTGCTCAAGGCCCAGGCGGGATTCGCCTCAGCTGACCTACGTCGGGAGGCTTCACAGATAGCGGCCTTGCGAGACAAGGCTGAAGATTATGGCCTCGATCCGAATCTGGCTGAGGCTTATCTGCATCTGGTGGCTGACGCTGCTAAACAGGGCCACGAACAGTTGGCCAGCCAGCTGGGTTCACGCTGAGGGAATCCATAGCACGCTAGTGGTCGATGGCGTAGATGAACTACTATGCCATCGACCACTAGATATCAGCGATGACGGGATCGCCTGGTCAGCGAGTGCTGGCTTTAGTCTGATGAGCCGTTTCCTGGTAGTGCTGCCTTGATGCCAGGACCGTCACCGTAACGAACAGCCCGACAAGCAGTATGGCGAGAAGGCCTTGGCTGCCGGTCAGGGGCAGAACATCCCTGTAGGAAAAGTCCAGGTTGTCGGTCTGAGAGCTGCCTTGGCCAATGTTCCAGGTGATGTTGACCGTAGTTGAACCTGCCTTGAACGCTGGGGTATAGAAAGTCCAGGTATTCCAGGATCCCCAAGTCTCTGCCGTGCCGTTCCGTGTCAGTTGGAGAACTGCAACGGTATCCGGGTCCGTGCCGACCGTGACCGAGCTGATGGTCAATTGCGGCGGGCAGACCAAGGTGGCCGCCTTGACGGATGGGTTGTCGGAATTGGTGCCTAGCTGCCTGCCGCTGTTGTCGCCCCAGGCGTAGGCCTTGCCGTCGGAGTCGATGACCAGGACTTGGCGCTCGCCTGCAGTGATCTGTATGGTGCTGCCGTCTTTGCTTACCAGAACGGGGGATTCACTGATGGATCCGGTGATGGAGACATTGCCCAGGGCGTTTTGACCATTGCTTCCCCAGGTGTATACCTTCCCTTTATCGTCGATTCCCGTGCATAAGTATCCTCCAGCGCTGACCTCGGTGGGTTTGAATCCATCGCTGCCTCCGTCAGGATCGGCCACCGGGGTAGGTATTGCGGCATCGTTGGTGTCTCCGGTGCCCAGGCGTCCGTCGGTGTTCGTACCCCAGGCGTAGGCCTTGCCGTCTCTGCTGATGGCCAGGGAGTGTGAGCCTCCCGCACTGACCTGAGTGGCGAAGAATCCTGTCGATCCGTCTTCGTATTTCTTGGGTGACGACACCGATACGGGGCTGGCTTGTGGGGCTGTGGAATTGTTGCCCAGTCTGCCGTTGTAGCCAAATCCCCAAGCGTAGGTTTGCCCGCTTATGCCGATGATCAGCGAGTGCTGATATCCTGCACTGACCTGTCTGACTTGGAATCCAGGGCTGGTGGCGCTTGCGTTGACAGCTACTGGAGTAGGGACGTTCCCAGTCGTGCTACCGTCGCCCACCTGTCCGCCTCTGCTCCTGTCTCCCCAGGCGTAGACCTGATGATCCTTGCCGATGGCCAGGGAATGATAGCCTCCTGCGCTTACCTGGATGTAGGAGAAGTTGTCCTTGTCGGCAACACTGTCGGGCTTCTTCACTCGGACGGGTGTCTTGCTGCTATCGGTGCTGCCGTTGCCGAGCTGCCCCGTACTATTGTTTCCCCAGCCGTAGGCGTTGCCGTCGCTGCCGAGGGCCAGCGAGAATCCATAACCTGCGCTTACCTGGATGTAGGAGAAGTTGTCCTTGTCGGCAACACTGTCGGGCTTCTTCACCTGGACCGGTGTCTTGCTGCTATCTTTGCTGCCGTTGCCGAGCTGCCCCGTACTATTGTTTCCCCAGGCGTAGGCGTTGCCGTCACTGCCGACAGCCAGTGAATGGTTTTTGCCTGTGCTGACCTGGGCGAAACGGATGCCACGCTGCGAGGGTGGAGTGATGGTGACCTGGTACCCGCCGGTGGATGGGCTGATGGTTGGGTTGACAGTCATTGAAGACGAACGTGTCCAGTGTGCGACCAGGGTCAGCGGGTCAGTGACCGGCTTGCCGAAGTCATAGGCCACATCGGAGCTGCCGTCGGATGCTTTGATAAACCAGCCATCGAATAGGAAGCCTGCTTTGGTGACAGTCTGTCGGGGCACCAATTCGCCTTCCTTGATGTCCTTGCTTGTCCATGCAGCCCCGACGCCTCCAACGGGGTCAAGATCTATGCGCTTGTTGGTCGGATCGAAGGTGTAGTCGAACTGCTGTGTTTGCGTTGAGTCCCCGGCATCGCCGGCAATGTTCCATGTGATGGTGAAACTGGACGGGCCGTACGGGTACGCGGGCGTCACGAAGGTCCAATCCCGGTTTTTATCCCAGGTGTCTTTGCTTGTCTGGGTCAGGTTCGTGGCTGGCTTGGTGCTGCTGGCCATGGTGCCGAAGGTCACCTTGGTCAGGGTGATTTGTGGCGGCTGTGTGGTGCCGGGCCTTGATGCCGATATGCTCTGCCCCAGCTGGTTGTAGTAGTTGTATCCCCAGGTGTAGAGCAATCCGTCAGACCCTATGGCCGTCTGGTGATGGCCGGAGGTGGCTACCGCGCAGGCCTTCACCGATTGGGCCAGAGTGATGGCTTTCGGATTGGTCTGCCATGCATCATTATTGCCGTTGCCTAGCTGGCCGTAACCCTGATTGCCCCAGGTGTAGATCCTTCCGTTGTCGTCTATGGCTTCGGATCCATCGTCGCCTGCACTGATGGCGGTGATGTTGACAGCGTCGTCTCCGAAGCTGATCTTAGTGGATCCTTTCGTGCTGACATTGGTATCAGTCGAGGATCCGATGGCGGTGCTGGAACCCCACCCATAGACGTTGTGATCCGTATCGAGCGCCAGCACATGCTGATAGCCCGCGCTGATGGCGATATAGAACCGCGTATCAGGCTGTCCGGTGCCCAGGTCTTGGACGCGTGCCGGTGTCGGGTTGTCATTAAGGGTGCCGTTGCCGAGCTGTGCCTTGTCGTTCTGGCCCCAGGCCCAGGCGTGGCCTTGACTGTCCAGGGCAGTACCTGTAGTGAACCCTGCGCTGATGGCGGTGATGCCGGACAGCGCCGTGACCTTGGCAGGGGAGGCATGGCTTCTGTTGTCTGAGCTGCCGTTGCCTAGCTGACCGTACTGGTTGTTTCCCCAGGTGTAGACCGTGCCGTCCGAGGCCAGGGCCATGGCGTATGACCGTCCTGCGCTAATGGCGGTGATTTTGGCATTGCCTGTCTGTGCCTTTACTGGTTCGGCGGAGTAGCCTCCTGTGGTGCCGTTGCCGAGCTGGCCTTTGTCGTTGCTGCCCCAGGTGTAGACGGTACCGTCCGAGGCCAGGGCTATGGAGTAAGCGTCGCCGGCGCTGACGGCTATGAAGATCTTTCCTTTTATGGCGTCATTTTCGGTGATCCGTACTGGTGTAGTCGCCGTGCCTGAGGTTTTGTCGTTCCCCAGACTCCCGCTGGCCTGATTTCCCCAAGCGTAGACGTGTCCGTCCGAACCTACAGCCAGAGTGTGGTAGCGCCCGGCGCTGGCCTGTGCGAACCTCACTGCCCTGGGTTTGGGAGGAGTCAGAGTAATCGTGGAGCCACCGGTGTCATCGCCATGGAGGGCATTCGACGTTTTCCATTTGGTGTCTGGCGACGACCAATGGGCTTTCAGATTCAGCGGTCCGGTGACCGGGTTGCTGAAGTCGTAGGCCACATTGGAGCTGCCGTCGGCCGCTTTGACGAACCAGCCGTCGAACAGGAAACCTGTCTTGGTCACGTTGGGAGGCGAAGCCTGCTTGCCTGAAGTGACGGACTGGTCCGAGACCGATGAACCCCCGTCCGAATCAAAGGTGACCTTCTGAGCAGTGGGTGTGAATGTATAGTCGGCGATGGGCTGCGCCTGCTGTGCTGCGCCGCCAATGGTCCATTCATTGATTTTGATCTTGGTGGTTCCGTAGGTGTGGTGCGGGGTAGTGACCGTCCATGGGGTATTCGTACTCCAAGTGTCGTCACCTGCTGAAGTTCGGTTGATTGGGCTGCCGCTGTCGGTCTTGGCAACATCAGTCTTGCCAAAGGTCACCTTGGCCAGATCTATCTGGGGTGGGCTGACCGCTGCAGGCTTGGTCTGTGAGCCGCTTTGAGGTCCGCTGCTGCCCTGTCCCAGCTTGCCGCTTTTCGCTTCCCCCCAGCTGTAGGGGAGCCCGTCCGAGCCGATGGCCAGACTGTGCCGGCAGACATCGAATGCGGCGACTGTGACGCCTGTCAGGCTCACCTCGGTCATCTTTGAATTAGCAGTTGTGGTTCCGTCGCCCAGCTGACCGCTGGAATTGCTGCCGAACATGTACAGGCTGCCCGCAGAGTCGACCACCGCAGAGGAGTAGTCCCCGGCGCTGACTGAAACAGGCGTCGCCGCTTCCGGGGGCAGGCTTAACAGACTGGGGTAGAGGGAGTGAACGCCGGGATTGGTGTCAGTCTTGGTCAGGAGATAACCCCAGTAATATACCTTGCCTGAATTGCTCAGTGCCAGGACGTGCAGGTACCCTGCATCGATGTCGGTGTAGACAGTGCTGTCTGGGTTGCCGGTCGAGTCGCCGTAAATGCGCGTTGGTTTGTAGACATTGGAACCGCTGCTGGTGTCGTCGATGGTGCCGATGCTAAGCTGGCCGCCCTGGTTGCGTCCCCAGGCGTAGGCATAGCCGTTGCTGTCCAGCGCCGTCTGGAAATCGTATCCGGCACTGATGGTGGTGAAGGTGACGCCGGATGGAGAGGCCACTGCCGCGGGTGAAGGGTTGACGTTGACCCCCGTGTGCCCGTTGCCGAGCTGGCCGTATTGATTGTCTCCCCATGTGTAGATCGTCCCGTCCGAGGACAGGGCCATGGCATGCCAGTATCCGGCGCTGATGGCGGTGATGGTGACGTTGAGATTCGCCTTTACCGGTACTGAGGAATCGGGATCCGTGGTGGAACCGTTGCCGAGTTCGCCGCGTGAGTTGTCGCCCCAGGTGTAGACGCTGCCGTCAGAAGCCAGTGCTACGGAGAATGTGGTTCCCGCGCTGACAGCTATAAAGGTCTTTCCTTTTATAGCGTCATTTTCGGTGATCCGCACCGGTGCGTTTTTGTTGATTTTGGTGCCATCGCCAAGCTCGCCCTTGCTGTTGTCGCCCCAGGCGTAGACATGACCATCCGAGCCTACGGCGAGGGTGTGGTCGTGGCCGGCGCTGACCTGTGCGAATCTGACCCCTCTGGGCTTGGGGGGAGTCAGAGTGATTGAAGAGCCCCCTGTGTCGTTGCCGCTGGCGTTGGCTGTCGTCCACTGGGAGTCTTTGACTGATGACCAATGGGCTATCAGCGACTTCGCGCTGGTGCTGGTGACCGGCTTGCCGAAATCGTAGGCCACATTGGAGCTGTCGTCGGCTGCTTTGACGAACCATCCGTCAAACAGGTAGCCTGTCTTGGTGACGGTGGGAGGGGATGCCAGATGACCTGAGGCTATCGTCTGGCTCAGGGCCGACGAACCGGATGCCGGCGAGCCCCCGTCAGCGTCGAAAGTGAGGGTATATGAGGATGAATCCCTGGTCTGGGGCGACTTGTCGGTCTTTTGTTTATTGAATGGTTGGATGGACTTGAACGGCGAGGGATTATTGTTGGCCAGCGGCGATGGTGATGCGGTCGGCATCATAGCCCCTACCTGCTCACCTGTTTTGAGCAATGAGTTCGCGCTGCTGCTTCCTGCTGTAGGTGTAGGCGCCATGTCGTCGGTGTTTGCGTATGCTCCGGTTGAAGCTACGAGCAGCGCCAGTCCAATCATAGCCGTTAAGGTCAACAGTCTACGGGTGCTATGAGCATTCCCCATTTAATCTTCCTCCCCAAGCGTGCTGACTTCCCAGGTCATAGTCCCCATAACTGCGTCGACGCACACCAAGTAAAATCCCGCTACTGGTTCTAGTTTAGCATTACAATCTTGGCGAGCCACAAAGTGTTGTAATTAGGCGTTCCACAAGCAAATTCGGTCCGAGCAGTTCGTAATGGGCATGCTTTTGGCTACAAAACTGCATGAATGCTGATCGGTTCTGCTTTTTGCATGGGTGAAGGTTGTTCGTATGGCCTTCAGGCTGTAATGCTAGCTGCACTGATAACGACCTTGTCGCCAGTGCAAACTGATGGCAACCGGGGCGGTGCCTATGGCCGAACCGCCCCGGTTGCCATCGGGAATGAAACCTACTTACGAGGCTTCTTAGCCGGGGGTTCACCCAGCTGGCTGGCAGTCACCCGGATGCCTTCCTCATCCTCGCCGGCTCCCTTGGTATCGGGCTGGCTGGTCTCCTCGACCAGATTCAGATCTCCGGTGACCCTACCCGCTTCGGCTATGTCGTCCAGGGCTGCCTTCACGGCTTCCAGGCCCTCTGGCGCCACGCTCAAGGAGGCGGAGAGGATGGGGGTCTTCATGGAGACCTTGGCCTCGGACTTGATTCGCCGCAGTGAGGCCAAGGCCGTGCCTGCCCAGGCCAAAAGATCCGGATCCTGGCCCTGGGCAGCTGCACGGTAGGATTCTGAACGTGGCCAGGAGGCCCTGTGAACCGATCCGTCCCCTTGATGCATCCACTGCCAAGCCTCCTCGGTGGCGAAGGGCAGGAAGGGAGCCAGGAGACGATCGAGAGCGTCCAGGACCAGTCCCAGGGTTGTACGGGCGCTCAGCACCTGTGCTTCGTCAGGGGTCCTGCCGGTGGCATCCGCGGTCCCGTAGGCCCGGTTCTTGGCCAGCTCGATGTAGTTGTCGCAGAAGTCCCAGAAGAAGGATTCGGTCACTTCCAATGCCTTGGAGTGCTCGTAGGATTCCAGGGCCTTGGTGGCCTGGTCGATCACCTGGGCAAGGCCGGCCAGGACCGCGCGATCCAGCGGGACCGTCACATCAGCCGGGTCCCAGGTGGCCTCCGCTGCCTGAGTGACCTTATGGTTTTCATCCTCACGTCCGATGGCCAGCGCGAACTTGACGGCGTTGAGGAGCTTGACGGCCAGGCGGCGGCCGATCTTCATCTGTCCTTCATCGTAGGTAGCATCCAGGCCCAGCCGGGCGCAGGATGCCCAGTAGCGCACAGCGTCAGCGCCATACTTCTTGATGGGTTCGTCGGGTACCACCACATTGCCCTTGGACTTGCTCATCTTCTTGTGGTCCGGGTCCAGAATCCACCCCGACAGGGTGGTGTCGCTCCAGGGCAGGCAGCCGTTCTCCAGATGGGCGCGGTCCATGGAGCTGAAGAGCCAGGTGCGGATGATGTCCTGGCCCTGGGGACGCAGGTCCATGGGGAAGGTCGCCTTGAAGAGGGCCTGGTCCTGTTCGCCCGGCTCTGCCCAGTGGGTCACGATCTGAGGCGTCAGGGAGCTGGTGGCCCAGGTGTCCATGATGTCTTTCTCGGCCGTGAAGCCGCCAGGCTGGTCGCGCTGGGACTCCTCGAAGCCCTCGGGCACATCGCTGCTGGGGTCGATGGGGAGCCTGTCCTCGGCCGGGGTGATGGGATGGGCGTAGTCGGTCTCGCCGTTTTCCCTGACCGGGTACCAGAGGGGGAAGGGGACTCCGAAGAAGCGCTGGCGGGAGATCAGCCAGTCGCCGTTAAGTCCCTCGACCCAGTTGTTGTAGCGTACCCGCATGAAGTCCGGATGGAAGTTGAGCTCCTTGCCACGTTCCAGCAGCTCCTGGTTGAGTTTTTGGTCGGTGCCGCCATTGCGCAGGTACCACTGACGGGAGGTGACGATCTCCAGGGGCTTGTCGCCCTTCTCATAGAAGTTGGTCATGCGCTTGGTGGGCTTGGGTTCGCCATCCAGGTCGCCGGACTCGCGCAGGGCATCCACGATGATCTTGCGGGCTGAGAAGGTGGTCTTGCCCTCGGTCTGCTCGAAGATTCGCCGTCCGCCTTCATCGGTGATCCAGTCCGGCACATCCATGACGATTCGTCCGTTGCGCTGGATGATGGACCTGGTGGGCAGGTTCAGATCCCGCCACCACTGCACGTCGGTCACGTCGCCGAAGGTGCAGCACATGGCAATGCCGGCGCCCTTGTCCATTTCTGCGGCGGGGTGGGCCAGGATGGGCACCTCCACCTTGAACAGGGGAGAGTAGACCTTCTGCCCGAAGTACTTCTGGTAGCGCTTGTCGTCCGGATGGGCGATCAGGGCGCCGCAGGCCGCCAGCAGCTCAGGCCTGGTGGTCTCGATGTAAATTGGCGTGCCGTCCGCAAACCGGAAGGCCACACGGTGATAGAAGCCGTCATATTCGCGCGACTCCAGCTCGGCCTGTGCCACGGCGGTCTGGAAGGTCACGTCCCAGAGCCCGGGGGCTTCCTTCTGATAGGCCTCGCCTCGGGCCAGGTTCCGCAGGAAAGCCTTCTGTGCCACCCGGCGGGGATGCTCGCCGATGGTGTGGTAGGTCTGCGACCAGTCCACCGACAGGCCCAGCGATCGCCAGAGCTGCTCGAAGAGCTTCTCGTCCTCGGCGGTCAGTTCCTCGCATAGTTCGATGAAGTTCTGCCGGGAGACGGGCACCTGGTCCTTGGCGCTGATCTTCTTGCCCTTGGTCCCGTGGAAGGGGGGCTTGAAGTCCGGATCGTACTTGAGCGAAGTGTCCACGCGGACCCCGTAATAATTCTGGACCCGCCGCTCGGTGGGCAGGCCGTTGTCGTCCCAGCCCATTGGGTAGAAGACGTCGTAGCCCTGCATCCGCTTGAACCGGGCGATCACATCGGTATGGGTGTATGAGAAGACGTGCCCCACATGCAAATGCCCCGAAACCGTGGGCGGCGGGGTGTCGATGGAGTAGACGCCGGAGCGCTCGCGGGTGTTGCGGAAGCGGTAGACGCCGGACTCATCCCAGTCGCGGCACCACTTTTCCTCCAGACCATCCACGCCCACCCTGTCAGGCAGGGGGGTCAGATGGGCATTGACGATTCCTTGGTTTTCAGCAGACATACCAGCATTTTATGGACGAACAGTGACAAGGGCCACCGGCCTTTTCACCCCTGGATGCGCAGGTTCCACAGGGGCAGGTAGCGGTCCACCAGAGAGCTGGGCATGCCCTGCAGGCGGGGGGCGGTGAGGACCAGGGGCGTACGCTGATACAGCCAGTCGCTGGGGGAGAGGTCGCTGACCTGTCGGGCAAAGTCCTTCAGTCGCTCGGCATAGGTGTTCTGGTCGGTGCAGTCCGTCACCTGCTTCCAGGAATTCTGAATATCGATGTTGTCGAAGTGCATCGTGGATTCGGGGTCAGCGAAGCGGTCGATTTCATCATTGTCCATGACCAGCAGGGCCATGTCATAGTCGTGGCGGTTGAGTACCTGGTCGCGGAATGCAGTCTGGTCCACCATGGAGACCTGGCTGGGGATGCCTACCGCCTTCAGCTGCGTGCTGATTAGATCGCCCACCTGGTTGCCGAATTCCTGGGGGTAGATCAGGCGCAGACCGCCGTGATAGTAGGACGGGGCGTAGTAGGAGTTTCGACGGGCCGCCTGGATGCGGTCGAAGGGGAAAGCCTGCAGACCGGGATCATAGCCGGGGCTCAACGGGTTGAGCGGCCCGCCCAACACTTTGGCTCCGCCGCCTTCCAGATCGGCCAGCGCCTGGCGGTCCACGGCATAGCGGACGGCCTCGCGCACATGCTGGTCGGATAGCAGGCTGGATGCCTCGTTGTTGAAGGCCAGGACCACATTGTTTGTGCTGGGCGTGGCAGTCGGCGCCTTGCCGGCCTGTTTGGCGGTGGCGGGATCCATGTCCACTACAGCGTCCAGGCGTCCCTGGTCCAGATTCTTGATGGTCTCTTGCGGGCTGCCGGTGTAGCTGATGATCACCTTGTGGATGGCGGCCTTGTCCGGGCCTTGGTAGGACTTGCTGGCGGTCAGGGTCAGGCTGGTACCCGGCTGCCAGTCATCCACCTGGTAGGGGCCTGAGCCAGCTGATCGAGTGGAATAGTTGACCCGGGCCCGGCGGTCGTAGACTATGCCCGCCCGACCGCTCAGTGCTGTCAGCAGCCTGGCGTTCGGGCTCTTCAGGCCGATTACCAGTGTGGCATCATCGGGGTTGGTGACCCTGGCCAGTCCATCCAGGTCCCGATGGCCCTGGTACTGGTGGTCGATGATCTGCTGCAGGGACCAGAGGGCATCCTCCGAGGTCAGGCGGCGTCCGTCGACGAAGTGGGCGTCATTGCGCAGATGAAAGGTGTAGAGCAGCCCGTTTGAGGAGACCTCCCAGTTTTGAGCCAGGCCGGGCGTCGGCCGGCCTTTGGCGTCGGGCCTGGTCAGAGTCTGGTAGACATTGCCCATCAGGGCCTGGTCGGTGGCAAATCCGGGTTCGGTGCGGATGTCAAGGGAGACGGGGGCCTGGCGGGCTCGAATGCGCACGATCTGGCCTGTGCTCCCCTGAACCCAGGGCAGCTGCCAGCTTCCCTGACCTGTCACCAGCGGCCAGGCTATGTAGGTGCCCGCTGTCAGGATCGCCAGTACCAGCAGAAAGATGATTCCGGATCTGATTTGTGTGTGTCTGCCCCGTGCCATGGTTTTGATTCTATCGAGAGGCTGGTCCGGCCAGGAGTTCGGCGCTGGGGCATGTTTCGGCCAGGGGGCAGTGGAGGCAGTCGGGCTTGCGGGCGTGGCAGGTGGCTCGGCCGTGGAGAATCAGCCTGTGCGACAGATTGGTCCAGTCCTCGGGCGGGAAACAGTCGCAGATCTCATGCTCGATCTTCACTGGATCGGGGTGGGTGCTGCGCCAGTCGGTCCGCCAGCGCAGGCGGCCGGTGACCCTGGTGACGTGGGTGTCCACCGGGAATCCGGGGATGTTGAAGGCGTTGCCAAGGACTACATTGGCGGTCTTGCGCCCCACGCCGGGCAGACTGGTCAGTTCCTCCATGGTCTGGGGAACCTTGCCGCCGTAGTCTTCGGTCAGCATCTGAGAGAGCCCCAGCAGGTGGCGGGCCTTGGCGTGATAGAAGCCCACCGGGTGGATTATGGCCTCCAGTTCGTTCGGCTGGGCCTGGGCCATGGCTGCGGGATCGGGGTAGCGCTCGAAGAGTTCAGGGGTCACCGAGTTTACCCGCTTATCGGTGGTTTGGGCGCTCAGGACAGTGGCCACCAGCAGTTCGAAGGGGTTGTGAAAGTGCAGGGCGCAGACCGCCTCGGGAAAGACCTGGCAGAGGATGCGGTACTCCTCGTGCATGCGGGCCAGGCGGTGGGCCTTGCTTTCCCTGCCTTGGGGACGCTTTCGATTTGATGATGCATCAGTCACTATGATCGGTTTTCTTCTTCTTGGAGTCCTGGGATTGTTCTGACTGGCTGTCCTCTTGTTCGGCTGGATCTGGGTTGGTCCCGGCATCCGGCTCGGGCTTGGGGGCTGAGGCCGTCCGTGCTGACGAGGGCGGGTCGAACCGGTAGCCCACATTGCGGACCGTGCCGATCAGGTGCTCGTACTCGCTGCCCAGCTTGGCCCTGAGCCGCCGCACATGCACATCAACCGTCCTGGTGCCGCCGTAGTAGTCATAGCCCCAGACCTCCTGGAGGAGCTGCGCCCTGGTGAAGACCCTGCCGGGATGCTGAACCAGGTATTTGAGCAGCTCGAACTCCTTGTAGGCCAGGTTGATAGGACGACCGTGGATTCGGGCTGTGTAGCTTTCGGTGTCCACAACCAGATCGCCTGAGCGGACCTGACCAGTGGGCACCTGGTCCTCAGCCTCTTCGGGCTGAGCATCTGGCTTGCGTGTCGGGGTCTCGCGTTGGCAGACCAGACGCAGCCGAGCTTCGACCTCGGCGGGGGATGCGGACTGAATGATGACGTCGGCCACGCCCCAGCTGGCATTGACCACGGTGAAGCCGCCCTCGCTCAGAACCAGGATGATGGGCGTGGACAGGCCCGAGGCCCGGGTCAGGTTGCAGAGGGTCTTGGCCTCGGCCAGGTCGTCGCTGGCATCGATCAGCAGCACTGTGTCCTCGGGCATTCTTACCAGGGAGGCGGCGTCCAAGGGCAGAACGCGCACCCGATGGGAGAGCAGGGCCAAGGCTGGCAGAACCGATGCCGGGTCCTCGGCGCAGGTCATCAAGGTCAGATCCGTCACGGGGGTACCTTCTTCCCTGTCCGTTCGTCCATAGAGGGGTGGATTCGTTGAACAGTCGTCATCATTGTACAATCGGCCCGTCACAGGGCTTCGAGTTCACAGGATGGCCTTGCCCTAGGATGTGACGTATGGCTCCCCGATGGGGACAGGCAGGAGGACCCATGGCGCAGACCGTAAAAGAAACCCGGGATGGGCGCGCGCCCGCCCTGACGCAGCTGCTGGCCCTGGCGGCGCTGATCCTGCCGGGCGTGGCGGCGGGCTTGTTGGCCGAGCCTCGGGTCGCCCGATGGGTGCAGGCCTTCCTGGTTCTGGTGCTGGGATTGGCCCTGTTGGCCTCTTGGCCCTTGGTGGGTCGGGGTATTCGCCCCGGCCCAGACCGAGCCATGTTCGGTTTGCTGACCTTGGTCTGCCTGGTTCCGGCCTTGGTCATGCAGGGGTCTGACGCCTTCAGGGTCTGGCTGTCGACTGCGGCATTCCTGCTTGCCCTTCTGGCCGTGTTCATGTTTGTTCGGCAGATGCTGCGTAGGGACAGGCGGATGGTCATCCGGGGCATTTCTGCAACCGCCATGGGCGGGGTCACTGCTGTCGCCGCCTCGGGATGGGTCTTCCTGCCAGAGCTGGTCAGGGGCTTCGGACCTGACCTGATGCCAATCCTGGTAGTGCTTGTGGCCTTGCTGCTGCTGATCGGGCTCATCATCGCAGGCTATCGCTGGGCCGAAGAAGCAGCTGATCGGCCTGGGGCCATTGGTCTGGCGCTGATGTCGGTGCTTCTGTCCGGAGCCATTGTGGTACTGGCGGCACTCGTCCTTCAGACGACGATCTGAGCTAGGCGTTCATCAGGTGATCCAGAAGGATCTGGATGCCCATGACTATCAAAATGATGCCGCCGGCGATTCTGGCCGGCTTGCGCCAGCGGGAACCGACGACGTATCCAATGCGCAATCCCGCTATGGAGACCGCAGCCGTCACCAGTCCGATGACCAATGCGGACAGCAAGATGTTGATGCCCAGCAGGGCCAGGCCAGCGCCCACGCCGAATGAGTCGATGCTGGTGGCTATGGCCGCAGGAAGCATTTGCCGCCAAGAGAAGTCCTCTTCGCCGTTCGCTCCTTCTTCCTTGCCGTAGACGCCCTCGCGGATCATGTTGACCCCGATGGCCGACAGAATGCCGAAGATAATCCAGTGATCCACAGCGGCCAGGGAGTCCTGCAACATGGAGGCTGCGAAGTAGCCAAGCAGGGGCAGCAGAGTCTGGAACCCGCCGAACCAAAGTCCGACCAGCCAATGATGGCGGGCCCGCAGTCGCTTTACAGACAGTCCCTTGCTGATGGAGACGGCAAAAGCGTCAGAAGATACACCTAAAGCGACAAACAACAATCTTAAGAACACGGCATTCCTTGAAAGGGTTCATCCCCGGTGGGATGGGCCTCGACCAGGTCTCCTCAAACCCGCCTACGCCTCGGGAGCGTCGAGCGCGGAACTGCCGATTCGAGTCGGCTTTGAATTCGTTGAATGCCGTTCACATGCTACGCCATAACAATATGGACATAGATTTTACCTGTCAGCGCTGGAGAATCAAGCATGACAGGCTATCGGACAGGCCCGTTAGCGAGCCATAGTCACCGTTAGGCTGCCCCCCGCTGCGTGGATGGCGCTGATGACCGTGCTCAGTGCCGGATCCCCCTGATTACTCAGGGCCTTGTAGATGCCCGAACGGGATCGGTCGGCATCCGAGGCGATGGCGCTCATATGCCTCTGCGCTCGCGCTACCTCGCCGAGTGCATTTGCGATGATGGCAGCTCCTTGCCGAGGGTTTTCGGCCTTGTCGGCCTCCTCCATGGCAACCTGCAGGTAGGTGACGGCCGCCTGCTCGCTATGTATATGGTCGCCTGCATGAAATTTCCTGATCTTCAACATCATCACAACCCTGTCCTTAATGTGGTCCGTTTCCTTGCCCGTTGGCTGACATCAGCTTTCCAGATATGACTTCCACAGATGTTTTGCATGGTCTATGTCCCTCTTCTGATGAGCCTTGCTGCCGCCGCAAAGCAGTAACACGACCTGTCTGTTCTTCAGGCTAAAGTAGGTGTGGTAACCAGGACCATAGTGAAAACGCATTTCGAATACGCCTTCTCCCAAAGTTTTCCAATCCTCTGACAGGTGCCAGGATAGCTTTACTTGTTCCCATCGGTGCAGGATACGTACTGCCGACTGGGTGTCTTTCATTTCATCAATCCACCGGCTGAATTCCTCAGTCTCCAGTACTTCAATGATGGACAGGGGCATGGTGCCGCTTCTCCTCCCTTATTTTCGAGAAGATGCGTCCCATTCCCCACAAGAAAAGTGTACACTACAGTAGACATTAGAGCAATTGCTCATGACATCTAGATGTCGGGTGACTAACGGATTCTGTTGCCGGTTTTCGAGTATTACAGGTCTTACTGGTCCTGGTAGGTCACGGCGTAGAACTCGCCGTTCTGGAAGCGTGCCATGTACACATCGCTGACCTTGTGTATGCCCTGCTTGGCCAGTTGCTCGTCAAGCCAGTCCTCGTCCCGTCCCATGGTGTCAAGAACGTCGGGATTGACCCGTCCGTCCATGACCACCGGATAGCGCACGTCCTTGTCGCCCTCGGAGATGATGGTCAGGCCGCCGTTCTGTTCGACGATGCCCCGCTTGACGTCGCGGATGTCGTTGATGCCCTTGGTGCGCAGCTTGAAGTCCACCTCCTTGGCTGTCAGGTTGACCTTGAGGCAGTTTTGTACCAGCAGCTTGCCGTTTTTGATGATGGTGACCGGCTCGCCGTCAATGTACTTGCCCACCGCGTGGATGTGGGTCTTGGCATACCTGGTGATGAGGATCAGTGCCGCCCATATCAGCAGGATGACAATGTACTGGGCCATGGAGATGCTGTCGCTGTAGATGACCCCGCCGATGATGCCGCCCAGGACGTAGTTCTGCAGCTGGTCCATGGGCGAGGTGGGCGCCAGGTTCCCTTTGCCGGTCACGTTGATGAGCAGGGTGATGAAGAGCAGCCCGACGATCAGCTTCAGGGCCACGTTGACGTAGAAATTGATATCCATGGGTCACTCTCCGATCACGGTGATGTCTGGGTGGTACAGGTCGGCGCGCTGCAACAGGAATTCGGAGCCTGAACTGTTGAATACCAGGGTGTAGTAGCCCTTGGGGGTCTTGATGATCATGTCGTTGTTGCGCGAGGTGTCGTTGATGCTGATCTGCTCAGGATCGACCTTGAGCTTGGCTGCGGATTTGTCGATGACCGTGGTCAGCTGTCCGCTCTGCAGGCTGGCGGTGCGCAGATTGGTGTAGTCGCTGTACTGGATGGCCGCCGCCAACAGGAGCAGGGTTGCCAGGATGATGGACAGATCCTTGTACTTGTGGTTCCAGCGGTGGCGGGAGTACATGAACAGGAAGAAGAGGAAGGCCAGGGCCAGAACGACGACAACGATGATCCTGATCATGGTCCAGTTGGTCTGACCGCCCTTGAGGTATTGGTACGTATAGAAAGTCATAGCCGCTCCTGCCCTTGCGCGCGCACCCGCAATTCGCAATCGTAGACGGCCAGACGCGTTTTGGGAGGATTTGGGCATGCAAAACCCCGGTTCGGGCGCTCGATTGGGCCCTTGCCGGGGTGATTGTGCAGACTGGTCGGCCTTGAGAGGTCAGTGCTGGGCGGCCAGGCGCTCGCGTGCAGCCTTGATCTGTGTCTCAGCAGCCTCGGCGTTGGTCCAGTAATCGCCGGGCATGACCTCCTTGCCTGGTTCCAGAGCCTTGTACTGCTCGAAGAAGTGCTTGATCTCCTGCTTGTGGAAGTCGGAGACGTCATCGATGTCCTTGATGGCATCGTAGCGGACATCGGCAGGCACGCAGAGGACCTTGTCATCCCCGCCGGCCTCGTCGACCATGTGGTAGAGACCCACGGCGCGGCATTCGACGATGCAACCAGGGAAGACCGAGTCGGGGATCATGACCAGAGCATCCAAGGGATCGCCGTCCTCGCCCAGGGTGCCGTCGATGTAGCCGTAGTCGTCGGGGTAGCCCATAGAGGTGAAGAGGGTGCGATCCAGCCTGATATGGCCGCTATCGTGGTCCATCTCATACTTGTTGCGGGAGCCCCGGGGGATCTCGACCAACACGTCGAATGTCTCTGCCATTGTCCTGTCTCCTTCTCGGTCTGGACAGCATAGGTATGTGTTATACACAGCATAACCGTCCCGCGGCACATTCGACCACAATCTCCCGCTCACGCACCTATACGCCCGGCAGTCGCTCATACTCAAGGCATGGAGCGGGCGAAGAGTGAGGACGAGTATGAACAAGCATAGACGGGTCAGCCTCTTGGCGGCTCTGGTTGCCTTGGCGACCCTTGCCGGTCCGGCGGCTCCTGCCATGGCTGGCGGAGGATCGGGTCATGCCGGTGGCGGACCTGTGCCCCCCGGCGGCGAAAATGTCCGGATCTGGCAGGGCTGGGCCTACAAGGATGACGACCAGGGCGCTTTTGGCGGTTATGAGATAGGCAGCATAGACAGGGCGTTGTCCCAAATGGGTGTGGTGGATGGGGGCAATGCCACTACGGCCCGGGTCAAGCGGCAGGCTCTGGATGAGGCTAACGGCAACTGTCAGGCGCGCTTTAACGAGGCCCATGCCGACCAATCAGGACAGGGCCACTGTCGGGTAACCGGCGTGGGAGTGGTTGCTGGCTATCGGGGATCCCAGCGTATCTTTGACGGGATCTGTGTGGCTATTCACAAGCTTTGGATGGATAACTGGCGCAGCCAGGTGGCCAACAGAACCTTCAGCAACCGCGGGGTGACCTACCGAACCGGCGACCCATTCTGGGATCAGCCCGAGGACAGTCTGGACAAATTTGCTGACGAGTATGCAGGCAACGAGAATGACATTTCCCTGGTGGTGATCATGCTCAATGACTACGAGCCCAAGCCGGCAGATCTGCCGCCGGATCCCCCCGACAAGGAAGTAGATCGTGGAACAAGCGCGGATGGGATGACCAATCGCACCCGTATCATCACTGAAACCGGCCACGGCGGGCGAGAACTGACTTTTAGCGATGTCTTTAATCCTCAGGGCAAGCAGTACCGTATAAGCGGCCAGCATGTCAGGGACCAGACCAGCGGTGAAGATTTGACTGACAAATTCATTTTCAACACCGCCGAAGGAGCTAGGCCGCCTGGTGACCGGGCCACAGCAACCTGGAAGGGCGGTGCTCTGCCGCAGAAACACCGCTGGGTGTGGCAGCTGGATGTGACTGTCGAGCGGCCAGAGACCGGGGTGATTCTGGACCAGGGAGGAGTCCACTGGAAGGGCGCCGCCCGGCAGATTGACCAGTCGACTTCGGAACGTCGTACACCCACATGGAAGCCCAGGCCCGACAAATCCTGGATCCTGCGAGATACGGCTACGGGGGTGTGGAAGAGCGTCATAGACCCGCAGTGGAGTAACGGAACTGGGGCCGACGGGCATGCCTTTCTGGACGGGGACCGGGTGGGGTCGGTGGTCAACGCCACTGTCGAAGCCCATCTGATTGAGGCTCCCAAGGTTTTCGCACTGACTGACGACTGGAGCGCTGCTGACTATCTGGTTGATCAGGACGGGGCTCGGGCCATTCGCGTCTTCGTAGCCAAGGCCAAGGCGGATGCGGACGGGCACTACCGGCGCAGCAGCATCGAGGACATTGTGGCCAAGGGCAGGGATGTGACCGATCGTTTCGAGATCAGCGTGACCGGTACACGAGCGCGGGCACAAGCCAAAAGCGGATGGTTGAGCGGTCTTAAGGGGATGGAGGACCCCATGCAGGTCACCATGCTGGTTCCCTTCACGGTCAGCTTCGCCAACGGCGGCGGCGCGGCCAAGGTCCGCAAGGATATGGGTGGAGCACCTGACCAGGAGCTGATCTTTTGCCGGGCTCCTAATAGCCATGGCAGCCAAGGCGAGCCTCTGACCAACTCGGGCTCCCAGACAGTCAACAGGCAGAGCGTGGAGACTAATAAGCCAGGCATTTGCGGATATCTGCCCCCGGTACGCAAGGACGTAATCTCTGAGGCTGGTCAGGGCGGGGAGCAGGCCAGCGTCGACGGCAAGGTGGTCTTCCCTGGTCAGCGGCTGGAGTATCAATTGGATACCCAGCCCAGCCTGCCCGGCAATCTGGCCTATCCTGTCAAATCAATCATCCTGACGGATGTGTATGACCGCTGGTTCTTGCCTGACAAGCAGACCCTTGAGGTGACTGACCTGCAGAGCGGCGATATCATCGCCAAGACCGGATACGCCACAAAGTGGAAGGCCAAGGACCACAGTTTGCGTGTGACCATTACCGATCCCGGCCGGATCAGCCAGTGGCGTGCCGGGAGCAACCCCAGAATTCGCCTGCGCTTTGAGGGCAGGGTTGATCCCAAGGCCCCAAGGGATCATCGGGTGGGAAATCAGTGGTTGTTGACGCTGAACAATTCACTGACCCCCTCCAACCAAGTGAGCAATCCGCCTGCTGACTTCCGTCCCTCGAAGAGCGATGTCAGCGTGCATAATCCAGGCATCAGCATCAACGGCAAGGTGCTCTTTGTGGGTGACCGGGGAGTTTATCGAATCAGTCTGGACGCCCGCCGTAAAGACACCGCCTATCCGGTCTGGCGGCTGGGCATGACAGATGCCTACGACGCTCGGCATCTGGATATCGATCCCAAGAGCATCGAGGTCCTGGGTTCCGACGGCCGCGATTACACCAAGGCTTTCAATATCCAGGTAAGAAACGGCATGGTTCTGGTCTTCGCCAAAACTGTGGACACCTATGTTCCGGCCACAGGTGCGACCCTCAAAGGAGATCCTCAGCCTCCCGATCTGGCTGCCTATGCCGCTGCCCGAGGCCATAGTCCCCTCAGGGAGCCGGCCATTGACCAAGGGTTGCTGGGGCGCACCTACGATCTGGTCCTGCCTTACACGGTCATCCGTGCAGAGCCTGGTCACGTGGTGCGCAACCAGGCAACTCAGATAGTCAACGACATGCGCAAAGCGACCAATGTGGTCGCTAATCCGGTCAAGCCGCTCAATCCCGCCAAGGATGTGGTAGTGGACGTGGGCGGGGACAGCGCCCACAGCAGCAGTCTCTACCGTGGCCGGCTCTTCCTCTATCGTCTGGATTCCAGTCTCCTGCCGGCCGGACGGGCCTATCCGCAGGTGAAAACCTGGCGGATCGAGGATCGGCTGGACCCCTCGGTGGACCGGTTCACCGGCCATTGGGCCGTCTACGCCAACCAGGATCTCTACGAGAATGGGCGCATCCTGATTCATCATGGACAAATCATGGCTGGTTCGGATATATCTGCAGATATTCATGGCGGCCCCCTGTTCACGATGACCGCAGACCCGGCAGGTCTGGTCAAAGTGGAGGCCACACCCCGATATCTGGCCTTGGTCAGCGCTTCAGGCGACCGCTCGGTCGGTTGGAGGACTTACCTGCAATGCAGACGGCTGAAGAACGTGGAGCGTCATGAGAACCGATTTACTGAGTTCTATCAGGACAAGACCATGGTCTCCAACACGGTCTGGACCAGAACGCCCGATATGACCCCGGCACTGCATATCGAGAAGTTTGATCAGGCCGGCGGTTTGCCCAAGGGTGATCGGGATCAGCCGGAACAGGCCCTTCGAACTCATGATGATGTCCCCATTGTCTTCCGGATCACCAATGATTCTCCTCGCGATCCCGGCGATGGGACCGGAGCCATCTTCCCCGCCCGGCAACTGCGTTTGGAGGATCAGACAGTCGTCGGTGAGGGGCGGGTGACCGGGATTCGCTATCCCGACAACTGGTCGACCCTGATGCTACGACCTGGCCAGTCTGTAGACGTGCATGCCACGGTGACGGGCATATCAGGTAGGCACACCGACAGGGTCAGAGTGATCGGCAGTCCTCTGGTGCCCTGTCCGGTAGAAGATGATGCGGCCCTTCCTGAGCGGGAAGATGCCGGTAAGGCTTCTCTACAGCCTGATTCCCGAGGCGTGATGGTCGACGGCCATCTGCTGTGTTCGGATCGGGCTGTCCGTTCCAATAGCGACGATTGGAACGCCCTTGGGGAAGCATTGCCCGGAACAGGGGCAGCTGTAGCTCTTCCTCTGGCCATTGTTGCAGCGGCAGTCATGACCGGCTCGCTCCTCTTCGGCCTGGTCAGGCGGGCGTCCAAGGGCCGTAGGGGCGGCAGTGACCGCTGATTTCACACGTCCAGCCCATGCGTGTCCCCTGGTCTGTCGTCTTTCTCGCTGGGCCACTGCTCATCCAAGGGGGGCTGAGATCCATCGCAGGCCAGGTAGACACGTGCGATGCGCATGCCGGCCCGTTCCGGCTCCAAGGTCAGCACGTGCCGACCGCCGGTCAGCTGGACGGCGGCCATCTCCGACCAACCCCAGACATGCTCGGTGGCGAAGGTCATCAGTCTTCCCCCTCGGGGGAAGATGTCGTCCGGGGCCAGCGGGTCGCCGTCCAAGATCACATGGCAGGAGTCCTCCAGGTCGGAGGCGAACTGGGCTAGGAGCCAGATCCGGTAGTTGCCTGGCCTGTCAACCTGGAAGGCAAAATTTATGCCGGGAGCTCGGCCGGGTTTGAGCCAGAGCTGTTGCCTTGGCTCGGTCCGCATGGCCAGGCCTCGGCCCCTGTGAATGGGGGCGTCGGTAGGGACCCAGCAGCCCTTCCGACACCTGCCATTCTGTGGACCATCCTGTGACAGCCAGGCGTTTTCGTCCTGTCTTAGGCAGTCGGCGGGCTCAAGGTAGATATGCTCTGGGGTCTTGTTGGCGTCATTGTCCTGGCTGAGCTTCTGCTCATGCTGATGCCCGGCAGGCCAGACCAGCTTCGGCCGTGTATACAAACCGCCGTGAAGCCAGTAGTCCTGATCGAAGTAGGGTACAGGTTCTTCCGGGGTGTGGTCCGGATCGATTCCGTAGTCTCCGATGGCCAGGTTCCGTAGGGGGCGGTCCAAGACCTCGGCCGTGGGCGTTGGCTGATGGTCCGTAATCTGATTGCCGGTCTGAGCCTTGTCTTTGTGAGAAGAGTGAGAGCTCCTGTTGTCGGTCTGTTTGGATGGTTGACCATCTGCCACCCAGGTACTGAAAGCGGGTCCCAGTTGGCTGGGCCGTTCCCGGCCGGTGTTGATCACCACTTTGTCGATGCCGAAGGAGTCGTCCACAGCGATCAGCTGCAGCCGGTGGGGTCCGGCCTTCAAATAGGGCAGCGTCATGGTCAGTTGCTCGGCGTTGTATACGATGGTCTCCTGCCAGTCGCCACGGAACTCGTCAGTGGTGGATGATTCCAGGATTTCGCCCTGGTCGCCATCCAGGCTGATACGCAGGCGAATTCGCCCGCGTGAGTTCAGAGTGGGCAGCCGGTGAACCTCCAGACCATGGCGGCCGGGGGTCTTCAGCCAGAAGTCCAGACTCAGACAGGCCCCACTTCCTGATTCCGGGTCGCTCCAGCCCTTGGTCTGCATCAGGCTTGGGCCAAAACGTCCCAGGTCTTGCGTCGCCAGCCAAGCAGTGGCCTGAGTGAGGTCGGGGTTGACGCGTCCGCGTGAGGGGTCCATGCTGATGTGGCCATCCGCCTCGACGAAGCCGGTGAATCCTTGTCTGAAGCCAGGATTCTCGCCTACTAGAACATCGACCCTGATCGGGGTAGACCAGGCTTTTTCAGTTGTCTCCGGCTTGCTGGGACGGGTGATGATGGTCAGCGTACCCTGGCGACCCGCATGTGTTGAGGCGTTCTCGACCTGTACATGGATTCGCCATTCATCCCTGACAATTCGCCGGTCTGCTTGCAGACGGATCCAGTCCTGATCGACGCTGATGCACACTTCCTGTGCAGGGCTTCCCATAAGGTCCAGGTCAATCCAACGGTCGGTGATGCCATAGGGATCGAAGACCAGCTTGGCGTGATGGCTATTGCCCGGGACTATGACGCCCTCCTGTGCTCCCTGTGGCGTCAGGATCAGTCTCTGGTTTGGTTGGACCTTCACCGGCCTGCAAGCCGGGTACTGAGGCAGCGTAGGAGGAGGGAACCTGTTGGGAGTGAGGATGCCGTCCCAACTGCCTTGTGCCAGCTCCTTGTTGTACCAATGGAGCAGAGCCCGGATCATCCCCTGGAAAAGATGGGAGATCCTCATCTGCCTGTCGGCGGCTGGCAAGGCGCTTCGGGCGGCCTCAAGACGGCTGCGGTCCGCATGGTAGAACTGGGCGTTCACGTAGTAGGCCATGGCGATCTTCAGATCCACCAACGATCGATAGGCTTCGCGAAACTCTGGCTTCATGCTCCTGCCAAGATCGTGCGAGCGTTCAGCTAATTCCCGTAAGGCTGCCAGGCGGCCGCCGGCCTCGTCGTCGTAACCTGTCTGGGTGAAGGAGTCCTCGTGCAGGTGCTCGATTTTGGTCTGATTGTTGATCCGGTAGTAGCTCATGCATAGATCGGCCACCTCAGAGCCGCGATCGTCGGCGAAGGTCTGGTCGAACCAGGCGGCCACGAAGTCCCGGGCCGACAGACTGTGGTGATCCTCGTCTGCATTCCAGGCCAGGTGGAGGAAGTAGGATCCCTCCAGCTCCAGGCGCTTGATGGCTCCCAGATTATCTACCCATACCCGGCGGATGCCCCGATCCCAGCACTTGCCCAGCTGGTCGTTCATCAGAGCCAGGGGAGTGGATGAGGTGCAGCGGTAGCTTGTCCTCGGTGGCGCCCAGTAGGAGCTGTGGTAGTAGACCCCATTGCCTCCGCTGCGTGCCCGTTCGGCCTGATTGGGGAAGCGACGCATATACCCGTAGTTGTCGTTGACCCACATGATGGTCACGTCTTCGGGCAGGTCCAGGCCCGCGTCGTAGAGGGGCAGCACCTCCTTGTAAGGAATGAAGAGCTGAGGTACCTCCTGTGGAGGTCGACCCAGGTGCTGACGCAGGATGTCCCTCTGGTCGCGAATGATCCGACCGAGCAGATCGACCCGCGCTCGCAGACGACCCTCCTGGTCCAGGTTCGGATCCTCGTCGATGGCGCGCGTGGTCAGGCCCGTGTCGTGTATACCGCGCATGCCCAGGGTCCAGGTGACCTCGTAGTTCCGGTTCATGTCCACGCTCTGCGACCAGTAGCGCCGAATCATATCCCGGTTGCGTCCGGGCAGCGAATAGTCATAGTCCACATGCGTGCCCTGCGAGGCCACCCAGGGGTCCCACTCATGCTGGTTGCTCCGCAGGAGCATGTCACAGTGGCTGCTTCCGATGACAATCCCCATGCTCTGGGCAAGCCTGCCGTTACGTGGATCGGCATTGAAGGCGTTGACGTGCATGGCCGGCCACAGATAGTTGCCGCCCAGCCGCAGAATCAGATCAAAGACTTTTTCGTAGGTCGTCGGTCCGATGGTTCCGTCGGGAGTGTGCAGGCGAGCCCAGTCGTCCAGCTCCTCCTCGTCGTTGATGAAGAAGCCCCGGTATTTGACCGAGGGCCAGTCGAAGACGCGCAGATCGTCGGGCAGGCATATTCGTTCATGGTGACGTGCCGGCACGTTCCCCCACCAGTGCAAGGGTGAGATGCCGATGGCCCGGCTGAGAGCGTAGATCCCGTAGATGGTTCCGCGCCGATCAGTCCCGGCGATATAGAGGGTGCCGTCGATGACCTGTAAGGTGAAGCCTTCCCAGCGATGCTCTCCTTGGGGGTCCTTGAGCGGGGTCAGATCGAGCTGGTCGGAGCAGACAGCCGAATCGATCCAACTGGAATGGCCCAGGGTGCCCAGGCAGATGGTCGGGCTACTCTCGTCGATCAGATTGGTTGGTCTCTGGGTCTGGCCGGTGACGGTCGCAAAATCCCTCATAAGATTGCTTGCCGCAATTTGCACGGCCGAATCCTCGCCATGATCCAGCAGCCAATTGGGCCGGACCCCTGAATCGGCCAGAACTGCGCCCGACCCGGCGGTCACTGGGATGGTTCCGGGCTGGGGATGAAACAAGGTGACCATGGTGGCGCTCCCACTGTCTGCTGATCAGGCGGATGCTCTGCCGCCTATGTTCGGACACCCATAGGCTAACACCTGATTAGGAAAATTTTCAATGAGCAAAAAAATGAATACGACTGACAAGGTTCGATGGCCGTCTCCCTCCATTACCATAGTTGGAGACGCTCACAGTCCAGCAGAGCCGGGAGGCGATCCGATGAGCAAGAAAGTGACGCTGGCCGACGTGGCTGCCAAGGCGGGGGTTGCGGTGTCCACAGCCTCCAAGGCGCTACGCAACAGCGCACAGGTCAGCGGTCCGACAAGGGCCAAGGTGTTCAAGGCCGCGGCGGAGCTCTCCTTTTCGCTCAATGAGCGTCAGAAGCAGTCCCAGCCTCCCAGCCTGCCTAAATCGGTGGGGCTGGTCACATCGGACCTGGACGGTCAGTTTTCCATGCCCATCCTGATCGGCGCGGAAAGTTACTTCGGAGTCGAGTCCATTCCTGTTTTTCTCTGCAACGCCGGCAGGGACCCTGCTCTTGAACAGCACCATATAGATAATCTGCTGGCCTATGGAGTCAAAGGTCTGCTGATGGTCGGATGGCGTACCGATCCGCGGCCTGCACTGACCAGCTGTCCGGTGCCGGTTGTCTATGCCAACCAGGCGTCCCTGGATCCCCATGACTGCTCGGTCGTCACTGACAACGAGGATATCGGGCGGCTGATGGTACGGCATCTGGTCGAGGGTGGATCCGAAAAAATCGTGCTGATTGCTGGCGATCCGGCCTTCCAGTCCTCGGTCAGGAGACTCAAGGGCGAGATGGCCGAACTGGATAGCCGTGGGCTGGCTGCTGTGCGTACAGTTCGGTATGGGGGCTGGAACGAAGAGACCGGACGTCGCACCATGATTGGCTTGCTGGATGAGGGCATCGACTTCGACGGCGTGGCTTGCGGCAACGACGAGATAGCCCGGGGGTGCCTGGATATCCTGCATGATCGGCATATTGCCGTTCCGGATAGGGTATCGGTGGTTGGGGTTGACAATCGGTCGGTCATTGTCGGCAATTCGCGTCCTCCGCTGACCAGCGTCGACCTGAATCTGAAAGCCATCGGCACCAGGGCGGCCAGCTGCCTTGCTGACATGCTGGACGGCCGAGGTCACCAAGGTATCGAATGCGTCAAGGGCACGCTGGTCCAGCGCGCCTCTACCAGAATGCCGCTCTAAAGCAGTCCGTCGCTCAATTTCGGATATCACTGCAATCGCAATTTCACCACCATAAGCGAGTCTTTCGCCCTTCAATCTTAAGAAACTTTTTTATTTGACAAACTTTTCTTTCCTTCTTATCATGACCAGTGTCAGAGTTGCCGATAGGCATTAGGGCCGCAGGTCGTCTGGTCCGGTTTCAAGTGCGATCGAGGTTGATCCTTTCGGCTCCTGCGCATCCCACTCGATGAAGAAGGGACATGTCATGACCTCGCACAAGGATGCATTGAACTCAGAGCGCGGATCATCCCGCTTCCGGCGGCAACAGACCTCGGACAGGCGTGGGCGCCGTCGGGAGAGCTTCGCTGAATATGCGCATCGTTGCTGGCCCTTGTGGGTGATGGTGCTTCCTGCCATCGTTTTTGTGGCCATATTCCATTACGGTCCCATGTACGGCATCCAGCTGGCCTTCCGCGATTTCGACTTCACCAAGGGCCTGACCGGTGGCAAATGGGTGGGCTTCCACTACTTCCGCCAGTTCTTCGCCTCACCCATGTTCAAGCCTCTGATGATCAACACGGTCCGCATCAGTCTGTGGACCCTGGTCATGGGTTTCATCGCACCCATCATTCTGGCCCTGCTCATCAATCAGATCCATTCCGGCAAGGTCAAGGGATTTGTGCAGACCATTACCTATATGCCCCACTTCATCTCCACCGTGGTCATTGTGGCAATGATCAATCTCTTCCTTACTCCCTCCTCAGGGCTGCTGACCCGCTTTTTGGCTTTTCTGCATGTGGTCAATCCAAACTTCATGGGAGATCCCGCAGCCTTCACCCCCATCTACTGGATCAGCGAAGTCTGGCAGCATATGGGGTGGAATTCAATCATCTATCTGGCGGCTCTGAGCTCTGTGGATACGGCCCTCTATGAGGCGGCCAGAATGGATGGCGCCGGCCGCTTCCAGCTGATCCGCTACATCGACATTCCCGCCATCCTGCCTACTGCCGGCATTCTGCTCATCCTCAACATGGGAGGTGTGCTCAACGTGGGCTTCGAGAAGGTCTTCCTCATGCAGAACACCCTGAATCTGCCGGCCTCCGAGGTCATCAGTACATACACCTACAAGATCGGCATTTTGCAGAATCAGTTCTCCTACTCGACGGCTATAGGCCTGTTCAATACGGTGATCAATCTGATCTTCCTGGTCACCGCCAATCAAATCTCGAAGCGTATCTCCGACACCAGCATCTTCTGAATCCGGAAGGAAGCCGACATGAGCATCAACCATGGCATCAAGAGCAGCGGTATCCGGCGGCTGACCCATCCTCAGAGCTGGAAGGACCGATTTGCCGATCTGGTCATCGTCATTCTCCTCCTGGCGGTGGTCGCCAGCATCATCTACCCCATATGGTTCATCATCATCGCCTCGGTCTCCGACCAGACCATGGTCAATACCGGGCAGGTCAACTGGCTGCCCAAGGGTTTCTCCCTGTATGGATTCCGGCAAATCCTCGGCGACGGACGCATCTGGAATGGCTACAGGAACACCCTGTTGTACACGGTTGTCGGCACTGCCCTGAATCTGGTGGTCACCATGCCTGCGGCCTTTGCCCTTTCGCGCCGCGAGCTGCGAGGTCGCCGTCTGATCATGCTCTTCTTCACCGTGACCATGTTCATCAACGGCGGGCTGATTCCCACCTACCTGCTCTACAAGCAGATGGGCCTGCTGGATTCCTGGGCCGTCTTCGTCATTCCCGGAGCGGTCAGCGTCTACAATCTGATCATTGCCCGGTCCTTCTTCGAGACCAGCATTCCCGAGGATCTGCATGACGCGGCCCAGATCGACGGCGCAGGCTGGTTCCGTTATCTCACTCGCGTGGTGCTGCCCCTATCCAGTGCCATCGTTGCGGTCATCGGACTCTATTACATGGTGGGACACTGGAACGACTTCTTCACCGGCTTGGTCTATATCCGCACCTATGACAAGCAGCCCCTGCAGATAGTGCTCAGGGACATCCTCCTGTCGAATCAGGCTTTCCAGGGCGGATCGGGGGCCACTTCCGGGGCTGGATACGGCCAGGAATACGCCGACCAGATCAAGTACGGGGTCATCATCGTCTCTACCCTGCCCCTGCTTGTCATCTATCCATTTATCCAGAAGTACTTCAACAAAGGTGTCATGATCGGGGCCATCAAGGGCTGACCGGTCCCTGCTTCATCGTTGCAGCAATGCATAGCCGTGATCAAACAAATCATCAGCCGAGAGAAAGGAAACATGATGAAAAACCATGAACCAAGGGGCATTCGCACCCATTTGGCTGTCGTGGGCGCGGGCATAGTCGCCCTGTCCATGCTGCTGGCGGGGTGTGGCGGCTCATCCAGCAAGCCCAAAACCAATGCCGAGGGCAAGCCCATCGTCACCATAGCTGTGGCTAAGCACCCCTTGACGCAGAAGATGTCCAAGATGGCCTGGCCCAAGCAGGTTGAGAAGGAATGCGGCTGCGAGATCCACTGGCAGGAGGCGAGCTCCGACTGGGATCAGAAGAAACAGGCCATGTTCGCAGCCGGGGACGTGCCGGATCTGATCCTCAAGGGCGTTACTCTGGCCGATCTGGCCACCTACAGCACCCTGTTCGAGGACCTGAGCAAGGACTTGGACAAGATGCCCAACGTCAAGAAGATGTTCACTACTGATCCTGCCGCCAAGCGATCGGTCACCATGAAGGACGGAGCCATATACATCCTTCCCTCAGTGGCCAAGGGGATCATGCCGGCCGATGCCAGCCACACATTCATCAACAAGCAATGGCTGGACAAGCTGGGATTGCAGGTACCGACCACCTGGGACGAGCTGGAGAATGTGCTCAAGGCCTTCAAGACCCAGGATCCCAACGGGAATGGCGAGGCTGATGAGGTGCCTTTCGACTTCTACTCGCCTTCCCCGGCCGGATTCGGCAAGAACGAGCCCGTACTCTTTCTTAATAGTCTGGGAATCGTGACCTCATTGGGAAGCGCCCAGGGGTATTACGTGGACAAGGGTCAGGTCAAGTCCTTCTTCACTGATCCCAGGTATAAGCAGGTCGTGCAGTTTATGAACAGGCTCTGGCAGGACGGGGTCATCGCCAAGGATGCCTTCACCCACGATTACTCCACTGCGCAATCCACCGCCCGTGGCCAGGGCGACAACGCCAAGGTAGGGTTCACCTGGGGCTGGACGGCTACTGATCGGTTCGGCGCCCAGTTGGCCAAGCAGTACGTGACCATGTCGACGCTCAAAGCCAAGCCTGATCAGAATCCTGACGAGCTGGTCTACGACCATGTGGGCGACAAGTACGATTACAATGAATCAGCCTTGGCCATGTCAGCCAAGCCTTCGAACAAGGATGCTGTGCTCAAGGTGGTCAACGCCCTCTACGGCCAGGAAGCGTCTCTTGAGCAGTTCTGGGGCGACATGGGCAAGGATATCCAGAAGACCGGTGAGAAGTCCTATAAGATTCTGCCGCCTGCAGACTCCACCAAGGATCCCTCGACATGGAAGTGGTCGCAGACCTTGGCCGATGGTTCGCCATACTGGATTCGTCCGGACCTGAAGATCGAGCTGCCGGCGGATGTGCAGGAGGCACACAGCCAGGTCAAGACCCTGGAGCCCATCCTCAGCCATGTCGATCCCAAGCGTGACATACTGCCTGGTGGGCTCAAATTCTCTTCGGCTGACAACAGCACCTTGCAGAACAACAACACGACCATACTCAATACGGCCATGACCAAGTTTGCGCAATGGACCACCAAGGGGGGAGTGGATGCCGAATGGGATCAGTACCTGGACACCCTCAAGAAGGCCAATCTGGACCAGAACATCAAGCTGGAGCAGAAGGCCTATGACGAGTACTACGCAAAGTAAACATCTGGGCAAGTGAATGATTGGGCTGTTCGTACTTGCCTGAAAAGCGTCCAACGGTCGAGGCGGGCGATCCTTTAGTGGACCGCCCGCCTTATGTTTGGCCCCACTGCCGCCAGTTCTGCGTTACGGCTGAATCTTCGTATAGCTGGGGATATCGGCTTCCAAGCATATGCCGCAGAAGTTCTGACGCGAAGGGTGACGGTGTCAATTCTCCTCAGCGTCCAGCAGCACCACTCCCTGGGGCGGATTGCTGTCGATGGCTCCCACGGTCTCGTGCGGCAGGTAGGGCTCCTCCATGGAGGCGATTTCTTCAGGCGTGAGCTCCAAATCCAGCGCAGCCGCAGCGTCGTCAAGATGCCGGGCCTTCGTGGCGCCGATGATTGGTGAAGCGACGCCTTTGGCCCACTGCCAGGCAATGGCTACCCGGGCCATAGGAACGTTGTGTCGCTCTGCCACCCTTTGCACGCGGCCAATAATGGTAAGGTCGTTGTCTTCGGCCCGGTCGTACTTGCCACGCGAGACCTTGTCGGTGGCGCTGCGCAGAGTGTCGGCTGTCCAGGTGGGACGTGTCAGATGGCCGGCGGCCAGAGGGCTGTAGGGCATGAGCGAGACACCCGTCTTTTTGCAGAAGGGTATCAGGTCCTTCTCGTCCTCCCGGTAGAGCAGGTTGTAATGGTTCTCCATGGCGCTGAAGGGGGTCCAACCGTTGTCTTGGGCGACTTTCTGCATGTCCTGAAATTGGCTGGTATACATGGCTGAGGCCCCCAGCGCCCGCACCTTGCCGGCCTGAACCAGATCGTTCAGTGCTTCCATGGTCTCTTCGATGGGAGTTTCATAGTCGAATCTGTGGATGATATAGAGGTCCAGGTAGTCGGTGCCCAGCCGCTTGAGCGTCCCCTCGATCTCCCGATGGATGGCCTTGGACGAAAGGCGCCCCTCATTGAAATAGACCTTGGATGCAATGACCACCCGCTCGCGGCTTGTATGCTTTCTAAGCGCCTTTCCCAAGTACTCCTCACTGGTTCCAGCGGAGTAGCCGTTGGCCGTATCGAAGAAGGTGATGCCCAGATCGAGTGCGTGCGCAACGACCGCGTCAGTCCCCTCCTCGTTCAGTGTCCAGTCGTGCATGGTGCCTGGTTTGCCGAAGCTCATACACCCCACGCAGATCTTCGATATGTTGATGCCCGTTTCGCCTAGTTGTGTGTACTGCATTTAAGCCCCTTCCTTGGCCTTCCTTGGTGCAGATGCAATCATGCTAGCAAGTTCGAGTCGGTGGAAGTCTACTTCTTTGGTTTGGGCAGTGAGCAAAGACAGAGAAAAGGTCGTCTGAGCCTTTTATCGATGACCTGTTATGAACCGTAACAAGCAGTATAAGAAGGTAAAGAGCTTGAATGTGAGTGAATGCAGTCATTATTGATGGCAAGGGTTGGGCTTTGGGCTTGATACTTGCCCAGTTGAATGTGTGTAATGACCTTTTGGGCGAGCGAAGACAAGTGGACACTGGCCTTGGGATCCTCTGCGCGTCCGTCCTTTTGCTTTGTCAAGTGCTCAAGAATGCGTCGATACCGGTTGCTTTATTTTCTGAGAGTAGTTTTGGGGTCAGCCAGTCCTCAACCTTGCAGTCTCGAGTCTTGTTAACGGTGAAATTGAATACCGAATATAACTGCCTCAACAGGTCGTGACTGATGTTCATTTATGCACGTGGGTCATATACGTACTTTGTTCTTTGGAATAGGTGCGATCCGAGCAATGCGGGCAGGCTAGTCGCCAACTGGATATGTCATTATTCTCCATTGATATAATTGATGTAACAGTTGAAGCTAACCTTTAACGAAGAGGGCTCACGTGGCAAGAAGAACTGATATGAGCTGCGTTGCTTTTTCACATTTGTTGCGTTTCAAACGCTCGCATTATCCTTATTCCGATAGGTACCTTAGCGAGGTAAACAATTCGCCGGACACGCATACAAGAACAGAAAAACAGCATATGGTGCACTGGTTTGCAGACAACGCAACCCATGGATCAGGCGCCTATTCCCGGCAGAAGCCGAATAACAGCGCCAAAAGATGTTTCAACAAATTGGAGAACGCTGCGTCCCTGTTGTGGATTGCCGAGGCGGTTGGCATTGAAGAGCCGGTTGTAGCAGCAGCTTTCGAGGCTGCAAGGCAGGCGGGAGACTATCGCCGGGCTTGTGGCGCGATCCGCAAGATTATTACCTGGTCCATGATTATCGAATCCTTGTAATGATATCGACGTAGATCAAATATACTTTTTATTAAGTGCCATAAGTATTCAGTTTTCAATGCAGACTGCTTAGAGCAAGGGTTGTTTTTAACACAGGTTTGGAAAGAGAAAGTTGTATATGCCTGAGATTGTTTGTCCCAAATGCGGAACCGCATTCACTATTGACGAGGCCGGATATGCCGATATCCTGAAGCAGGTTCGTGACAAGGATTTTGACAGGCAGCTTCATGAACGGCTTGAGCAGGCCAAAAGGGAGAATAGCAAGATTCGTGAACTGGACCAGGCGCAGGCCGAGCAGACGCTGCAGAAGACCAAAAGTGCTAAGGACGCCCAGATACAGGAGCTGCAGGCAAAGCTGGAATCCGAGCAGGCTGCAAAGGAATTGGCTGTTTCAGAAGCCTTGAGGAAGGTCGAGAAAGAGAAAGACGATCTGAGCGCCAAGCTGGACAAGGCCGAGTCGGAGAAGCAGCAGGCGCTCGATTTGGCAGAGGCCAATTCCAAGAGCGAGCTGCAGAAGGCGGCTGCAGATAAAGATGCCGAGATCGTCAAATTGCAGAATCAACTGGATGCTTTTGAGTTGCAGAAGAAGCAGGAGCTTGCCCAAGCGCTGAGTCCGGTGGAGAAGGAGCGTGATGATTTCAAGGGCAGGCTTGAGAGGCTGCAGCTTCAGAAGGAATCGGAGGAGAAGCTCTCCAAGGAGCAGCTGAAGTCGCAGCTGCAGGCGGTTGTCGCAGACAAGGATTCCGAGATAGCGGAGCTGAAGAGCAGTCTGGACAAGGCGGAGCTGCAGAGCAAGGTCGAGGCCAAGTCCCTCAAGGAGCGTTACGAGGTCCAGATCCAGGATCGTGACGAGCAGATTGAGCGGCTGCGTGATCTGAAGGCGAAGCTGTCCACCAAGATGGTGGGAGAGACGCTTGAGCAGCATTGTCAGATCGAGTTCAACAAGCTGCGATCCACGGCCTTCCCTCATGCCTACTTCGAGAAGGACAACGATGCCAGGACGGGCAGCAAGGGCGACTTCATCTTCCGCGACTGGGATGATTCCGGCACGGAGATCGTGTCCATCATGTTCGAAATGAAGAATGAGATGGACACCACATCCACCAAGCACAAGAACGAGGACTTTTTCAAGGAGCTCGACAAGGACAGGCATGAGAAGCATTGCGAATACGCCATCATGGTCTCCCTGCTGGAGCCTGACAGCGACCTGTACAACACGGGTATCGTGGATGTCTCCTATCGCTACCCGAAAATGTATGTTGTTCGTCCGCAGTTCTTCATTCCGATAATCACCCTGCTTCGTGATGCCGCCAAGAACTCTCTGCAATACAAGAATGAACTTGAAGAGGTGAAGGCACAGAACATCGATATAACGCATTTCGAGGAAGAGCTGGATTCCTTCAAGAGTGCTTTTGGCCGCAATTACGATATTGCTTCTAAGAAGTTCAAGACCGCAGTGGAGGAGATCGACAAATCCATTAATCACCTGAACAAGATCAAGGACGCCCTGCTGGGTTCTGAAAACCAGCTTCGTCTGGCCAACAACAAGGCGCAGGATGTGACCATACGAAGACTGACCAGAAACAATGAGACGATGAAAGCCAAATTCGACGAAATAAAGAAGTCCAAAGCAATAGGAGACTGAGACTATGAACGGTGCAGTCATGTAAGGTGATGGACGTAAACGGCTATCTCTGACTTTGTGGTTGGGTCGTCCATCGTCCGTCCATATTTGACTGCACCATACTGGCCAGTGTTCCGAACGGCCGCAAATACGCTGAGACAGAAAAACGATATAAAGAAATAAAGGCTCAGAATCCAAACGATTCCGAGCCTTATTGGTAGCGGGGTCAGGATTTGAACCTGAGACCTCTGGGTTATGAGCCCAGCGAGCTACCGAACTGCTCCACCCCGCGTCGGCTGTTCAACACAGCAGTTATCTATGTTACGGATTCCAGCGCGCTTGTCAAGTCCGTGTGTGGGAAGGCCTACGCTGGGCCATAATGGAGTCATGCCTATCACCATCCCCACCGGATTGCCGGCCAGATCCATCCTCGATTCGGAGCGTATCTTCGCCCTGGAGAGCCACGAGGCGGAGCGCCAGGAGATGCGTCCGCTCAGGCTGGTCATCCTCAATCTGATGCCTACCAAGGTGGAGACTGAAACCCAGCTGCTGCGGCTGATCTCCAAGTCACCGCTTCAGGTGGAGATCGACTTCATGAAGACCTCCACTCATCAGGCTGTGCACACCAGTATGGATCACTTGGTCAAGTTCTACGAGAATCTGGATTCCTTCAAGGACAACTGTTATGACGGTCTTGTCGTGACGGGTGCCCCAGTGGAGCAGATGGACTTCGAGCAGGTCGACTACTGGGAGGAGCTGACCCGCATTCTGGACTGGTCGTCCACCCACGTTTTCTCCACTATGTATCTGTGCTGGGGGGCCATGGCCGGGCTCTACTACCGTCACGGCATCGCCAAGCGCAACCTGGATCGCAAGGTCTTCGGGGTCTTCCCCCAGTACCTGCAAGACGAGTACTGCTTCATCACCAATGGCTTCGACGAGATTGCCCTGCAGCCCCACTCCCGCTGGGCCGGGGTGGACGAGGGCCAAGTGCGGGCCTGTCCTGATCTGCAAGTGCTGACCTGGGGTCCTCAGTCAGGGCCAGGGCTTATCAGCACCCAGGATTTCTCAGAGATCTTCGTGCTGGGCCACTGGGAGTATGACCGTGACACTCTCGCTCACGAGTACCAGCGTGACATGGCCAAGGGCCTGGACCAGGTGCCTTTCCCGGTCAACTACTACCCACATGACGATCCCGCACTGGAGCCGGTCTTCTCCTGGCGGGCCCACGCTAACCTGCTCTGGCGCAACTGGCTGAACTGGGTATACGAGACCACTCCTTACGATCTGGACCAGGTGCCGACTCTGCGGGCGGCGGGCCAACTAGGCACCGACCGAACCATCAGACACGCTCCTGGATGTCCACGCACTGATGGGTATCGTCCCTTGGCAGGTGACGGATATGGTCTTATTCCTGGCGTTGTTAATAGTTGATGACGTTTGGATTAAATTCGTTATCAACCCGTCCACACCGCGGGGCGGATTCGACCTGTGGCCACTATCTGTGACACACTGGATGAATCCATGGTTACCGTGGCTCTTGGTGTGGGCTACACTACCGATACGGTGCTGCCATGAGTCGCATACGCGCTATAGTGTTCACTGTGTCGTTCAGGAGGCGATAGATGCTAGAGGCAATGGGAAGTGAAGCTTTCAGTCTGGCCATGGCCAAGCCGAGCGAGCTACCCACCATCGAAGATTTCCTGCCTCCTGAGATTCTTTTCCAGGGAACGCCCTTCGCCATGAACAGGATCATCCTGATCAGGTTCGTGGCCATGGTCATCATCCTTCTGGTGCTGGGAATCACGGCCGCCAGGGCCAAGCTGATCCCCTCCCGTTGGCAGGGGGCTATTGAATGGGTCATTGAGTTCATCCGCGACTCAGTCGTCTACGACACCCTGGGCGAGATTCGGGGCAAGCGTTACGTGCCCATGATTACGACCATCTTCCTGACTATCCTGGTCTTCAACCTCTGCGGCATCGTGCCGGGCATGAACATCGCGGCAACAGCGACCATCACCATGCCTTTGGTGTTCGCCATCTGGACTTTCTGCCAGTACATGGTGACGGGATTCCGGGAGCAGGGTGTCTGGGGCTATTTCAAATCGGAGCTCTTCCCGGCTGGAGTGCCCTGGCCTCTCTATATCATTCTGACGCCCATCCAGCTGCTGGAGATGGTGATTGTCAAGCCGGCCTCCCTGACCATTCGACTCTTTGCCAACATGATCGCCGGCCATCTGCTGGTGGCTGTCAGCCTGGCCTTCACGCAGTTCTACATCATTGAGGCCAGCAACAAGCTCTTGGCCCTGGCTGGTGTGGGCTGGTTCGTTCTGGGCTTTGCCCTGACTGCCTTTGAAATCTTTGTGGCGGCCCTTCAGGCCTATATCTTCGCCATCCTGACCACGGTCTACATCTCCATGAGTTACCCTGAGGAAGGTTGAGCGGAAAAGAAAAGCCGCGGTCGGCGCTTCAGGCGGTCGCAGCCCACATATTCGTCGGTTCCGACCAGTAGACGGGGGTCGGGGCTGAACCACAATCCAAGAACCGGCAACGGTGGAGGAAAGGAAAATAAATGGACATCATCACACTTGCTGAGGTCTCCGGCAATCTGAGCATCCTGGGTTACGGCATCGCAGCTCTCGGCCCCGCGCTGGGTCTGGGCATCGCCGTCGGCAAGACCGTCGAGAGTATGGCTCGCCAGCCTGAGATCAGCGGACAGCTGCGCACCACCATGTTCATCGGCCTGGCTCTGATCGAGGTGCTGGCCCTGCTGGGCTTCGTGGCGCTCTTCATCGCCTGAGCCGTGCGATTCTTGCATGATCCGGCTTCGATAAGGGAAAGGAGGAGCCAATGTACGCTCTAGCGGCAGGCAAGGGGATTCAGCTATTCATCCCCCAGATCTATGACATTGTGTGGTCGCTGGTCATCCTGGTCATCCTGGCCGTCTTCTTCTACAAGTTCTTCATGCCCAAGTTCCAGGCCATCTTCGATGAGCGCTCGTCCAAGATTGAGGGCAACATCCAGAAGGCCGCCAAGGCTCGTGAAGAGGCGGATCAGGCCCGCAAGCAGTATCAGGATCAGCTGAGCAAGGCTCGTGTGGAGGCATCCCAGATCCGGGATGACGCCCGCGCTGAGGCCTCGAGGATCGTGGCGGATGCCAGGACCCGTGCAGAGACCGAGGCCAACCAGATTACCGAGAACGCCCAAAGATCCCTCAAGTCCCAGCAGCAGCAGGCCTTGGTCTCGCTCAAGGGCGAGGTGGGCACGCTGGCTACGGCTCTTGCCGGCAAAATCCTGGGATCGCAGCTTCAGGATGATGCCGTGCAGTCCTCCATGATCGACTCGATTATCGCGGACCAGGGCGGACAGTCCTCGGACAAGCGGCAGGCATGATGACTGATTGGCGGACGACGGGCGCGCCCGTCTCGCGAAAGGGGAGGTGACATGCGAGGAGAGACTTCGCTGAGCTCCGACAAGGAGACCAGGGCCAAGTATGCCCCTTTGCTGAAGAGCAAGGGAAAGGATGCCCTCCGCGTGGCTATGGAGCTCTATACCTTCGTGGCCCTGCTTGATGCCAACAGGCCCTTGGAGCGTGCGCTGACCGACCCCTCCCGTCCAGCTGAGGACAAGTGGCAGGTGATCGACACCATCCTGGCTGACAAGGCCGATCCGCTGACCGTGGATATCCTCCATGATCTGACTGATCATCAGTGGAGCCGTGTGGTGCACATCGCCAACGCGGCCGAGGACATGTCGGTGGATGCCACCGCCTATTACGCCGACGCCTTGGGCATCACCAACCAGGTGGCCGGCGAGCTGGCTGAGATTCATTCGGCCCTGCTGGGTATGCCTCTTGTGCTCTTCCGGCTCTCGGATGAATACAGCGATTCCAGATCTCGAGCCGACCTGCTCAGGGCGCTCCTGGCCGGGCAGCATATGCATCCGGTCACCGAACAGATGGCCCTGAACGCCACCATCGATCTGCGCGGACGGCGCTTCCCTGACACTATTGTTTGGTTGGTGGACCGCTTCTCCGAGCACATGGATCAGGTCATGGTCACCGTCACTACGGCGGTCTCCATGAAAGACGAGCAGGTCAGTCGTCTGCAGGATGCCTACGGGCGCAAGCTGGGCAAGCCGGTCCACATCAACTCGGTGGTCGATCCCTCGGTCCTGGGCGGCATGAAGGTCCAGTACGGCTCGGTCTCCACCGACGGCACGGTGGCCACCCAGCTGAAGCACCTGCGGCGGCGGATGGCCGTGGCAGGATGAGCGGAGAACCGACAGACTTGAACAAGAACAGAAATAAGGAGTGATCATGGCAGAAATGACCATTGATCCCGCCGTGGTGCGCAAGGCGCTCGACCAGTTCGTCGAGTCCTACAAGCCGACGGACACCCCCACCCAGGAGGTGGGCTACGTCCGTACGGCCGGTGATGGCATTGCGCATGTGGAGGGACTGCCTGGTTGCATGGCCAACGAGCTGCTGACCTTTGAGGATGGCACGCTGGGTCTGGCCTTCAACCTGGACGCCCGAGAGATCGGCGTGGTCATCCTGGGCGACTTCGCAGGCGTCGAAGAAGGCCAGGAAGTCCACAGGACCGGCGAGGTGCTGTCAGTGCCCGTTGGTGACGGCTATCTGGGGCGTACGGTCAACCCCTTGGGCGAGCCGATTGACGGCCTGGGCGAAATCAAAAGCGAGGGCCGCAGAATTCTGGAGGCGCAGGCCCCCGACGTCATGCACCGGCATCCCGTCGACGAGCCCTTGGCAACCGGCATCAAGGCCATCGACGCCATGACACCCATCGGACGCGGCCAGCGTCAGCTGATTATCGGCGACCGGCAGACCGGCAAGACGGCCATTGCCATCGACACCATCATCAACCAGAAGCGCAACTGGGAGTCCGGAGACCCCAAGAAGCAGGTGCGGTGCATCTATGTGGCCATTGGCCAGAAGGGCACCACCATTGCCTCGGTCCGTTCCTCTCTGGAAGAGGCCGGCGCCATGGAGTACACCACCATCGTGGCCTCCCCGGCTTCCGACTCTGCAGGTTTCAAGTACATAGCCCCCTACACCGGTTCGGCCATCGGCCAGCACTGGATGTACGGCGGCAAGCACGTTCTGATCGTCTTTGACGACCTGAGCAAGCAGGCCGAGGCCTACCGGTCCATCTCCCTGCTGCTGCGTCGTCCGCCGGGGCGTGAGGCTTATCCTGGTGACGTCTTCTACCTGCATTCGCGTCTGCTGGAGCGCTGTGCCAAGCTTTCCGATGACCTGGGCGGTGGATCCATGACCGGTCTGCCCATCATTGAGACCAAGGCCAACGACGTCTCGGCCTACATTCCGACCAACGTGATCTCCATCACCGACGGCCAGATCTTCCTGCAGTCCGATCTGTTCAATGCCAATCAGCGTCCTGCTGTGGACGTGGGCATCTCCGTCTCCCGCGTGGGCGGCGCCGCACAGACCAAGGCTCTGAAGAAAGTCTCCTCGACTCTGAAGATCTCTCTGGCCCAGTACCGCTCCCTGCAGTCCTTCGCTATGTTCGCCTCGGATCTGGATGCGGCCTCCAAGGCCCAGTTGACCCGCGGCGCCAGGCTGACCGAGCTGCTCAAGCAGCCTCAGTTCACGCCTTACTCCATGGAGAAGCAGGTCGTCTCGGTCTGGGTGGGCACCCATGGCAAGCTGGATGATTTGGACCTGGAGGACGTGTTGCCCTTCGAGTCCGGGCTCCTGGACTACCTGGATCACAACACCGACATCCTCAAGACCATCCGCGACACGGAGGACTTCACCGACGATACCGAAAAGGCCCTGGACAAGGCCGTGGACGAGTTCGCCAAGACCTTTGTGACCCACAAGGGTCAGACTCTGGACGGCCACAAGGCCGATCAGGATCAGGAGCAGCCGGTGGCCGTCCAGCAGGAGAAGCTGGTGGCCGACGGCAAGAGTGGCAGCAAGGCCGGGAAGCGGTAGACCATGGCCTCACAACTCGCATTCAAGTCAAGGATCGCCTCCACTTCGGCATTGGAGAAGATCTTCAATGCCCAGGAGATGATAGCCTCCTCGCATATCGCCAAGGCCAGGACCGTGGCCTTGGAAGCGAAGCCTTACTCTGATGCGATCTTCGATGCAGTCCAGGCCCTGGTGGCCCACACGGACGACATCCGTCACCCCATTGTCAGGAAGGACGAGAAGAACCCGCGGGTGGCTGTGCTGGCGCTGACGGCCGACCGCGGCATGGCTGGGGCCTATACCTCCTCGGTCATCCGCGAGACTGAGTCTCTGCTGGCCCGCCTGGACCAGCAGGGCCGACAGCCCCAGCTCTTCGTCTACGGTCGCCGTGGCGTCTCCTACTACCGTTACCGAAACCGCAGCATCGTCAAGACCTGGGAAGGCGACAGCGATCGGCCCGGTGTGGATGTAGCCAGGGAGATCTCCCAGGCGCTGCTGGAAACCTACATGACTCCAGCGGCCAAGGGGGGCGTTTCCGAGCTCTACATCGTCTTCACTGAATTCATCAACATGGTGGTGCAGGAGGTTCGGGTGCTGCGCATGCTGCCCCTTGAGCTGATCAGGCCTGACCAGGAGCAGCCTGAGGAGGCCATTGATGCCCCCGTGCCGGACGACGAGCATGGACGCCAGGGCGACCGCTATGCGGCCCTCTATGATTTCGAGCCCAGTGCCCAGGAGGTGCTGGATGCCGTTCTGCCCAAGTACATTCAGTCGCGCATCCATGAATGCCTGCTCACCTCGGCCGCCTCGGAGACCGCCAGCAGACAGAACGCCATGCACACCGCCACTGATAACGCCAAGGGGCTGATCGACGACCTGACGCGCAAGCTCAATGCCACCCGTCAGGCGGCCATCACGCAGGAACTTACCGAGATCGTCGGCAGCGCCGATGCGCTCAACAAAGAGGAAGAGTAGGAACGCCAATGGTTGCACAGCAAGAACAGCCGACCACAGCGAGCCACAAGCCGGATTCGGCCTCCAAGGGGCGCGTCACCCGAGTCCAGGGTTCGGTCATCGATGTGGAGTTCCCGGCAGGTCATCTGCCGGACATCTACAATGCCCTGACCGTGAATCTGAGCAAGTCTTCGGACACCGAGGGCGAGTCGCTGACCACCATCATGCTGGAGGTGGAGCAGCACCTGGGCGATTCAACGGTTCGCACCGTGGCCTTGAAGCCCACCGACGGCTTGGTCCGCGGCGCCACCGTCACCGACACGGGCGGGCCCATCACGGTGCCCGTGGGCGACGTGACCAAGGGGCACGTCTTCGACGTGGCCGGCAATATCCTCAACAAGAAGGAGGGTGAGCAGATCAAGGTCACCGAGCGGTGGCCCATTCATCGCAACCCGCCTGCCTTCGACCAACTGGAGTCCAAGACCCAGATGTTCGAAACCGGCATCAAGGTCATCGACCTGCTGACTCCCTACGTGGAGGGTGGCAAGATCGGCTTGTTCGGCGGCGCAGGCGTGGGCAAGACCGTGCTCATCCAGGAGATGATCCAGCGCGTGGCGCAGAACCACGGCGGTGTCTCCGTCTTCGCAGGCGTCGGCGAGCGTACCCGTGAGGGCAACGATCTGATCGGCGAGATGGACGAGGCCGGCGTGCTGGAGAAGACTGCACTGGTCTTCGGACAGATGGATGAGCCCCCGGGGACCCGTCTGCGCGTGCCTCTGACCGCCCTGACCATGTCGGAGTACTTCCGCGACGTGGAGAATCAGGATGTGCTGCTCTTCATCGACAACATCTTCCGATTCACCCAGGCCGGCTCCGAGGTCTCCACCCTGCTGGGCCGCATGCCTTCGGCCGTGGGCTACCAGCCCAATCTGGCCGACGAGATGGGTGCCCTGCAGGAGAGGATTACCTCCACTCGTGGTCATTCGATCACCTCCCTGCAGGCCATCTACGTGCCGGCCGATGATTACACTGACCCGGCCCCGGCCACCACTTTCGCCCACTTGGACGCCACCACCGAGCTCAGCCGTGACATCGCCTCCCAGGGCATCTACCCGGCTGTGGACCCGCTGGCATCCACCTCCAGGATTCTGGACCCGCGCTATGTGGGACAGGCCCACTACGACTGCGCCAACCGGGTCAAGGCCATCCTGCAGAGGAACAAGGAGCTTCAGGACATCATCGCTCTGATTGGCATCGACGAGCTGGGCGAGGAAGACAAGACCACCGTCAACCGCGCCCGCAAGATCGAGCAGTTCCTGGGCCAGAACTTCTATGTGGCCGAAAAGTTCACCGGCCGCAAGGGTTCCTACGTGCCTGCGGACGAGACCATCGAGGCCTTCACCCGGATCTGTGACGGCGCCTACGACGACGTGCCCGAGCAGGCATTCTCCGGCATCGGCGGCATCGACGACCTTGAACACAAGTGGCACGATATGCAGAAGGAATACCGGTAGTCATGGCGGACACGGGCAAGGCCTCCATGCAGGTCAACATCGTCTCGGCAGACAGGCCCATCTGGTCGGGCCAGGCGCGGTCGGTCACCGTGCCCGGCACCCAGGGGTCCATGGGCATCATGCCTGACCACGAGCCGGTGCTGGCCCTGCTCCAGGAGGGCAACATCCGGGTTCAGGCCACCGATGGCGGTCGTCAGTCCTTCCATGTGGACAGCGGATTCGCCTCCTTCGACAGCAACAAGCTGACTGTGGCCGTGGACCACTACCTGGAGGACGCTGATCAGGGCCAAAAGTCCTGACTTCCTTCCTTTTATACCCGGCTGGTGCACTTGCATCGGCCGGGCTTTTCTTTTCCGCCCGGAGCAGCGACTGATATATTGGCACCTGTGCGAATCATTGTTGCCGACTGCTCCGCCGAATACTCCGGGCGTCTCAATGCCAGCCTGCCGCCGGCCAGACGCGTCCTGTTGATCAAGGCCGACATGAGCTGTCTGATCTTTTCGGAGCTGGGCTCCTACAAGCCACTGAACTGGATGTGCGCCCCCTGTACCATCAGGGAAATCGAACCCGAAGAGGCAAGCCAGGACGGCGTGAGCGTCAAGTCTGGTTCCGTGGCTGGAACCGGTCCGGATGAGGTAGCTGAAGCCGCCGCGCCCGATGCGCTGATTGCCCAGGAGCAGGATCAGGACCAGTCTCGGCATGTACGCAAGGTTTTGCGCGTTTCGGCTGTCAAATCCAGCGATGTGCTCACCATCAGGCTCTACCAGGTATATGCCGACGACAGCTACGACCTGGGAGAGGATCCGGGATTGGTCAAGGATGGCGTGGAAGCGCATCTGCAGCGCTATTTGGCCGAACAGATCGACCGGATCGGCCCAGGAGCCACCCTGGTTCGCCGGGAGTATCCCACGCCCATCGGCCCGGTGGACATCATGGCCGTGGACGGCCAGGGACGGCATGTAGCCATTGAGATCAAGCGGCACGGCGGCATTGACGGGGTGGAGCAGCTGACCCGCTACTGCCGCCTGCTCAACCGCGACCCTCTGCTGGCCCCTGTCCGCGGGATCTTCGCTGCTCAGACCATCACCCCCCAGGCCAGGGTTCTTGCCGAGGACAGGGGATTCGAGTGCCTAATCCTGGACTACGAGGCCATGAAGGGCGCTGACAGCGACGAACTGACCCTCTTCTAAGCCAGTTTTCGGTCTTAAACAACATGTATGTAAGATAGCTCACATATATTCTCGCTTAGATCTGCAGGACTTGAAAGGCTACTAGATATTGGGGTTTATGGCCTGACACGCCACTACAGGTGGTATTGTGCCAGCGCCTGGGAGTGTGTAGAGTGCAATCATCAGGTTCCGAGCAGAGGGCTATAGAGCTTGGAACACCACGGCTACATTTAAGGGAGAGGCGATCATGTCCATCACGGTCTACACCAAGGCGCACTGTCCCCAGTGTGATGCCACCAAGCGTCAGTTGACCAAGCAGGGGCTGGAGTTCGAGCAGGTGGATTTGACCGAGGATCAGACCTTGATTGACCAGTTCATCGCCCAGGGATTCAAGCAGACCCCTATCGTAGTCACTGACCAGGAGACGTGGAGCGGGTATCGCCCCGATCTGATCAGGAAGATAGCACAGAGCGCCAAGGTCTTTGCCTGATCAAAGCACTCGGAGCCCGGTTCACGAATATGTGGACCGGGCTTTTTTGATAGTTTGGCGAGCAGTCGGGGCAGTGAAAATCATCTTGTATGCCTACTTGGTTAGTAGGTGTTGGGTAGGCGAGTAATTGGCTGATTATTGTTCTGCAAGTGCTTAATGAGTTGGCCTTGTTTGATTTGGCACTGTTCGGTTGATAGGTATTGCAATGACAGAGCGATCATCTGTCGTCTGTGGAGTGTACCGGTCGATCAGCCTTTGCGGGCTAAGGCCATCTCATTCCTGCCGTTCGGCTGCGGCATGGATACGAATCACCGTTCAAGTTGCTGTGAGAGCGGATGATAACGCGGTATCCGGTATTCGTATATCGAAAAGCAAAGGAAAACGGTTCGTCTTCTCTAGGATTGGCGACTATATGCCGCAGTCGGCGGGAAGCGAGCGGAAAGCAGTGAAGAGGAGACGATGAACAGGACTCAAGCGAGTAGGGAGGTGAGGGTATGAATTGGACTTTTATGGCGCAGAATCTGCACTTCTTCGTCAATGCAGCCTATGTCACGGTCTTCATCTCCTTCTTTGGCGTGGTGTTTTCCATGCTGATCGGGCTGGTCTGCGCCGGGCTGGAGGTCTTCAGGGTCCCTCTGCTCTCGCAGGTGGCCAGGATATACATCGAACTGTCGAGAAACACCCCGCTCCTGGTTCAGCTCTACTTCCTCTACTTCGGGTTGCCCAAGCTCGGGGTCAATTGGAGCGCCCAGACCTGCGCCATCGTCGGGCTGGCCTTCCTGGGCGGCTCCTATATGGCCGAAGCCATGCGTGGGGGACTGGAGGCGGTGCCTCGAGTGCAGATCGAGTCAGCCCGCGTTCTGGGATTCACCCGAGGCCAGACCCTGTCCAGGATCGTGCTGCCTCAGGCCTTGAGCAGCGCCATACCGGGCGTGGTGGCCAACATCATCTTCCTAATCAAGGAATCATCGGTGGTCTCGGCCATCGCTTTGGCCGATGTCATGTATGTCACCAAGGATCTGATGGGTACCTCATACGACACATACGAGTCGTTGACCCTGCTTATCGTCACCTATCTGGTCATACTGCTGCCTATCTCCGTCATCGGAACAATTCTTGAGCGGAGGTTCGACTATGCACGGCGTTGAGGTGCTCTTCCAGCCAGGGGTCATGCCCAGGCTCTTCCAGGGGCTCTGGGTGACCGTTTGGATAGCCGGCGTCTCGGTTCTACTCTCCCTGCCCTTGGGGTTGGTGGTCGGATGGCTGATGACCCTGCGCAACCCCCTGATTCGCTTCCTGATGAGGGTCTATCTGGACTTCATCCGCATCATGCCCCAGCTGGCCCTGCTCTTCATCGCCTTCTATGGGCTGTCCAGGGCATGGAACCTGAATCTTGACGCCACCGGTGCCTGCCTGCTGGTCTTTGTGCTTTGGGGCGGGGCCGAGCTGGGCGATCTGGTCCGCGGGGCCCTGGAGTCCATTCCCCGTACCCAGGTGGAGTCGGCCTACGTGCTGGGACTGGGGTCCTGGCAGACCTTCTCTAGGATCATCCTTCCGCAGGCCCTGCGCCGACTGTTGCCGGCAAGTGTCAACCTGGCCACCAGGATCGTCAAGACCACCTCTCTGGCTGCCCTGCTGGGCGTCATCGAGGTCATCAAGGTCGGCCAGCAGATCATCGATGCCAACCGATTCGCTTATCCTCAAGCAACCTTGTGGATCTACGGGGTGATCTTCTTCATGTATTTCTTCATCTGCTGGCCCCTGTCTCTGGCGGCCCGGCATCTGGAAAAGAGGTGGGCCCATGACTGAGGGGCAAACGAGGGCGAACCAGCCACAAAATGACCAGGAGGAACGGGTGGTGCTGACCGTGGAGCATCTGGTCAAGCAGTATCCGCAGGCGCAGAGCCCTGTGCTCAATGACATCTCATTCCAGGTGCCCAAGGGGAAGGTCTTTGTGGTCCTGGGCCCATCAGGCTCAGGCAAGTCCACCCTGCTGCGGACCATAGCCGGACTGGAGCCCATACAGGGCGGCCGCATCCTTCTGGACGGTCAGGTGGTGGAGACCGGCCACCCCCTGGGCAACCGCAGCGGAGGTCCTGGCGGCCTTATGTCGGGCAGTCGCAGCTCTGACTTGCGCACCAGGATCGGCATGGTCTTCCAGAGCTACGATCTTTTTCCCAATAGGACCGTTCTGGATAACGTGACCTTGGCGCCCGTCCTGGTCCAGAAGCGCAAGCGGGACCAGGCACGTCAGGAGGCTCTGGAATTGCTGGACCGGGTAGGTCTGGCCGACCGCCGGGATGCCTGGCCCAGCCAGCTTTCGGGCGGCCAGCGGCAGAGGGTGGCCATCTGCCGGGCACTCATTCTCCATCCCGAGATCATGCTCTTCGATGAGGTGACGGCTGCTCTGGATCCTGAGATGGTCCGCGAGGTCCTCCAGGTCATTCTGGAACTGGCCGACCAGGGGCTGACCATGATGATCGTCACCCACGAGATGGCTTTCGCCAGGGGCATCGCCGACCACATCGTCCTCCTGGATGGAGGCTCACTGGTTGAGCAGTCCGACGATCCGGAGGCCTTCTTCACTCACCCGGCCAGTGACCGGGCGCAACGCTTCCTGTCCACCTTCACCTATGAGCGCAGGCGGGATCAGGACCAGGATCAGGAGTCCTGATGAGGACTTCGCATATTCGTCCGGTGGTATTCGCCGGAACCGCCTTCAGGGGCGGCCATAGGAAAGATAAGAGGAAAAGAGGGATCATGACCGCAAGGGTAGTGAACCGATTGATACGGGCGACGCTGGCCACGGGGGCGACGATCGCGATGATGGCTTCCATGGCGGCCTGCGGCCCTTCGGCGGCCGCCCCCAGTGACGCTGGAAGCGGCTCAGCAAGCAGCTCCGGCTCCTCGGCAGCATCCGGGTCTGCACGCACCCCGGAGCAGATCACCAAGTCCGGAAAACTCAAGGTGGCGGTCTTCACTGACAAGGCCCCCTTCGGCTACGTGGATAAGGACGGCAAGAACCAGGGCTACGATGTGGTCCTGGCCGAGCGCCTGGCCAAGGATCTGGGCGTCAAGCCCGAATACACCTCGGTGGACCCGGCCGCCCGTGTGGATGTGCTGTCCAGCAACAAGGTGGACGTGGTTCTGGCCAACTTCACCGTCACCGATGATCGCGCTCGCAAGGTGGACTTCGCCAAGCCTTATATGAAGGTCTTCCTGGGCGTGGTCTCCCCGGATTCGGCGCCGATCAAAGATGTCAAGGAGTTGAACGGCAAGACTCTGATCATCGCCAAGGGGACCACGGCTGAGCCCTACTTCGAGCAGCACTACCCGGAAGTCAAGCTGCAGAAGTACGACCAGTACGCCGATGCCTACAACGCTCTGCTGGACCACCGTGGCGACGCCATGAGTACGGACAACACCGAGGTGCTGGCCTGGGCCAAGGCCAACAAGGGCTTCTCGGTGGGCATCACCAAGCTTGGGGATGAGGCTGTCATCGCCCCGGCCGTGCGCAAGGGAAACAAGCCTTTGCTGGACTACATCAACAAAGAGCTGGTCAAACTGGGCCAGGAGCGGTTCTTCCATGAGGACTACCGCAAGACTCTGGAGCCGGTCTATGGAAGTGAGGCCAACCCCGACGAGATTGTGGTCGAGGGCGGCAAGGACTGACCTGACTGTCTGGCTTATGACAGGGCCCGTACCCATCCAAATGCGACTGGATGGGTACGGGCCCTGTCGTCTGACTCGATGGATTGCCGAATCAGTAGGCGGCCAGGATGTCAACCACAAAGATCAGGGTTGAATTGGCCGGGATGCTTTGCTGTTTCTGGCTGCCGTAGCCCAGGTCGGGCGGAATGACCAGAAGAACCTGAGAGCCCACGGTCTGGCCTGCCAGACCCTGCTGCCAGCCCTTGACCACTTGGTCCAGGCTGAAATCGCTGGGCTGTCCCCGGTCCCAGGAGGAGTCGAACTGCTTGCCGTTGGAGGCCAGCCAGCCGGTGTAGTTGGCGCTGACGCTCTGATGCTGGCCGACCTTGGCCCCCTTGCCTTTGATCAGGGGCTGGACGACCAATCCTTCCTTAGGCTGGTAGCCGTTGAGATCCAGGGAGGGCTTGCCCTTGTCGTCCAGGCTGATCTTGGGCAGGTCGCTGGGCAGATCGGTCACCTTCTGTCCCTGGGCGCGGGTCAGGTTCTTGGACCGGGAGACGAAGGTCAGGGCCATGATATAGGAGTCGGTCGCCTGGCTGCTGCCGGAGCCTGACTCATCGATGCCCACGGCCACGGTGGAGTTGACCTTGAGGCCCTTGAAGGTGTCGTAGTATGCCGGGATGGATTTCTTGCTGATGACGATCGAGCACTCCGGACTGCTCTTGTCCCAGGTGGAGTTGAGCACCTTGCCGGTCTTGGCATCCAGGGCCAGGCTCCTTGTGCATACACGATCCCCGTCGCGGATGACCTCGCCGTTGCCCTCCTGGATGACCTGATGAGCCTGGTTCTCGACCTTGAAGGGGGTCTTGAAGCTGATGTCGGGCTTGCTGCCAAGTTTGCCACTGGCTGATACGCCCTGCATGGTGTCGCCCGCGTGCGCGTCCCCGTCAGATTTCCCGCTGCAGGCTGACAGCCCAAGACATAGGGCCAGAGCCGTCATGGCGCCCAGCAGACGCTTGCTGCCTGATTTCCTTGCGATGATGGTCATAGAAGAACAGTTTAGGGCTTATGGGTGATTTCCCTGTGCTTGGAACCAGATCATAGGGAGCCGACGGTAGAATGTCGATAATATGGAGCGAGTACCCGAGGAAAAAGATGAGATGACGCGGCCTGAAAAGCCTTCGCGTCATAGCACGATCATGCGCGGCATCGTCACCCCCATCTTCGGACTGCTGGCTGTAACGGCCATTGTGCTGGGTATTTTCAACGCCACGGTCTGGAAGCCTTCGGCTCATGTGGATGCGCATGCGCGTACGAAGGCAGCCTATGTGGTGACCGATCCAGGCGTGCTTCCCTTGGTGGACAGCAAAGTGACCATGCGAGTGGATGTAACATCGAATGGAACCTCCGCGTCCGCAGATCAGAATTCACGCAAGCCTACCGTCTGTATGGCCCTGACCACGGCCAAGGATGCAGCTGGTTGGACGGCCGGGCAAGATGTGGCACGTGTGAGAGGTTTGGATGATTGGCACACCCTGTCCGTCGGCAGGGACACCAGCCCCGGCAAGGCCGTCAAAAGTAATCAGGGCGTGGCTTTTCAGGATTCGGACATGTGGAAACAGGTAACCTGCTCCGACAACGACGTGTCCATGTCCCTGAAGACCGACGATCCGCAGGCCGTCCTGCTGGTGGCGGTTCCTCAGGGTTCCCATTCCCTGGGTCTGGAAATGCTCTGGCAGCGGGACAGGCTGCCCAACTTCGCCATGCCCTTCTATTTTGCCGGCGGGCTGCTGGCCCTGCTGGCCGTTCTTTCAGCAACAGTCTTCGCCATGGATCCGGTCAAGCGCCGCAAGCAGACCGAACCTGAACAAGAGGCTGAAGAGACTCCCGAGGTCAGTGTGGCTCAGGCCCTGGGCAGCGCCATTCTGCCTGGTCTCGGAAATCGGCATAGCTCGGTTTCAGGCCGACGCCTGCGTCACGCTCGCGGACAGGCACGGCAGGGGGATCCAGGACCCCCGCCCAGGCCACCCGTGGTGATTGATCCGCGCAATCGGAACCTGGTCGCTGACCAACAGGAGGATGGCGACGGCCGTACCGTCAGCGGCGACCGAGGAGCCGATGATATGTCGGCCACCAGGGTCATCAGCAGCCAGGAGATGGCCTCCTACCTGGCCAGGCTTGCCCACGAGGGGGAGGAGGAGCGCCAATGAGTATGAACAAACCGATGAACAGGGTAGGGGTTGCAGCGGCGCTGGCCTTGTCCCTGGGCCTTCTGCCGGGGCTGTCTGCCTGCGAGGGGCAGGTTCCCCAGGCCAGCCGAACCGAGCCTCAGAGCACTGCAACCACTGCTCCTGCGCCCAACCTGACTCCGGCCCAGGAGGCCCGCATCCGCAAGAGCATCGGGGCTGTTCTGGACCAGGCCAACGAGGCCAGGGACCCGGCCGGGTTGGACCGGCGAGTCAGCGGACCCCAGCTGGAGATCCGCACTAGCGAGCTGACCATAGCCCGGGCCACCGGGCAGCTGGATCCCAAGACGACCATTCCCACCACCATCGCCCAGACGGTCATTCCCGGCGATCCGGGGTGGCCACGTTCGGTCTTCTCGATTACCACCACCACGCAGGATCAGCAGTCCAAGCGCCTCTTGGTTCTGGACCAGGAGTCCGCCCATGAGAACTATAAGCTCTGGGGTGTGGCACGGCTCTTCCAAGGAGCCCAGCTGCCCAAGTTCCCGGTGGCCACCATCGGTGCCAGGATGGGGCAGGGCGACGATCAGGGTCTCAAGGCCACGCCGGTGGAGGCCGTGCGCCGCTATGCCGACCTCCTGCAGAATCCCCAGGGCAGCAAATATGCCAAGGAGTTCGCCCAGGATGACTTCCGCAACTCTCTGGGTACGCTGACTCAGGTGGTTCAGCAGGGAATCGAAGCCAACAAGGGCAGCCAGTCGCAGACCTTCACCCCGGCACAGGGGCAGCTGCGGGTCATGCACTCTTCCGATGGGGGCGACCTGGTCGTGGCCCGGATTGATTCGGTATGGACCAGGCAGGCGGGTGAGGGCCGGGAGTCCTCGCCCGCATCGGATGCCGAGAAGGCCCTCTTTGGACAGGGCAAGCCCACCAGTACTATGAAGGTCACCTATGTCAACGTGATCGCCCTCTACGTGCCGTCGGCGGACTCGCACGAGCCCATCAGGGCCGTGGGCGCCGAGCGTGAACCCATCAAGGTGGAAGCGGTCTGAACGGCGGGATTGCGCTGGGTGAACGCCCGGGCCTTGGACTAGATTGGCTTCCAGGAGTTTGCATTCGAGGGCGGACCGAAGCTGCAGTCGGCGTCCGCCAGGTTAAGGAGGACTGACATGGCGAACAAGAACGGGCAGGGGCAGCCGGGCGTCTCGCTGGCAGGAGCAGTCGACCTGGGCGCGCTTAAGCACCAGGTTGATGCCGAGCCAGGGCAGCAGGGAGGGGCGCCCGCTGCCGGTGGCTACGTGATTGATACCACGGAGGCCAGTTTCCAGGCCATGGTCCAGACCTCGACCACCTTTCCCATTCTGGTCCTGCTCTGGGTACCCACCGACGATCGTCTCTTCCCCTTGGCCACACGCCTGGCCGAGGCCGTTAACGCCCAGGAGGGGCGCATTCAGCTCTCCCGCATCGACATCGCGACCAATCCGCAGATTGCCCAGACCTTCCAGGTGCAGGGTGCCCCGGCCCTCTTTGCCCTGTTGGCCGGCAGGCCCATGCCTATTCTGCAAGGTCTGCCCACCGATGAGGAGATGAACCAGATCACCGATCAGCTCATCCCACAGGTGGTCCAGATGGCGCAGAAGGCCGGCATCACCGGCAGCGCACCCTATCAGGAGACCAACGATCAGGGGCAGGACGAGCAAGCTGGCCAGGCAGCGGCTGATGCCATTCCTCCTGCTCATCAGGAGGCCCACCGGCTGGCTCAAGAGGGCGACTATGCAACTGCGGCCGAAGCTTATGGCCAGCTGGTTCAGGCCGACTCGACCGACGACCTGGCCAAGCGTGAACAGGCCAAGTGCCTGCTGATGGCCCGGTCGGCCCAGGCCGATGTTCGTAAGGTCCGTCAGGCAGCTGCCGATGCTCCTGACGACCTGCAGGCCCAGTTGGATGTGGCCGATGTGGACATGATCGGCGGCCAGATTCAGGATGCTTTCGATCGCCTGCTGGACTTTCTGGCCGGGCACCGGGATCAGACCGATCCCATCCGCCGCCGCCTGCTGGAGTACTTCGTTATTCCTGAACCGACCGATCCTCGGCTGGCCAAGGCCCGTCGCCGTTTGTCCACGCTGATGTACTGATTTAGGTTGCCGCGTACCGGCCTGAACCGGTCCTGGGTCAGGACTCGCGGTTCCCGTCGAAGTTGGTCAGGAAGCGCGGTCCGCTGGCCTTCAACTCTCGGTCGAAGTCGGTCGCCCAGTCGCCAAATGGGTGGTCAGCCAGACCGTCATTGGAGAACCGCGGGTCGTCGGTGATCTCCGTGGCGCAGAAGTCGGGGATGGTCAGGTCGGTCACCGGGCCGGTCCGCTCCACTTCGGCCACCACCAGGGGAGCGTTGCCGTCTCCGAAGACATCCAGGTTCCACCAGTCCTCGTCCAGCCAGACCCCATACCGGTTCTTGACGATGGGAATGCCGCCGCGCAGAATCAGTTCCAGGGCGATTCCCGGATCGATGGCCCTTTCGGCCTCGTAGCGGGTGCCGCCGACGGAGGGCCCCTTGGCTGTCATTGAGGCAGCGTCGAAGTGGTCGCCTTCCTCAAGCAGAGTGTGGAGGGCATCGGTCCGGGCCGTCATGGGTACCACTGGATCCACCTGGCCCTGCAGACGCACACGAAGGGCAAAGTTGTCCTCATGCACGTAGTAGCTCTGCACGATCAGGGTCGGTCGGCTCTCCCTGAGCAGCTCCCGAGGAAGGTTCCGGCAGAAGAATCTGCGTTCGAACTCGAAATCGTCCTCGTCCTCATCCATGGCCATGCTTCCCATGGTACGGTAGGCCGGTTGCTGCCACCATTTGCTGTCCACAGCCCGTTTCATGGTCCAGGTATGTGAAGGCCGCTTGTGATGGCCGGGTGAAGGAACTACAGTGTAAATTATCCCGAGAGAAGATCATCCGGGAATGTTGGCGGCTTCGCGCCACCGCATGAGGATGCAATGGCGCAACCGGGGCGGTGGCACGAGGCCTTGCCATCACGATACCTATGAAACGCCCGGAATTTTGCGGCAACACGCCGATGTCAGCAAGAGCTGGACCGACACGTGAAGACGCGCATGGGTGCGAAAATGCGCAAAGTGTCCTAGTATGGTCTCTGTTGTCCACTGGAAAGTGGCTGTCGGGTTCGTAGCTCAGCGGATAGAGCGTCTGTCTCCGGAACAGAAGGTCGAGGGTTCGAATCCCTTCGAGCCCACCAGGATGCAATCCCTGCCGCCAGGAAGAGCGCAGGGATTTTTCTTTAGACAAATCTGTCTGTCGCAATGACTGAGATTACGGCATCTGCTTGATGAAGTAAGTGCACCGCATACGTCACGATATGTGTGGTGAATCACTAAGCTTTTGAGGAACATGGCCCTTAGCCCGCTTGTGTCTTCGTTTCTAGGTGCCATAGTGAAAGGGTAAGACCGAACGTCGGGGAGGACCGACGCTTCCGCGTTGTGGCGGAGCCTCCTTTCCCCGGTGAAGCAAAGGAGTTCACATGGCCAATCGAATCAATGCAGGGGATGCTGTCCTTCACGTCCTGGAGCAGTGGGGGGTGCCGCGCATCTATGGCCTGCCCGGCGGTTCCTTCGACTCCATGATGAATGCCATCCACAACGAGCGCGAGCGCATCGACTTTATCCAGGTCCGTCATGAGGAGGCCGGAGCACTGGCAGCCGCCGGAGAGGCCAAGTTGACCGGCAGGATTGGTGTCTGCTTCGGCTCGTCGGGTCCCGGCGCCGTCCACCTGCTCAACGGCCTCTACGATGCGCGTGAAGACGGCGTGCCGGTGCTGGCTCTGGTGGGTGAGGTGCCTCAGGCCTTTATGAACATGGACTTCTTCCAGGCCATGGACGAGGTGCCTATCTTTACCGATGTGGCCGTATTCGCCCGGGCCGCCACCAACGCCCAGGGGTTGCCGGCCCTGGTGGATGAGGCCATCCGCCGCGCCTATGCCAGCCACGGGGTCTCCGTGGTGATCATTCCCAAGGATCTGGCTTGGGCCGAGATTGACGACCGCCCGGTGGCATCTGCGCCTAACTTCCGCAAGCCGGAGCCGCTGAAGCCCGCGGCCGACCAGGTCAGCAAGGCAGTTGAGATCATTCAGTCCGCCAAGGCGCCGCTGCTCTACTTCGGTCAAGGCGCTGCCGGGGCACGCGATGAACTGGTCGCCATGTCCGAGCGTTTCAAGATGCCCATGGTTTCCACATTCCCGGCCAAGGGGATTGTGGAGGACACCTATCCTGCCTACCTGCAGTCGGCCGGCCGTGTGGCCACCAAGACCGCTACGGAGGCCATCTACACTTCGGATCTGACGGTCTGGGTGGGTTCGGACAACCCCTTCGGGTCCATGTTCGTCACTCCCAACACCAAGGTCATCCAGATCGACCTGAACCCGGTCAAGCTGGGCAAGCGCTTCCAGGCCAACGTGGTCCTGGCCATCCAGGCAGATGCTCGCGAGGCCCTCAAGGCGATAACCGCCGCCGGCCAGGACCAGGAGGAGTCCGTCTTCTACCGGGCCTGCCTGCGCAGCAAGGAGAACTGGGACCAGTGGCTGGCCTCCTTTAACGAAGACACCCGTACGCCCCTGAGGCCCGAGCCCGTCTACCACATCATCGATCAGCAGCTTGAGGACAATGACATTGTCATCCCCGACGTGGGTAATGTGGACATCGACTTCCTGCGTCTGCTGCACCTGAAGCCCACCAACCGCTGGACCGTCTCCGGCAAGCACGCCACCATGGGCTATGCCGTGCCGGCCGCCTTGGCCGCCAAGCTGGAGCATCCGGAATCGACTGTCTACTCCCTGAGCGGCGACGGTGGATTCGCCATGCTCGGCGAGGAGGTGCTGGCCCAGCTCAAGTACCATGCCCCGGTCATCAACGTGGTCTTCTCCAACCAATCCTTGGGCTACATCGAGGCCGAGCAGCGCGATGACAGCCATCAGCCTCTGAGCGGTGTGGACCTGCCCGACACCGACTGGGCCAAGGTCGGCGAGGGCATGGGTGCCTTGGGCTTCACTGTGCGCACGGTGGCCGACGCGCGCCACGCTTTCTCCGAGGCCCGCAAGGCTGACAGGTCTTCGGTCATCGACATCAAGCTGACAGGAGCCAGCCCTCTGGACACCCGCTACATGCGGTTCCCGGAGACCTGCTCGGATCCGGACCAGGTCGAGAAATTCGTCAAGACCTACGAGGCCGGCGACCTGCGCTCCCTGGCCTACTGGATGGGTCAGGAGGCTCGCAAGGGCTGAGACTGGTACCGCTTCTGCCGGGCGGGCACTCCTATAGTGGACGGTGTCCGCCCGGGGCTTCGGCCCGACATGGGTGCGGCGGACCTGAAGAAAGGACGGACTCATGGAAGATGGACCGGAAGAGATCGGCACGCCATATGCGCCTCAGGCTTTGGGGGCTTACAGTCAGGCTGTGAAGGCCGGGGGCTTTGTCTTTGTCTCCGGACAGCTGGGCATCGACCCGGACACCGGCGAGCTGGTGGAGGGCACTGCGGCTGACCAGGCTACCCAGGCTCTGAAGAACGTCAAGAACATCTTGGATGCAGCCGGCACCGGCATGGAAAAGGTGGTAAAGGCCACCATCCTTATGCGGCGTGTGGAGGATTTCACCGAGGTGGATCAGGCCTACTCCCAGGTTTTCATCGGCTCGGTGCGGCCGGCCCGCGTGGCGTTCGGTGGCGCGGACATCCCCAAGGGGGCCCTGGTCGAGATCGAGGTCGTGGCCCTGGCCTGAGACAGGTCGGTTGCTGGTCCCCGCCGTCGCTAGACTTGAGGGCATGAGTCCTGAAGCACTTGCCCGTATCATCTCTTCGACCGCCGTCCAGATGGCCCAATCGGACCAGCTGGGAAACCTGGAGCCCGACATGGTTCCTGATGCCGACCATCTGGCGGTTATGCGCCCCAAGGACCGCTCCCACGGGGACTGGTCCACCAACATTGCCATGCAGCTGGCCAAGAAGGCCGGCATGAGGCCTGCCGAATTGGGGCAGGCCTTGGCTGAGGCCCTACGAGAGGCCGATGGGATCGCCCAGGTGGATGTGGCCGGGCCCGGCTTCATCAACATAACCTTGGATTCGGCCTCGGCGGCTGCTGTGGTTGATGCGGTCCTGGATGCGGGATCCGCCTTCGGAAGCAACGATCATCTGAGTGGACGCACGCTCAATTTGGAATTCGTCTCGGCAAACCCTACGGGCCCCATCCATATCGGCGGCACACGCTGGGCGGCTGTGGGCGACTCCATGGCCCGGGTCCTGGAGGCCAACGGCGCCAAGGTGGTCAGGGAGTACTACTTCAACGATCACGGCACGCAGATTGACCGCTTCTCCCGCTCGCTGGTGGCGGCGGCCCATGGCGAGCCCGTGCCTGCTGACGGCTACAAGGGTTCGTATATTGACGAGATTGCCTCGCGGGTAGTCAAGGAAGCCGCCGACCAGGGGCAGGACATCCTGGCTATGCCCAGGGTGCAGGACGAGGACGGCGCCGAAGGTGACAGCCCCCAGCGCGAGGCCTTCCGCACCCGGGCCGTGCCCATGATGTTCGCCGAGATCCAGCAGTCCATGCGTGACTTCCGGGTCAACTTCGATGTCTGGTTCCATGAGAACAGCCTGTATGAGTCCGGCCAGGTGGACCGGGCCATTGATGAGCTGCGGGCCAAGGGCGACATCTTCGAGAAGGACGGGGCTACTTGGTTCCGCTCCACCACCTACGGCGATGACAAGGACCGGGTGATCATCAAGTCCGACGGCCACGCAGCCTATGTGGCGGCCGACATCGCCTACTACCTGAACAAGCGACGCAGACCCAAGGATCCCTGCGACGAGGCCATCTACATGCTGGGCGCCGACCATCACGGCTACATCGGCCGGATGATGGCCATCTGCGCAGCCTTCGGGGACACCCCAGGCGTGAACATGCAGATCCTGATCGGCCAGATGGTCAATGTCATCAAGGACGGTCAGGCTGTGCGCATGAGCAAGCGGGCAGGCAACGTGGTCACCATTGACGATCTGGTGGATGCCGTGGGTGTGGATGCCGCCCGGTATTCCCTGGCCCGCACTGACTACAACCAGAGCGTGGACATTGATCTGGACCTGCTGGCTTCGCACACCAATGACAACCCCGTCTACTACGTGCAGTACGCGCACGCCCGCTCCAGGAATGTTGATCGGAACGCAGCCCAGGCGGGCATCGACCGGTCCGGAGCCGACCTGTCCCTGTTGGACACCGCTGCCGACAACGATGTTCTGGGCGTCCTGGCCCTCTATCCCAATGTGGTTCAGACTGCAGGCGACCAGAAGGCTCCCCATCGGGTGGCCCACTACTTGGAGCAGCTGGCTGGGGTCTATCACCGCTGGTACAACCTGGAGCGCGTGGTGCCCATGGAACCCACCGGCCGTAAAGATCTGGACCAGGACGAGGACAGGAATCCACAGCCAGCCCGTGCGGCGGCACGTCTGCGGCTCAATGACGCTGTGCAGCAGGTCATCGCCAATGGTCTGGATCTGTTGGGCGTCCAGGCCCCTGACCGTATGTAAGCCTGAAGGTTACCGGGAGGTCGTTGATGGAGACAGGGATGTGCGGGTTGGGGTCCGATGGGTTCTGGCCCGAGGCTCTGCAGCAGGACCATGAGGGCATGCTGAGCATGCACGGGTGCTCTATGGAAGATCTGGCCAAGCGTTACGGCACCCCCATGTATCTGATGGACACCGCGATGATGGCGGAACGGGCCTCGGCCTTCCGCCAGGCGGCTCTGCGAGACCTGGGCGGTGCGACCACCAGGGTCAGTTACGCGGGCAAGGCCTTTCTTAGCAAGGAGACCGTGCGGATCATGCTGCGCCAGGGGTTGGATATCGATACCTGTTCCCTGGGCGAGATGCTGATTGCCCAGTCTGCCGGCGCCCCTGGCCGTCGTCTGGTTCTGCACGGCAACAACAAGTCCGACCAGGAGATCGACCTGGCTGTGAGGGAGGGCTATAGGGCCATCGTTATCGATGCGCCCGACGAGCCTGCCCGAATCGCCGCTGCTGCAAGGGCACAGGGCCGTCGCGCCAAGGTCATGCTCCGGGTGACCGTGGGGGTGCACGCTGGCGGTCACGAGTACATTTCCACCGCACACGAGGATCAGAAGTTTGGCATCCCCCTGCTGCCCCAGGGCACCGACGTGAGTCTGCTGGACCTGGGCGCTGAGCCTGGGTCCTCAGGACAGGCTGGGGCAGCGACTCCGGCGGCCACGAAGAATGACAGCTCTTCGGCTCCTGGTGATTCTGTGGTCTCCCCGTCGTCTTCGGCACTGTATTCGGTTGCCAACGAGCCTGCTGAACCTGCCGATCCTGCCCGGATCAAAGCCATGTCCGCTCTGGCCGACGGACCGGCCATCGCCCTGCTCAAGGAGATACGTTCCCACGAGCGGGAACTGGAGTTGGTGGGCATCCATACCCATATCGGCTCTCAGATCCATGACTCTTCGGCCTTCATCGAGGCCGCCCGGCGCATGATGCTCCTGCGGCATACCTTCTGGGCCACCGACGGATACCTGATGCCTGAGGTTGATCTGGGGGGCGGCTTCTCCGTGCCCTACACTCCAGATGAGGATCGGATGGACCTGGACGAGACCCTGACCAGCCTGGGGGCTGACATGGCCGCCATCAACCGCCGCTTGGGCATGCCCATGCCGGTCATCGCCTTCGAGCCCGGCCGCTGGATCGTGGCCCCATGCGGCATGAGCCTGTACCGGGTGGGCACCGTCAAGCCCGTTCCCCTGTCTGACGGAAGTGTGCGCACCTACGTTTCGGTTGACGGCGGCATGAGTGACAACATTCGTCCGGCTCTGTATGGGGCCGAGTACACTGCCGTCCTTGCCAACCGACATGGCAGCGTGGACCGGATTCAGGCCCGTGTGGTGGGCAAGCATTGTGAATCTGGGGATATCCTGGTGCAGGATGTGCCTCTGCCTGCGGACATTCGCCGGGGTGATTTGCTTTTGGTACCGGTGACCGGCGCCTACGGACGGACCATGGCCAGCAACTACAACCAGGCTCTGATCCCTCCCGTGGTGGGCCTGGACCAGTCTGGTGCCCAGCTGATGCTACGGCGGCAGACCATGGATGATCTGCTGGCCTTGGACCAGGGATGAGCCTCGCCCTCGGATGGAACCAGCCGCTGGGGTAGAGGTGTCGGATTGGCTTTCTAAGATGGAGCAACACCCGGAGACAGGCCCCGTTGGGGCGGATGGAGGACCATATGCCTGAACGCATGCAGCAGCAGGAGGCCGTCAGGCCCATCCGCGTAGCACTTCTGGGGGCCGGGACCGTGGGCTCCCAGACTGCCCGCCTCTTGGTGGAGCAGAGCCAGGATCTGGCCAGTCGAGTGGGCCGCCCACTGCAGCTGGTAGGTATCGCCGTCCTCCATCCTGACAAGGTCAAGGCTGATTGGATTGATCCGTCCCTGCTGACCACAGACTCAGCCGACTTAGTCACTAAAGCGGATATCGTCATCGAACTGATCGGCGGGATCGAGCCGGCCCGCACCCTGCTGCTCAAGGCCATCGAGTCCGGCGCCAACGTGGTCACCGCCAACAAGGCCTTGCTGGCCCAGCACGGCCCTGAGCTCTACCGGGCCGCCGAAGAACGGGGCGTCGACATCTACTTCGAAGCGGCTGTGGGCGGAGCCATCCCCATCGTGCGGCCCCTGCGCGAATCTCTGGTGGGCGACGGAATCACCAGCTTGGTGGGTATCGTCAACGGGACCACCAACTACATTCTGGATGAGATGACCACCAAGGGTCTTCAATTCGATCAGGCCCTGTGCGATGCCCAGGCCAAGGGCTTCGCTGAGGCGGACCCCACTGCCGATGTGGACGGGCTGGATGCGGCAGCCAAGGCCGCCATCATGGCCACGCTGGCCTTCCACACCGATGTGCGCCTGGATGATGTCCCCGTGGAGGGCATCCGCGCCATCACCGCCGACGATATTGCGGCCGCACAGACCGAGCACCGGGTCATCAAGCTTCTGGCTGTGGCTGAACGCGGAGAGCAGGGCATCTCCGCCCGGGTTTACCCGGCGCTGATCCCCGACAGCCACCCTCTGGCCTCGGTCCATGGCAGCTTCAATGCGGTCTTCGTCACCGCCAAAGCCGCCGACGATCTCATGTTCTACGGCCGGGGTGCCGGCGGAGCGCCCACAGCATCAGCCGTTGTGGGGGATGTGGTCACCGAGGCACGCCACATCGTCCAGCATGGCATGGGTCCGGGAATCCCCATGTACGCCAACATCCCCATGGCTCCGCTGGATGCATCCCGGGCCGCCTTTGCTGTCCGCTTTCTGATCCACGACAAGCCTGGCGTGCTGGCGGCCATCGCCCAGGTCTTCTCCGAGGCGGGCATTTCCATCAACGGAGTCAATCAGGACATCAAGCCCACCCTGCATGACCCGGGCTACAGCGGCGAGATCCAGCAGTTGCGCGTAGTCACCCATCTGTGCGACGAGGTGACCCTGCGGCAGGTAGTTCAGCGAATCTCCACCTTCGACTCGGTCACCGGGCAGGCCTCTATTCTGCGCGTATTCGATCGGCAGGCCCAATGATGACCGTTGCCACAGAGGGCCCATCTACTGTCCGGGTGCGTGTGCCAGCCACCAGCGCCAACCTGGGTTCGGGTTTCGATGCAGTCGGTCTGGCGCTGGACTACCATGACGAGATCGTCTTCACCCGTTCCGTGGACCAGGACGACACCACCGCCTATGTGGTCATCAAGGGCGAGGGGGAGCGGACTCTGCCCCGAGACGAGACCCACCTGGTCGTCTCAGCCTTCCGGCGGGCCTGCCAGGTCTTCGGACTGCCAAGGTTCGGCTTCATCATGCGCGCGGTCAACCGTATCCCCCAGGCCAGGGGTTTGGGTTCCAGCGCCGAGGCCATCGTAGCCGGTATCGCGGCGGCTGCGGCCTTCGCCCATGCCGGCCCTCTGCGTCGTGATGCCGTCTTTGCGTTGGCCGCCCAGATTGAGGGGCATCCCGACAACGTGGCGCCTGCTGTCTACGGGGGGTTGACCGTCTCCTATGATCTGGCCACTGGCGAGGGAGTGGGTTCCCTGCCCATAGCCGGGGGTGCGCCCTTGGAGGGCGGCTACCACACCCTGCGATACAAGGTGGACCCGGCCATCAAGGCCACAGTCTTCGTTCCTGGCGTTCATCTGTCCACACAGAAGGCACGACAGGCCCTGCCCAACAGGGTGCCTTACGCGGATGCCGTCCACAACCTGTCTCGGGCGGCCCTGATTCCCGGCGCTCTGAACCCAGGGTCACTGGATGACCTGGGGACCGAGACGATCGGGCAGACTGCCAAAGCTAACTCCTTGCTCTTTGTAGCTACCCAGGATCGACTCCATCAGCCATACCGGGCCGGGCTCATGCCGTCCTCCACCAAGCTCCTGCAGCTCCTGCGTCGTCAAGGCTATGCGGCGGCCGTCTCAGGGGCTGGACCCTGCATTATCGTCCTGCACTACGGGGATGCCGAAAATGAGCTGCGGACCCTTGCCAGGGACTATCTGGATTCCGGTCGCTGGCGGATCCTGTCCCTGGACGTGGACTGCCAGGGGGTCCAGGTGGAACGGGACCAGGAAGGCAATCGTGAACACTGAAGACAGGCATATCCCACTGATCCTGGCATCATCCTCTCCATCCAGGCGGCGGCTTCTGGTCCAGGCCGGCATTGACCCCATCATTCGACCCTCAAAGGTCGATGAGCCGGCTGTGCTGGCTGAACGGGCCCGTAAACTGGGTTGTCGCCTGGATGACCTGGATGTGCGCGAACGGGTCAGTGTCTTGGCTGAGGCCAAGGCTTCGGCTGTCCAAGCGACTTTGGATGCCGTCAAGGATGCCGAAAGACGATCCCGGGGCGATCTGGTCACGTTCAGGCCTCTGAGCCAGGGTGATTCAGGTGCATCCTCCCGGGATCCCATGAGCCGGGTCATTGGGGCCTGGGGCGGGATGATCGGCGCCGGGCGCGGGCCCCTCCTGTTGGGGTGTGACTCGCTGTTCAGCATGGACGGGGTTGTCATGGGCAAGCCTCACAAGCCAGAACGTGCTATGGAGCGGTTGATGGCCATGCGTGGCCAAACAGGTACCCTGGTCACCGGTCATTGTCTGATCGATCTGGCCACCGGACGAAAGGTCCGGGCGGTCAGCAGCGCTCAAGTGACCTTCGGAGACTATGACCGGGCATCCATGCAGGCCTATGTAGCCACAGGCGAACCCCTTGAGGTGGCTGGATCCTTCACCTTGGAGGGATTGGGCAGCGCCTTCATCCAGGGCATCGAGGGTGATCCCAGTGGAGTGATGGGATTGAGTATGCCCACCCTGCGCGCCCTGGCCCAGGAGCTGGGCGTCTCCTGGCCTGAGCTGTGGGCCGAACGAGTCATGCCCGAGCGGCAGCAGACTGATGGATCGATGCATGGCCCTGAGGGACTGGTCGCTCCCGTGGAGAACGTCCATCAGCCCGGCGACGGGTGGGTGGACTGCGCCTGCGGCAAGCGACACTGGGGGCTCAACGGGGCTGCCGGCGTTTTGCTGGCCCGGCGTGATGCCCGCACGGGCGCGCCGGTCAGTGTGCTTTTGCAGCACCGGGCACGCTGGAGCGCCGAGGGCGGCACCTGGGGTGTGCCGGGCGGCGCCATCTCCGACGGGGAAAATCCCTTGGAGGGCGGCCTGCGCGAGAGCTATGAGGAAGCCAACATCCGCCCGGAGGACATTCAGGTGGTGGGCTCCTACCTGGAGGACCACGGCCCCTGGGGTTACACGACCATACTGGCCTTCGAGCGTTCCGGCCACCGAGTCGATCCCCGCATGAATGACGATGAGAGCATTGCCCTGGAATGGGTGGACCTGGACAAGGTCGCGGACCTGCCCCTTCTGAAGGCCTTCGGACAGGACTGGCCGCACTTCAGGCAACGCTTGGAGGTTCTGGCAGCCGAAGGCTGAGTAGGCAGCCTGCCTGGGCGCATCAGCTCAGGAGCAGAGCAACCAGAGCGATGATCACGGGCGAGGTGATCGTGCTCAACAGGATGCCGTCCCTGGCGAAGGTGGTTCCCACCTCGTAGCGGGCGGCGTAGTTGTAGACGTTCTGGCCGGTGGGCAGGGCCGCCAGAACCACGCACCCGTACAGCTCCGACCCGCTGAAGCCCATCATGAACCGGGCCAGCAGGTAGGCGATCATGGGCATGACCAGATTCTTCAGGATCACAGCACAAAGGGTGGCACGACGGTCAGTGCCCCGGCCCATGGGTCGCGAACCCCGCAGGGACATGCCGAAGGCCATGAGGATCATGGGCACGGCCGACTGCCCAATCATGTCGATGGGCTTGTAGACGAAGTCAGGGATGACGAAATGGCCGGCCTGGGCGCTAATGGCCGATATCACTATGCCGCCTATGGAGCCGATGAGGATCGGCTGCTTCAGGGGCTGTTTGAGGATGGTCTTGACCGAAAGCTTGCCAGAGGTGGTCGCGTCCAGAACGGTCAGCCCGATTGGGGTGAAGAGGGCCTGTTGCATGACCAGGATAGGGGCCACCAGTGTGGGATTGCCCAGAATATAGGTGGCTACAGGCAACCCGATGTTATTGGAGTTCAAATACAGGGAGTCGAGAGCGCCGATGGTGGCTTCGGCGGCCGGCAGGTGGAAGCTGGTCGCATTCAGAGCCACGAAAAGCAGACCCACGGCCGCCGCCGACAGGAAGGCCACGATGATGCTGGGGTGGAAGATTACCGACAGCTTCTGCTTGGAGAGGATGGCGAACATCAGGCAGGGCGTTGACACAAAGAATGAGTACTTGTTCAGTACCAGCTGGGCTGTGGGACCGCCTACATGGAAGCGGGCGGCCACATAGCCCACGGCGATGACCACGCCGATGATGAAGAACCCCTCCATGGCGCTGAGCAGTCCAGGCACTCCGGCATCCTCCTCGTCTCGCATGGTGGACGGCGGCCTCCCAGGCGGAGTGCCACCGCTTCCGTCGCCCCCATTGTGCCACCAGGACCTCATGCTTGCGGCTGCAGGTCCATCTGCGATTCCCGGCCCGCTAGCATGGCACTATGGCCAAGAACACACAGACGGATATTGATCTTCTCGCCGGCACCCGGGGGGTTGAACCTGCCCAGTCCTTGGCAAGGATACTGGAGTCCATGACCGCCCTGCCTTCGATCAGCGGCCAGGAGGGCGCCCTGGCTGATGCCGTACAGAGGGCCCTGTCCTCACGAGCCGACCTCTTGGTCCAACGGTTGGGAGATACGGTCGTGGCCTCCACCCAGCTGGGCCGTCCCCACCGCATCGTTCTTGCCGGGCATCTGGACACCGTACCCGTGGATGGGAACCTCCCCCCGCGCTGGCTGGAGCCCGGCGACCCGGACATCCGCGCCGACCTGGCCGCCGCCCACCCTGGATCCCGGGTGCTGTACGGCAGGGGCTCCGCCGACATGAAGGCCTCGGATGCCGTCTTTCTTCACCTGGCGCTCACCCTGCAGGAGCCGGTCTATGACCTGACCTTCGTCTTCTACGACCATGAGGAGGTCCAGGCCGACCTGAACGGGCTAGGCCGGGTGGTGGCCGCCCACCCCGACTGGGTGCAAGGTGATTTCGCCATCATCGGCGAGCCAACCGACTGCACCATCGAGGCCGGCTGCAATGGAACCATGCGCTTCGATCTGATCACCCACGGCACGGCGGCCCACTCCGCCCGGGCCTGGATGGGTAGCAATGCCATCCACGCGGCCGCGCCCATTCTGGATCGGCTGGAGCAGTACCGTCCGGCCACGGTGCGGGTTGACGGCCTGGACTATCGGGAGGGGCTCAACGCCACCATGATCGAGGGCGGTCTGGGCACCAACGTCATTCCCGACCGCTGCCGGGTGCATGTCAACTACCGGTTCGCCCCCGACAAGAGTCTGGCCCAGGCCAAGGAGCTGATGATGGGGCAAGGGACAGGCGCTGAGCTGGGCAATGGCGAGCATATGGCCCGCGGCGGGGTCTTCCAGGGGTTCTCGGTGCGCATGTGTGACGAATCGCCAGCGGCCCGTCCTGGACTGGATTCGCCCTGGGCGAGTTCACTGGCGGACCTGGTTGCCCGGACCACGGGCCAGCAGCCTCGTGCCAAGCTGGGGTGGACCGATGTGGCCCGATTTTCAGCCCTTGGCCTACCAGCCGTCAACCTGGGCGCAGGGGACCCCCTACTGGCCCACAAGGCCGACGAACAGGTGCCCCTGGATGACCTGGTCCGGCTGGAAGCAATACTGGTCGAATGGCTCAATGGACCTGAAGACCGCTGATCTGTGACATACTAGATGACGGTGGTTCTGCCTGACCACTTGCAGCGTAGGCGTTGATCCCCCCGGACGGAGACCCAGTGACCCGTGTGGGCGTCGGTGTCCGCCTGCGTCAGGAAGACTTTTTGCCAAGGCGTTTCGATCGGGCGTACGCAGGTGCGCGGTTGCAGTGAGAGTGCAGCGTGAGGACGGATCGGGACCGTGAGAGCGGCGCGAGGCGGCGTGCCGCAAGGAGCATTGTGCCCGAAAATACGAATGAGGATACCAAAGATAATCGGTCCGCCATCAGTGATGGGCAGGGACGGCAGGTTGAAGAGACTGCAAGTTCCGGCACTCGTCGCCGCTCCGGACGGCGTGTGGTCAGGGTGGCCGGCGCTGCCGGTGCCGACGTGCCTGTGAAGGTCGAGGCCGAGAAGCGCAAGACCTCCCGCAAGGCCAAGGAGGAGGGCGACGAGTCCAAGCCCTCCGCCACCCGTCGTCGCCGCACCCGCAAGCCCAAGGAGGATCAGGCTGCCGATCAGAGCGTGCAGAACCACTCCAGCCAAGATGCTCAGGGGGATGAGAGCGAGTCCAAGCCGACCAGGACGACTACTCGTCGTCGCAGCCGTACTACTGCCCGCCGACGTACCGAGGAGCATGCCCAGGAGGGCGAACCTGATCAAGACCGTCAGGAACGTGCCCTTGAGGCTGTGGAGGCTCTGACATCGGGGCTCAGCCAGAGGACAGACCGGAAGGCTGAGGAGCAGGATGAGCGTCCGCGTGCCGCCCGCACCGCCCGTCCCCGTCCTATGACGTCGTTGCTCTTCCAGGAGCCCGTCATACCCGTCTCCAGGCCTGAGCAGAATGAGCGCGACGAACGGGATGAGGAGGACGAGGATGTCGAACAGTCATCCAAGCCCTCCCGCCGAAGCAGATCCAGGAGCACCTCGGAGGGCGGTTCACGCCGTTCCCGCAGGCTCAATGCCGAGGAGCGCAGGGCCGCCGACGAAGTGGAGCGCATCGAAGAGGATCTGGATCACGAGGGCATAACCTTCGTGGTTGACGAGGACCAGGAACAGGACGAGGACCAGAATGAGTCCGGCACTCGCACTCGTCGCCGCCGCCGTGCCAAGAGCGATGATGAGGGCTCTGACAAGTCCGTTTCCACTCGCCACCGTCGCGGGCACGAGCAGGAGAAGGACAAGGATGACGAGGACGAGGCCCCGCTGACCCGTCGCCGCCGCCGTCGCAGAGGCTCCAAGTCCGCTGAGGGCGAGTCAGAGGAGCCCAATACCCGCCGCTCGCGCAAACAGCAATATATTGACGAGATCACCGACGTGGAGGGCTCCACCCGCTTGGAGGCCAAAAAGCAGCGCCGGCGGGACAACCGCCGCGAACGCTCGCGTCAGTCCCAACTGGTCGAGCAGGACTTCCTGGCCCGCCGTGAAAACGTCAACCGCCTGATGGTGGTGCGCGAGAAGGAGCACCACACCCAGATCTCGGTCATCGAGGACGATATCCTGGTCGAGCACTACGTCTCCGACATCCAGGAGGTCTCCACTGTAGGCAACATCTACCTGGGCCGGGTTCAGAACGTCCTGCCCAGCATGGAGGCCGCCTTCGTGGACATCGGCCAGGCCCGCAACGGCGTGCTCTATGCCGGCGAGGTCAACTGGGACTCCACCCGTCTGGAGGGTCAGCCCCGCCGGATCGAACTGGCCTTCAAATCCGGCGACCCTGTGCTGGTCCAGGTCACCAAGGACCCCATTGGCCACAAGGGTGCACGGCTGACCTCGCAGGTCACGCTGGCCGGCCGCTTCCTGGTCCTGGTGCCCTCGGGCGGCATGACCGGCGTCAGCCGCAAGCTGCCCGACCGCGAGCGTTCCCGTCTCAAGAGCATCGTCTCCAAGGTGGCCCCCAAGGACATGGGCGTCATCATTCGCACCGCGGCAGAGGGGGCCAGCGAGGAGGCCCTGACCAAGGACCTGGAGAACCTGCAGCGTCAGTGGGGCAAGATCGAGGACAAGCGCAAGGAGTTCCTGCACGGCAAGCGTCCCAAGCTTCTGCAGGGCGAGCCGGACGTGGCTATCCGTGTGGTTCGAGACATCTTCAACGACGACTTCGCCAAGCTGGTGGTCCAGGGCGAGGGGGTCTACGAGAGGGTCCGCAACTACCTGGAGACCATGGCCCCCGACCTGGAGGAGAAACTTGAGCACTGGGACCCGGCCGAGCACCAGGGCAAGGATGTTTTCGATCGCTGGAGCATCGACAGCCAACTGCGCAAGGGCATGGAGCGCCAGGTCTACCTGCCCTCCGGCGGCTCCCTGGTCATCGACCGCACCGAGGCCATGACCACCATCGACGTGAACACGGGCCGCTTCATCGGCAAGGGTAAGTCTCTGGAGGAGACGGTGACCCGTTGCAACCTGGAGGCTTCCGAGGAGATCGCCCGCCAGCTGCGCCTGCGCGACATCGGCGGCATGATCATGATCGACTACGTGGATATGGTCATGCCGGCCAATCGCGACCTGGTCCTGCGCCGCTTGGTCGAGTGCCTGGCCCGGGACCGCACCAAGCACCAGGTGGCCGAGGTCACCTCCCTGGGCCTGGTGCAGATGACCCGCAAGCGGGTGGGCCAGGGACTGGTCGAGGCCTTCTCCGAGGAGTGCCCCACCTGCCATGGCCGAGGCTTCATCCTTCACGACAAACCGACCATCTCCGCCTCCTATGCCGACCCATACGCGGTCAAGGGCGGCGACCCCTTCGTCAAGACCAACAAGCATGGGCACGGCTCCTCTTCCAAGGAGACCTTGTCCACAGGTTCGACCCCTGCAGTCAAGGCCAAGCTGGCCAGGATCGCTGCGGCGGCCCAGGCGGCGTCGGACGAGGATGATGCCCAGGCTGAGACGGCGGATGTCGCCAAGGAGTCATAAACTGAATTCGTTTTGTCGGCGGAGCAGGCACATTTGACGACGCGGTGTGTTTGCTTCTATACTGGTTAGCTGGTGTCTGGACGGGTCCGTCAATTGCATGGCGAGACCCGGATGCCGGGCGCATACAGCTTTGGACAACAGGCAAGGTAGGGCTATGTACGCGATTGTGAAGGCCGGAGGCCATCAGGAGAAGGTCGAGGTCGGTGACCAGATCACGGTCAACCGTCTGGCTGCCAGGAAGGGCGAGTCGGTCGAGTTTCCGGTCGCGCTGGTCGTCGATGGATCCAAGGTGACCATGGCCGCCAAGGATCTGGCAAAGATCTCCGTCAAGGGCGAGGTCGTGGACGACGAGGCCAAGGGCCCCAAGATCAACATCCAGAAGTTCAAGAACAAGACCGGCGTGGCGCGCCGCAAGGGCCACCGCCAGAAGCAGACCGTGGTCAAGATCACGGCCATCGCCTGAGGGCCTAGGTCGAGGTAGGAAAGGAACCAGACATGGCACATAAGAAGGGTGCGTCCAGCTCACGCAACGGGCGCGATTCGAATGCACAGTACCTGGGCGTCAAGAAGTTCGGCGGCGAGGCCGTAGTGGCCGGCAACATCATCGTTCGCCAGCGTGGCACCAAGTTCCATCCTGGCCAGAACGTCGGCCTGGGCAAGGACCACACCCTCTTCGCCCTGACGGACGGAACCGTTCGGTTCGCCAACCGGCGTGACCGCAAGGTCGTTGACGTGCTTACCGCCTGATTGCTCTTTATTGGCATCAGCCAAGGCCATCCCTGTCGTGGGGGTGGCCTTTTTGCATATATGTATGAAGATGCAGGGCATTCAGCTCTCAGGGGCCGCATGTCAGGCCGGATTGAGTACCATGGGCCCCTATGAGCGCATTTGTGGATCAGGTCACCGTCCATGTCAAGGGTGGCGACGGCGGCAATGGGGCGTCCTCCATCCGCCGCGAGAAGTACAAGCCCCTGGCCGGGCCTGATGGAGGCGACGGCGGCCAGGGCGGTTCGGTCATTCTTCAGGCCGATGCCAACGCCACCAGCCTGCTGGACTACCGCTTCCTGCCGCACCGCCAGGCCGAATCAGGCACCATGGGTCTGGGCGGCGACAAGGACGGCAGCCGCGGCCAGGATCTGATTCTGCCGGTGCCTGTGGGCACCGTGGTCTTCACCGCCAAAGGGGGCCAAGGCGAGCGCAAGCAGCCTGGTGAGCGACTGGCCGACCTGGCCCACGTGGGAGACCGGTTCGTTGCAGCCCAAGGCGGCGTGGGCGGCCTGGGCAACCGCTCCCTGGCCACCAAGGCCAGGCGGGCTCCTGGCTTCGCGTTGCTAGGGGATCCCGGGCAGGAGCGCGACCTGGTGCTGGAGCTCAAATCCATCGCCGACGTGGCCCTGGTGGGTTTCCCCAGCGCAGGCAAGTCCAGCCTGGTGGCAGCCATGAGCGCGGCCCGGCCCAAGATCGCCGACTATCCATTCACTACCCTGGTGCCCAACCTGGGCGTGGTCCAGGCAGGGGAAAGCCGCTTTACTATGGCCGATGTGCCAGGGCTGATTCCAGGAGCCTCCCAGGGCAAGGGTCTTGGGCTGGAGTTTCTGCGGCACATCGAGCGTACCGAGATTATCGCCCACGTCATCGATTGTGCCACCTTGGAGCCTGATCGGGACCCCATGAGCGACTACCGGGCCCTGGAAGAGGAGCTTTCCCATTATGCCGACCGCCTGGAGCTTCCTCTGGGAGTCATCCCCATGGCCGAGCGGCCCAGGGTGATCATCCTCAACAAGGCTGACCTGCCGGAAGCTCGCGAACTGGCCGAATTTGTTAGGCCTGACTTCGAGGCCTTGGGTCTCAAGGTCTTTGTGGTCTCCACAGCCTCGCATCAGGGGCTTAAGGAACTGGGCTACTACTTGGCCGGTCTGGTGGACCGCCTGCGCGGGCAGCTGCGTCAGCGGGAAGAGGCTAGGCAGGAGGAACGCGTGGTCATCCGCCCCCTGGAGCGGCGGCGCAGGAGCGGCGACCAGTCCGGGGACTTCACCCTTGAGCGGCATCAGACCCGTTCCGGACAGACCTGGTTCAGGGTCTGCGGAGCCAAGCCCGAGCGTTGGGTCCGCCAGACCAACTTCGACAACGAGGAGGCCGTGGGCTATCTGGCTGACTGCCTGGCCCGGATGGGTGTGGAGGATGCCCTGCGCAAGGCCGGAGCCAGACCTGGGGATGAGGTCCGCATCGGTCCTGGCGACGATGCAGTGGCCTTCGACTGGGATCCGAGTGTGGCAGCCGGCGCTGAAATGCTGGACGGCACCCCCCAGGTGGCCCGGGGTCGTGACCTGCGCCTGGAGGAGAGCCAGGGGCTCAACCGTCGCCGCACCAACAGCGAACGCCGCCGCCAGTACCACCAGATGATGGATGCCCGGCAGGCGGTGCGACAGGTCATGGAGCAGGAACGGCGCCAGGGGCACTGGGCCGACCCCTCCGTGGACGACGATCCCCACGACAGGCAGGGCCTGCTGGGGCGCGGGGACGCGGATGCTGCCAGTTCGGAGGAGGCTGGGCAATGACCGAACGGGAAGGATCTGATGAGGCTGAGATCCGCTCCCGAGTGGCTCAGGCCCGTACCATGGTGGTCAAGGTAGGATCCAGCTCTCTGACCGATCTCCATGGGCACTTGGACCTTGGCCGCCTGCGTTCGCTGGTGGGCGCCCTGGCCTCGGCTGCAGTGAATGGCGCTCGCCTGGTCCTGGTCACTTCCGGGGCCATTGCAGCTGGTTTTGGCACCCTGGGATTCGACGAACGCCCCGGTGATGTGTCCACCCAGCAGGCTACGGCCTCAGTGGGCCAGGGTCTGCTCATGGCTCAGTACGAGACCGCCTTCGCCCGCTATGACATACGGGTTGGCCAGATCCTGATCACCGCTCGTGACACCACCCATGCCGTCCAGTACCGCAACGCCCGGCGCACCCTCTGCCGTCTGTTGGATCTGGGGGTCATCCCCATCGTCAATGAGAACGATGCCCTGGCCAGCAACGAGATCCGTTTCGGCGACAACGACCATCTTTCGGCCCTGATCGCCAACATTGTCAGTGCCGATGCCTTGGTCCTGCTGACTGATGTGGATGCCCTCTACACTGAACCCCCGTTCCAGCCAGGGGCCCACAGGATCGGCTTTGTGCCGGACGTGGCGGCCATTATGGACCAAGTGGATGCCCAGGGGTCCGTCTCTGGGCTGGGAACCGGGGGCATGTCCACCAAGCTGGAGGCTGCGCGGATTGCTGCGGCCTCCGGCATGCCCGTGGTCTTGACTCGCGCCGATCTTGCAGGTCCTGCCCTGGCCGGCGACCGGGTGGGCACCCTCTTCGCCCCCATCCGTCCGCGGGGCTCCTCGCACCGGCTCTGGATCAAGTTCGCATCCCGTCCCCGGGGCGGCTATCTGGTGGATCAGGGGGCCGTCAAAGCTCTGCGCGGTGGTCGGGCCAGCCTGCTGGCAGCTGGTGCCAGATCGGTCCAGGGCGAGTTCTCGGCCGGGGATCCGGTCTGGATTCATGATGAGTCCGGTCACCAGGTGGCCAAGGGTCTGTCCGGCTACGATTCCGAGGAGGCTCAGGACATGCTGGGCCTAAACACCAAGGAGCTCCGCCGCCGACTGGGCGCTCACTATGCCCACCCGCTGGTGCATCGGGACTCTCTGGTCCTGGTCTGAGCGCAGCCCTGGGGGTGGCGGGCGGTAGCATGACAGCATGACTATGGCGCAATGGCAGACCCTGAGCAGACGCATAGATGCGGTGGCCCCCAGTGCCACTCTGGCCGTGGATTCGAAAGCCAAGGCCATGAAGGCCCAGGGCATGAATGTGATCAGCTTCGGTGCCGGCGAACCCAACTTTCCCACGCCTGACCACATCGTGCAGGCAGCGGCCCGAGCCTGCCTGGATCCGAGCAACCATCGCTATACGCCCACGGCGGGCCTGCCCCAACTTAAACAGGCCATCGCCGACAAGACCCTGCGCGACTCGGGTTACCAGATCGACCCGGATCAGGTGGTGGTTACCAACGGTGGCAAGCAGGCCGTCTATGAGACTTTTCAGATCCTGTTGAATCCTGGCGATGAGGTCATCATCCCTGCACCCTACTGGACCAGTTATCCACAGATGGTTCTGCTGGCCGGCGGCCGGCCGGTCCCCGTGCTCAGCGGAGCCGACCATGGCTATATCCCCAGCCTGGAGCAGCTGGAGGCGGCCCGGACCGAGCGCACGCGCGCCATCATTCTCAACGTGCCTGCCAACCCAACCGGGACGGTCTGGGACGACGACCTGGTGGCAGCTGTGGGCCGTTGGGCTGTGGAGCACCAGATCTGGGTGATCAGCGACGAGATCTACGAGCATTTGACCTACCAGGAAGCGCACACCCCCTATCCGGGCGCTCTGGTGCCCCAGGTGCGCAATCAGCTGATTGTGGTCAACGGTGTGGCCAAGACCTATGCCATGACCGGCTGGCGGGTGGGCTGGCTGATTGCCCCCCTGCCGGTGGCCAAGGCGGCCGCCAAGCTTCAGGGACATATGACCTCCAACGTGGCCAACGTCTCCCAGCAGGCGGCCCTGGCGGCCCTGACCGGCGGTTTGGAGGACGTGGAGGCCATGCGGTCGGCCTTCGCCCTGCGTCGGCGGGCCATCGTGGATGCCTTGAACGCCATGCAGGGTGTGACCTGCCCTGAACCCCTGGGTGCCTTCTACGCCTTTGCCGACGTGACTGGCCTGCTGAATCAGCCAGCGGGTCCACAAGGTACGGTCTGTGCCACCTCGGGTGAGCTGGCCGAGGTCATCCTGGAGCAGATCCAGGTGGCGGCCGTGCCAGGCGAGGCCTTCGGCGCGCCTGGCTGCCTGCGCTTCTCCTATGCGCTGGCCGATGACGACCTGGCCGAGGGCATGCGGCGTCTTGGGGACTGGATCAGCGCCTGATCCGGCTCCTGAGCGAAATGCTATGGTGGCAACACGGTTGGACGCAATCCATCCTTTAGGCTAGACTTGCCATTTGGCGGTTTTTCCTCCCTGTCGAGTAGGCTGGTTGGAAGTTCCGATAGGGAAGTGGCGCAATTGGTAGCGCAACGGTCTCCAAAACCGTAGGTTGTGGGTTCGAGTCCCGCCTTCCCTGCCAAGGCTTGCAGCAGATGATGCAGAACAAACGAAGGATGGATGACCATGGCACAGAAGGATGGGGCTGAGGAAGCCAAGCCGAACTTCTTCATGCGTATCGGGCTCTTCATCAAGCAGGTCATCGATGAGATCCGCAAGGTCGTGACCCCCACGGGCAAGGAACTGGTGGGCTGGTCCGTGGCCGTCTTCATCTTTGTGCTCCTGCTGATGATCTTCGTGACTGCGATGGACTTCGGGCTGGGCAAACTAGCCCTCCTGATATTCGGCTGAGCCGTGACAAGGTAGAAGGTGGAGTGATCCATGAGTGATGATCTGACCAGAGAGGGACTGGACCCCGATCAGGCAACTGAGTCGGTCCCGTCGGCATCCGTCGACGCCCCCGCGCAGGAGGATGCCCAGGTCCAGGATCAGCAGCTCGGAACCTCTTCGGAGCAGGCTGAGCAGGACAAGGCATCCGCCGAATCTGCCCAGGCCAAGGATACCCAGGTAGATTCTTCCGATTCTGACGACCAGGCTGACCAGGAGGATCCGGGTCAGCGTGCCGTGGACGAGTTCTCCAAGAAGCTGCGCACTCTTGAGGGCAAGTGGTACGTTCTGCACACTTACTCCGGCTACGAGAAGCGCGTCAAGGCCAACGTGGAGTCCCGCGTGGCCTCCTTCGGCTTGGAGGACAAAGTCTTCCAGGTGGAGATTCCCATGGAGGAGGTCGAAAAGCACACCGACAAGGGCAAGAAGGTCGTCACCCGCGTGCGTGTGCCCGGCTATGTGCTGATTCGCATGTGGCCAGATGAGAACGCCCGCCGCATCATCCGCGACACCGAGGGCGTCACCGGGTTCGTCGGTCCCAGTAAGGAGCCGGCTCCGCTGACCCGCAAAGAGGTCGTCCAGATGATGGCCCCCATGATTGCTTCCGAGGCCTTGAAGGCCGCTGGAGACAAACCCGAGGCTGCCAAGAAGCGCACCATGGAGGTCTCCTACGCCGTCGGTGATCAGGTCACCGTCACTGAAGGACCCTTCGCCACCATGGCCGCCGTGGTCTCTGATGTCGAGCCCACCACGCAGAAGTTGACCGTTCTGGTCTCCATCTTCGGCAGGGACACCCCTGTTGAGCTGGGCTTCGACCAGGTCGAAAAGATCGTCTGAGCGCTGTCGGCCGGTCCCCGGTCGATGAGATAATCGTCGAGCTTGTGCTCCCTTGTGGAGCGCATTGGGAAAGAACAGGTTGCGGGAGGGGACCTATGGTCTCCGACATCACCGCTTCGTAGAAAGAAGAACCAGCATATGGCTGCAAAGAAGAAAGTCACCGCGCTGATCAAGGTGCAGATAGAGGCCGGCAAGGCCAACCCCGCGCCCCCGCTGGGCCCCGCACTGGGTTCCCATGGCGTGAACATCATGGACTTCTGCAAGCAGTACAACGATGCCACCAAGGACAAGATGGGCCAGGTCATCCCCTGCATCATCACTGTCTACGAGGATCGTTCCTTCACCTTCATCACCAAGACCCCGCCGGCAGCAGACCTGCTGCGCAAGGCGGCCGGCGTCTCCAAGGGTGCCGGCAACCCGCTGACCACCAAGGTGGGATCCGTCACCAAGGCCCAGGTCCGCGAGATCGCCCAGACCAAGATGGAGGATCTGTCGGCTCGTGACGTCGAGGCCGGGATGAAGATCATTGAAGGCACCGCCCGATCCATGGGCATCACCGTCACCGACTGAATTTTTTGTTGTGAGCGGTAGGGCATACGCTTGCCCGCACCGCGACTGCTGATAGGAGAAGCAGATGACCAAGCGTTCCAAGAAGTACCGCGAAGCGGCCGAGAAGGTCGATCGCACCAACCTGTACACCCCCGAGGAGGGCATCGCCCTGCTCAAGAGCATGCCTAAGCGCGGGTTTGACGAGACCGTGGAGGCCGTCTACCGCCTGAACGTCGATCCCCGCAAGGCCGACCAGCTGGTTCGCGGCACCGTCAGCCTGCCCAACGGCACCGGCAAGACCGTGCGCGTCCTGGTCTTCGCCCGTGGTCCTCAGGCGACTGCAGCCGCTGAGGCCGGAGCTGACGAGGTTGGCGACGACGAGCTGGTAACCAAGGTCGCCGGCGGCTATCTGGACTTTGATGCCGTGGTGGCCACCCCCGACATGATGGGCAAGGTCGGTCGCCTGGGCCGCGTGTTGGGTCCCCGTGGCCTCATGCCCAACCCCAAGACCGGCACCGTGACCATGGATGTGGCCAAGGCGGTCGCCGAGATCAAGGCCGGACGTATCGAGTTCCGTGTGGACAAGAACGGCAACCTGAGCTTCCCGGTGGGCAAGGTTTCCTTCGAGCAGCAGGCTCTGGAGGAGAACTTCCACGCGGTCGACGAGGAGATCAAGCGTCTGAAGCCGGCCACGGTCAAGGGCCGCTACATCACCAAGGCCACCGTCACCACCACCATGGGCCCGGGCGTTCCTCTGGACACCGCGGTGCTCTGAGTCAGTTCGACTGTTTACTTCCAGGGCGGGAGACCTTCGGGTTCCCGCCCTTTTTACATCTTGGTCTTACGGCAGTTGGTCCGGTATCAGTCAGTCAGCGCCCGGATGCGATCTGCGGATTCTGCCGATGATCAGGGCCGCCTGGAGGACGAAGGATTCTCGCGGGTCCATAGCATCCCAGCCAGTCACCTCCACACAGCGCCTCAACCGGTAGCGCACGGTGTTGGGATGGATGCCTAGCTTCTTGGCGGTGACTTCCAGCGAGTTGCCCGAGCGCAGAAAGGTGAGCAGCGTGGTCGGCAGAGGCCCGTCCGGGTCCTGTCCAGCCAGGCTCATATAGACCTCTTGATAGAGCTGGTCGGCAGCGTCCGTGTCTCCGTTCAGAGCTCGTTCGGGCAGAAGATCGTCGGCGTGCAGTGGTCTGGGTAGGGCGGCAGTGATGGGGTCAGCCACTGCTGGAGCCGCCGCATGCGTGCTCAGGGCAGCTCGGATGGAGTCTTCCGCACCGGAGATTCCATGGCGGAGAGGTCCCAGGCAGACAGCTGATTCGTCGGTGAAGAACCGCAGGATGGATGCGCAGAAGTCGGCTGGGGTGCCTGACCGGTCGGGATTGATCAGGACCACCATGAGCCCCTCGCTCTCGCCCACCAGAGCCCTGCCACCTTGACGGACCACCGTGGTGTGTATGGGCTGGCGGGCGTTCTCCATGCCCTGCCCGTCATCGTTGCCCTGGGCCTCGCCGACGACAGCGAAGCAGTCGAATTCGGTCGGCCAGCCTAAACGGGCCAGATCATCCACCGTCCGTGTGTCTGCCGTTTTCTCGATCAGATGCCGAATGATCCTCGACTCCGTTACTGCCTTGCGGCCGCTCCGCGTCTCTGCCAGGTCGGCGTAGAGCTCGGCTGCTGCGGTGGCGGCTTGGCGGGTGTAGACCAGTGTGGCTCGTTCCCCTTCGGCTCCCATGGTCCGGCCAGCCTCCTCAAGCATGTCCAGAATGACCTGGGTCAGCTCCATGGCTCTGTGCGGACCTAGGCTTCGGGAGAGCTCGGCTGGTACGGGTGAGGGGACTTCGCTGTCTTCAGTGCCTTGGGTGTCAAGTCGGGACAGCAGGTCGTCCAGAGCCGTTTGAATGGCCCCCTCTAAGGTTCTGTGTCCATCAGCGGGCAAGGACCTGGCCCAGGGCAACGCCTCCTGCAGATGATCCAGTGTCTTCAGGAGAATCTGCTCCATGGCGGCATCGGAGGCAGTAGGTGCCCGGTGAGCTTGCTGCGCCTCGGCAGGTTCATCGTCCTTCGGTCTGGACCGCTTCGACTTGCCGATCATGTCGGCCGGTCCATCAGGTTTTCGGCGCGGGCACGGCGGCTCTGCCGGACCATGTCCAGGATCAGGAAGGGCACTGCCATGTCCACCGGCAGCATGTGCCGTTCGAAGTTGTTGGCTGGGGCGGTGATCATGACCCCCATGATCAGCAGGAGGGGGAACCAGCCCAGGGCCCCGCGCCAGTGGCCGGCTGCCAGGCGGGCGACGATCAGCAGCAGGGCGGCCACCACCCAGAAGTTGGCCCGTGCCACCAGGCCCAGCAGGGGGGTGTCTGCCCAGGTTCTGACGAATCCGGTCACCCCATTGCGCCAGTCATGGCACCAGGCCGCCAGCCAGGAGCCCGAGTTCTGCACGTAGCCGTTGTTGATGTAGTAGGACATGGCCACGTAGGCAGGGTCGCCGGGGTCGAAGTACCCGTAGGATTCGGCCATGAAGGCATCCAGGTAGATCATCGGGTTGCGTCGTCCCACCTGGAGCCAGGCCTGATTCAGCCGGGACAGCTGCTCGGGCGTGACGGTTCTCCATCGATAGACGATCAGTTTGGGCTGGTTGCCCGAGGACTTGACCCGGTCTGCCTCCCAGGGGGTGTACTGGATGGCGGCATTGTCCAGGTCCATGATGGGCTCAAGGTCGGCCCTCGCCTGGGCCGGAATCCCCTGAGGATTGCGCTGGGCCACCCGGGCGATCTGCTGCAGTTGGATGCTGCGGCTCTCCACTGGGTCGCCCTTGATGACCGTCCCTGTGGCCGTCAGGGCGCCGGTCACCCCTGTGAACAGGACCAGGGGCAGCAGGAGACCTATCAGGATGGTGGCCCACTGGCGACGGTGGATGATCAGGGCCAGAACCAGCTGGGCCAGGACGATGTAAAGGCCATACTTGGCGCTGATCAGCATGGTCAGGGTGCTCAAGGCGAGGGCAGGTCGCAGTCGGGCCGCCTGGCTTGCGTACAGTGGCGAGTTCTTGTCCGCTGACTCCAGCTGGTGCCAGATGCCGAACCACCAGACGAAGGCGAAGGCGAAGAGTGGGGATTTGGTCAGGCTGAAGGTGCTGAAGACTACAAAGGGGGAGAAGAGGAAGAAGATCATGACCAGGGTGCGGGCCAGGGCCCCGAAATGTTCGGTTTTACTGCCACGCAGGAAGCGGTCGGCAGTGACGGCGCAGCAGAAGGCCGCAAAGATCACCTGCAACCCCGCTAGGAGTACGATGCCCGCGTCATAGGATCCGGTCAGATGGTTGGAGGCCATGATGGTCATCCCGTAAAACAGGGTCAGCACTATGTTGTGCTGGTCGGTCAGGAAGGCCGGGTGAACAGGCCACAGGTAATGACCGATGGGGTAGACGTCCATCTGGGTGAAGGCATTGCCGCCGTAGGGGGGCTGATCGCCCTGCAGCTGAGCCAGGAAGTTGGCGCATTCCTGGGCCTGTGCATACAGGTCGGCCCCGTAGGCGGCCAGCAGGGTAAGAAAGGCCCAGGCCCAGCCCAGCAGGAGCAGACGCATGATGGGTCGCCAGCCGCTGGTTTGTCTGGTGATGAAGGCCGCGTAGGCACGCATCCGTGGGCGCTGTGCCAGGGCGGTCAGCCGCTGCGGCATCCTGAGGGGTTTGCAACCCAGCAGAATCCGGCGGCAGACCAGGACCAGTGCTAGGCAGATGGCCAGGGTTCCCAGCATGATCAGCACCTGGAGCAGACCCACCTGTGTCAGCGAACCCTGCTGCCGGTAGATGGGGCCCAGTCCAGTGCAGAAGGCAATCCAGAGGCAGGCCAGCAAGGCCAGGACAAGGCCGACGGTCCGGGATGCACGAGACCCAGGTCTCCCGGTCTGCAAGGCAGATGTCTGCACAGGTTGTTCGCCCACCTCTCTCGCTTGCGCCCGTCCGCTGTCTGCGCTCAAAAGAACCCCTTTCGCGGGTCATGCCTGGTGTACGGCTTCCCCATTTTATCCAGTGCCTGTCCGAGGATGCGCTCTGAGCTATCCAATGGTCGCCTGTGAAAAGATACAAAAATCGGGCGCCGCTTTTGTGGGTGGTTCGCTACCGGGGCTGACCCCTTGTGCCGTATAGTGGAACGCGTGCCTCATCAGAATATCAAGTGGCAGCCTTCGGCATCGCTGGACAGCGGCGTACTCTCCTCGATCGTGGTGCTCGACACCGTCGATTCGACCAATACGCTCGTGGCTCATGCTCTGGAAGCCTCGACGTATTCGGATGCGCGCGACCGGGTCGAGCGGCTGTTTGGGGGCGGTGAATCGACAACGAGCACGGAGACCGTGAAGGGACTGGCCTCTGGCACAAGGGGAAAAGCCGAAGATACGCCTCGAAAAAATGCCCGTCAGGGTGTTTCTACGACTACACGGTACGAGGGAAGAGTCGCAAGTAGGGGTATTCGGCGATGGCCGGGCGCCGGGAAGAGCACCATGCCGCTGAGTGTAGCGGTTGCCGATGCGCAATCCCGGTGCCGCGGTCGTCTTGCCCGAACCTGGGTCAATCAGGCCCGATGCTCCCTGCTGGCCACTTGGGCCCTGCCGCTGCCCACCGGACTGCTGACTGGACCCTTTGGCGGATGGATGCCCATGGTGGCGGGGCTGGCTGCTCTGGAAGGCCTGCAGGATGTGCTTGAGTACCACGGCTGCCCGCTGGCTGACGGCGGCGACCCTGAAAGGGTCCTGACCCTCAAATGGCCCAATGATCTGTTTTGCCGCGGGGCCAAGCTGGGGGGTATCCTCTGCGAACTGGTCCGGGTGGATCAGGACTGGTCGGCCCTGGTTGTCGGCATCGGCATCAACCTGTTCCTGCCACGGCAGGCGCTGCCCATTGCGGAGTCCACATCCTTGCAGCTGCATTACCAGGACCTGCCCGACTATCAGACCCTTCGCGACGATCTGGTCGATGCCATCAGCTGGCACCTGAGCGAGGAGATGGCCCCCCTTGGCCTTGACGGTTCGCTGGATAGGACCTTGAACGGGCCCCAGGGTCTTCGCTCGCGGATTGCCGCGCTCAGCTGGACGCTGGGCAAGCGGGTCAGGGTCGTCCCCGTGGCCGGTGAGCCCGTGGAGGGCCGTGCTTTGGAGATCAACCCGGATGCCTCCCTGCGGGTGCAGCTGACGGATGGCGACCAGGTCGACGTATCTACGGCAGACGTGGGTGTCCTGCCTGAAGTGGCCGCTGTGGGGGCCTAATCCCCACCCTGTTCATGCTTTCCGTCAGTCCAATCACCCTTGATCAACCAGTGAGGAGAGGGGAATGAAAAAACTGCTGATCGCCAACCGCGGCGAGATAGCCCTGCGGGTTGTGCGCACAGCCCAGGAGATGGGCATCGCCACCGTGGCCGTCTATGCCGACCAGGATCGGGATGCCCCCTATGCCCAGATGGCGGATGAGGCCTACCTCCTGCCTGGGGACACCAACATGGAGACCTACCTGAACGAGGATCTGATCGTCTCCATCGCCCGCCGGGCCGGCGCTGATGCCCTTCACCCGGGATACGGCTTCCTGTCCGAGTTCTCCTCCTTCGCCCGCAAGGTGCTTGATGCGGGCATCACCTGGGTGGGGCCGGATCCAGAGGTCCTGGACGAGCTGGGCGACAAGATCACCGCCTGCAAGGTGGCCGAGCGGGCCAGGGTGCCTGTGGTGCCTGGCCTGAGCGAGCCCGTCACCGACATGCGCCCCCTGCTGGACTTCGCCGACGAGCACGGCTATCCGGTCATGATGAAGAAGGCTGACGGCGGCGGCGGCCGGGGGATAACCCTGATCAACGACAGCGACGAGCTGCGCACCTTCTACATGAACCATGATGCTCTTCAGGGCGGCGACCTGGGCGACTACTTCATCGAGAAGTTCGTGGACCGCGCCCGACATGTGGAGACCCAGTCCGGCAGGGACAGCCACGGCCAGTTCACCGTCTATTCCACCAGGGACTGCTCGGTTCAGCGCCGCAACCAGAAGCTGGTGGAGGAGGCCCCGGCTCCCTTCCTGTCCGACGATGTGATCGCCCAGCTGGAGGGGTTCTCCCGCCGTCTGTTCGACACGGTGGGCTATGTGGGCCTGGGCACCTGCGAGTTTCTGGTCACTCCCAGGGATGACGTCTACTTCATGGAGGTCAACCCCCGGCTGCAGGTGGAGCATACGGTCAGCGAGCAGGTCTGCGGACTGGACCTGGTCCGCGAGCAACTGCGGATCGCTGACGGCGGCTCCCTGAATGTGGCGCCTCCGCCCCGAGGCCACAGCTTCGAGCTGCGCATCACCAGCGAGGACCCGGCCACCAACCTGACCCCCAGCTCAGGGACCATCGAGTCGATTCAGTGGCCTTCCGGCCCCGGCATCCGCGTGGACTCGGGTGTCGAGGTGGGCGACACGGTCTCGCCCAGGGACGACTCCATGATGGGCAAGCTGATCGTGACCGCCCAGGACCGCCCGGCCGCCGTGGCCAGGGTTCGCCGGGCCCTGCGCGAGATGAGCATCAGCGGGGTCCCCACCCCGGCCGGCCTCTTCCAGAAGATCTTCACCAACCCCGAGTTCACCGCCGAGGACGGGCACTCCTTCGATGTGTCGACCAAGTGGCTGGAACGGGTTTACCTGAATGTGGAGCCTGCCTCCAACGGCAGCGGCCAGCCAGCCTCGGTCTCCGGCGCCTCCGCCCAGGAACAGGACCGGGACAGCGATCCCATGGAGACCTACAACGTGGAGATCGACGACAAGCGGGTCAGGTTGGCCCTGCCCCAGTCACTGCTGGGAGGCATGGGCGGCGTCGGCGGCCATGGCGGCATTTCCCGGCCCCGGCAGCCCCTGCGCGGGCGCGGGCTTCGGGATCAGGAGCCTGGCGCCCCCCGGCAGGATGCAGCCCGGTCCGGCATCATCGTAGCCACCATGCAGGCGGTGGTCACCCGCATCAACGTGGCCCCCGACCAGGAGGTGGACAAGGGCGACCTGCTGGTGGTTCTGGAGTCCATGAAGATGGAGAACTACGTCTATGCCCCGGCCAAGGGGCGTGTGAAGACCATCGATGTGTCCGTGGCACAAGGGGTGGATCCGGGCCAGACCCTGGTCACCCTGGATCTGGGCGGGGAGGAGCAGGCATGAGCGTCACCGAATCCACCTTGGGCTCCCAGCCGGTGCGCCAGGGCGTCCACCGGGCCGCCGCCCTGGCCAAGCAGGCCGAGGAGCACGCCCGCGACCGTCAGCATGCCAAGGGCAAGCAAACCGCCCGGGAGCGTTTGGATCTGCTTTTCGACAAGGACACCTTCGAGGAGGTGGGCCGCTTCGCCGGCGGCGACATCGCCGGGGACCGGGCGGGCTCTGCGGTCATCACCGGCTTCGGCCTGGTCTACGGGCGCAAGGTCGGCGTCTATGCCCAGGACTTCTCCGTTAGGGGCGGCACCCTGGGCCGGGCCGAGGGCGAGAAGATCTGCCGGCTCATGGACATGGCCCTGCGTATCAAGGTCCCCATCGTGGCCATGATCGACTCGGGCGGCGCCCGCATCCAGGAGGGTGTGGCTGCCTTGACCCAGTACGGACGCATCTTTCGCAAGACCTGTCAGGCCAGCGGCTTCGTTCCGCAGATTTCCCTGATCCTGGGGCCCTGCGCAGGCGGTGCTGTCTACTGCCCGGCGCTGACCGACCTGATCATCATGACCAAGGAGAACTCCGACATGTTCGTCACTGGTCCTGATGTTGTCAAGGCGGCCACCGGCGAGACCATCAGCATGGACCAGCTGGGCGGCGGCTACGTGCACAACACCCGTTCCGGCGTGGCCCACTACCTGGGTGAGGACGAGGCCGACGCCATCGACTACGCCAGGACCGTCCTGGCCTACCTGCCTGCCAACAGCGGACAGGAGCCTCCCCGGTACGCTTTCATCTCCGGCCATGCCGAGCGCCAGGCCGCCAAACGCCTGGCCACGGTCATCCCCGAGAACGACCGGCAGCCCTACGACGTGCTGGACGTCATCCACGCCATCGTCGACTACGGCGAGCTGGTTCAGGTCCAGGAGCTCTACGCCCGGTCCATCGTTGTGGGCTTCGCCTGCCTGGAGGGCCGGCCGGTGGGAATCGTGGCCAACCAGCCCATGGTGGACGCAGGCAGCCTGGATGTGGAATCCTCCGAGAAGCTGGCCCGCTTTGTCCGCCTCTGCGACGCCTTCAATCTGCCGGTCATCACCCTGGTGGACACCCCTGGCTACAAGCCGGGATCGGACCAGGAGCACGCCGGCATCATCCGCCGGGGGGCCAAGGTCATCTACGCCTATGCCAACGCCCAGGTGCCCATGGTCACCATTGTGCTGCGCAAGGCCTTTGGCGGCTCCTACATCGTCATGGGCTCCAAGGCCATCGGCGCGGACCTCAACTACGCCTGGCCCTCCTCGCAGATCGCCGTGCTGGGAGCCCAGGGCGCGGTCAACATCATCCACCGGCGCGACCTGCAGGAGGCCAAGGAGGCCGGCCGGGACGTGGATGAGCTGCGAAACAGGCTGGCCCAGGAGTACGAAACCAGCACCGTCAACGCCAATCTCTCCCTGGAGATGGGCGAGCTGGACGGCATGATCGACCCCGAGCAGACCAGACCGGTCCTGGTTCAGGCCATGGACCTCCTGGCAGACAAGCAACGCGTCAGGGTCAACGACAAGCACCACGGCAACCAGCCTCTGTGAACTTCCCCTCGTCATTATCAGCAATCACCAACTCTCTATGAATAGGACATCATGACCAGTACATTCTTCATCAACCGTCTCGCTGAGCAGCCGCACGCGCTCATGTTCGCCGGCCAGTCCAACCCCTGGACCGTGGCCCTGGCCGATCTGCAGGGCGATCCTGACATCGACAAGGCCCTGAAGGAGCGCATGGCGGCGGCCACCGACCTGCTTAGGGCAGTCAAGCCCGACCTGCTGGCCACCAACGGTCGTCAGCTGGATATGTTCGGCTACAGGCCCGACCCGGTCAGGCTGGGGCCGGCCGCCGACGCGGCGGTCAGCGTGCCCGGCATCGCCCTGGTCCAGCTGGGCGCCCTCATGGATATGGACCAGCTGGGCTACGACGCGGCCCAGGCCCGTCCGGTGGCCCTGCTGGGGCACTCCCAGGGCATCATCGGCGTTCACATGGTTCAGGAGATTCAGGCTGCCGGATCCCTCAAGGCTGCCCAGGGTGCCATTGACCAGATTCTGGCCACCGCCATGCTGATCGGCACGGCTGGCACTCGTCAGGCCCGTCGTCTGGGCATCCACCGCCAGGGTGAGGCCACCCCTATGCTTTCGGTGCGCGGGGCCACCCGCCATCAGGTGGAGGTTCTGGTCGACCGGGTGCCTGGCGCTCGCGGCCCCATCAGCGTGGCCGTGACCAACTCGGATCGCAACCTGGTCCTGTCCGGCTATCCGGAGGATCTGGCCGCCTTTGCCATCGAGGCTGGCAAGGAGAGCGAGCATCAGCGCCAACTGCGCGAAGACAAGGTCCGTGGCGGAACCGCCTTCTCGCCGGTTCTGGAGTACCTGGATGTGACCCTGCCCTTCCACTCCCCGCTCATGAAGGAAGCCGTGGATCTGAGCGTGGAATGGGCCTCCCGCTGCGGTCTGGACACCGAGCGTGCCCGGGTTCTGGCTGAGGAGGTCCTGCTCAACCATGCCGACTGGGCCGGCCGAATCGCCGAGGTCATGGACCAGCAGGATGCCGCCTCCCTCTGGCTGGTGGATCTGGGCCCGGGCGAGACCCTGGGCAAGCTGGTGGACAACCTGGTCCAGGGCACCGGTGTTGGTGTGGTCGAGGCCTCCAACCAGGCCCGGCGCGCGCAGCTGTCCACCATGGAGGAGGATCCGGCCCGAACCCAGGACTGGTCCAAGCTGGCCCCCCGTCTGCTTGAGACCCCGGCTGGCCCCCGGGTGGAGACTGCTTTCAGCCGGTTGACCGGCAAGCCCCCGGTCATGCTGGCCGGCATGACCCCGACCACTGTGGAGCCTGAAATCGTGGCTGCAGCCGCCAACGCAGGCTACTGGGCCGAACTTGCCGGCGGCGGTCAGGTGACCGCCGAGGTCTTCGACCGCCATGTGTCCCAGCTGGAGGACCAGCTGCAGGAGGGCCGCACGGTCGAGTTCAACGCCATGTTCATGGACCGCTACCTGTGGAACCTCCAGTTCGGCAGCCAGCACATCGTGCCAAAGAAGCGCGCCTCCGGCACCCCCATCGACGGTGTGGTCATCTCTGCCGGCATCCCCGAGCTGGACGAGGCCGTGACCCTGATCCGTCAGCTCAACGAGGAAGGCTTCCCCTACGTGGCCTTCAAGCCCGGTACGGTGGACCAGATCCGTCAGGTCGTGGCCATCGCCCGCAAGGTCGCACCCACCCACATTTTGATGGAGGTCGAGGGCGGGGCCGCAGGAGGCCACCACTCCTGGGAGTCCCTGGACGACCTGCTCTCGACCACCTATGCCGAGGTTCGTGCCTGCCCCAACATCGTGCTCGTGGCTGGCGGCGGCATCGGCACCCCTGAGCGGGCGGCCGACTACATCAGTGGTCAGTGGTCCCGTGCCTACCACCTGCCGGACATGCCCGTGGACGGCGTCATGATCGGCACAGCGGCCATGACCGCCAAGGAGGCCCACACCAATCCTGAGATCAAGCGGGCTCTGGTGGCCACCCTTGGCATCGACAGCTCCACCCCCGATCCGGACCCCTTCGCCCCCATGGGTGAGAAGTGGGTGCCCAGCGGCAAGTCTGTGGGAGGTGTGGGCTCCGGCCTGAGCCATCTGCACGCCGACATCTACGAGATGGAGAACTCCTCAGCCGAGTGCGGCCGCCTGCTGGTCCGGGTTATGAAGCACCCCGAGGAGCTGGAGACCCGTCGCGCAGAGATCATCGAGGCCCTGAACAAGACCGCCAAGCCCTACTTCGGCGATCTGGAGACCATGACCTACCAGGACTGGGCCCAACGTTTCGCCGACCTGGCCTACCCCTGGGCCGATGACACCTACATCGACCGCTTCCTGCACCTGCTGCGGCGCATCGAGGCCCGTGTCTGCGAGCGTCAGAGCGGCGAGTTCGACTCCATCTTCGCCTCCAGGCAGGATGTTGCCGAGCCCGAGCAGGCGCTTCGACGGCTGCACGAGGCCTATCCCCAGGCAGCCGAGCTCAAGGTGGTGCCCACCGACGTGGCCTGGTTCCCCGTCCTGGTGCGCGAGTACCCCAAGCCCATGCCCTTCGTGCCGGTCATCGACAACGATCTGCTGCGCTGGTGGGGTCAGGACCAGCTCTGGCAGTCCGAGGATCCCCGCTACGGTGCCGACTCGGTCAGGGCCATCCCCGGACCCATCTCCGTGGCGGGCATCACCACGGTGGACGAGCCGGTGGCCTCCATTCTGGGACGATTCGAGCAGGCGGCCATAGATCGGGTGCGTGGCCTGGACAGCGGTCCCGCCAAGGCTTACAGCCAGCTGGCAGGCGCCGCTGACGCACAGGAGTTCATCCGCCGCAGCCCCAACATCTCCTGGGTGGGACACCTGATGGCCAATCCGGCCTACGGCACGGCCATGGACGACCCCAATTACACCATCACCGCCACCGGCCAGGACGACCAGGGCGAGCACTACGATCTGGACATCCATCTGGACACCTACTGGGACGACGATCCCGACGGCGGTCTGGACCGGCATGCGGTGCGTGACATCGTCGTGCCTCTGACCCTCAAGAGCGACCAGGTCGGCCTCTTCCCGGTGGTTGACCGCAGCCGCCTGCCCAAGGACGTCTACGCCATGCTGGCCGACACAGCCGGCATCGGCAATACCTCCATCACCGGCGACAAGCTGGAGGCCATGCCTGTCATCGAGAAGGATGATGACGACCAGGACCACCCCTTCGGTTTGGCCCACAGCGGCTACACACTGGCGGCCAACCTGGGCTTCGACCATGAGGCGGCCACCGGAGGTGCCCTGCCCGATGCACTGATCCCCTCCGGCTTCGCTCCCGACGCTCTGGTGGGTCCGGCCTGGCCGGCCATCTACGCAGCCCTGGGATCCGTCTATGTGGATGGCTTCCCCATCATCGAGGGACTGCTCAACGCGGTCCATCTGGACCATCTGATCGAGTTGGAGGTCAGCGAGAAGCGCCTGCTGGAGCACACCGGCCAGCGGATTGAACTGACCAGCTGGGCCGAGCCCTACCAGGAGTCAGCCTCCGGTCGGGTGGTGACCATCCATGTGGTCCACGCCGCCCAGGACGGAACCGTGCTGGCCCGCGAGGTCGAGCGTTTCGCCATCCGTGGCCGCGCCTACAGCGACCAGCTGCCCCAGGAGGCTCCCGAATATGGCGGCATCCGCGCCGACACGGTGGACACACCCCGTAGGCTGTTGCGTCGCGTCACCGTCACCGCCCCCAAGGACATGACCGCTTTCGCACGCACTTCCGGTGACTTCAATCCCATCCACACGTCCAAGCGAGGAGCGGCGGTCTCCGGTCTGTCTGCGCCGCTGGTGCACGGCATGTGGCTGTCGGCCACCGCCCAGTACGCGGCCCAGGCCACTGACGAGCAGGGCGTCCACTACGAGATCGCCGGATGGACCTACAACATGTACGGCATGGTCCAGCTGGGCGACAAGGTGGAGATCAGCCTGGAGCGTGTGGGCAAGGTTCGCCATGGCGGCCTGGTCCTGGAGGTCACCTGCAGGATCGACGGCCAGCTGGTCTCCCGCGGCACGGCAATAGCTCGGGCCCCGAGGACCGCCTACGTCTACCCAGGCCAGGGGATCCAGCAGCAGGGCATGGTCCTGGATGAGCGTGCCAAGTCCCCGGCCGCCCGTGAGACCTGGGAGCGGGCCGATGCCCTGACCCGTAGCAAGCTGGGGTTCTCCATCCTGGCCGTGGTGCGTGACAACCCGCATACCCTTACAGCCAAGGGGGTCACCTACCACCATCCTGAGGGTCTGCTCAACCTGACCCAGTTCACCCAGGTGGCCCTGGCCACCGTGGCCTTCGCCCAGACCGCCCGCCTGCGCGAGTCCGGCATGGACATCTGGCCCGCCTACTTCGCCGGCCACTCCCTGGGCGAGTACAACGCCCTGAGCTCCTTCGCCGGGGTCATGTCCCTGGAGACGGTTCTGGAGCTGGTCTTTCACCGTGGGTCCACCATGCACTCCCTGATCGAACGCGACGACCAGGGGCGCAGCAACTACCGGATGGGCGCCCTGCGTCCAAACCAGTTCGGCGTGGGCGACTCCGGCGTCAAGCAGTATGTGGCGTCCGTATCTAAGGAGTGCGGCGAATTCCTGGAGATCGTCAACTACAACCTGGCCGGCCAGCAGTACGCCGTGGCCGGGACCATCGCCGGTCTGGAGTATCTGCGTGCCGATGCCAACCGTCAGGCCAAGGAGGCGGGCGGCAAGCCGGCCTTCATGTACGTGCCCGGCATCGACGTGCCCTTCCACTCCACCCTGCTGCGCAAGGGGGTGCCCGAGTTCCGCGATACCCTGGACGCCCTGCTGCCCGAGCACATTGACTACTCCCGCCTGGAGGGTCGCTACATACCCAACCTGGTTGCACGGCCCTTCCAGATGACCAAGGAGTTCGCGGCCTCCATCCTGGAGGTGGTTCCCTCCGAGCGCATCAAGCAGGCTCTGGGCGATCCCCAGGTTTGGGACCAGTATGCGGCTGACGACCAGAAGCTGGGTCGTCTGCTGCTGACTGAGCTGCTCTCCTGGCAGTTCGCCTCTCCTGTGCGGTGGATCGAGACCCAGGCGATCATGTTCGACGCCCCTGAACAGGGCGGCCTGGGCGTGGAGCAGCTGATTGAGGTGGGACTGGGCCATTCACCCACCCTGGCCAACCTGGGCACCAAGACCCTGAAGCTGCCTGACTTCCGCGAGCGTCACGTGAGCGTCTACAACCTGGGCAGGGACGAGAGCCGGGTCTATCTGACCGACACCGATCCCATGGCCACAGTGGAGGAGGAGCCCGCAGCTCCGGCCCACGACTCCAGTACTGAACTTGCTCAGGCTGCTGCTCCCGCCCCGGCATCGAATCCGGATCCAGCTTCGGCTCCTGCCCCTGCAGCAGCCGAGGATTCGGCTCCTGCTCCGGCCCCGGCGACCGCTGGTCCGTCGGGTGCCGATGTGGCCGACCTGCCCTTCAAGGCATCGGACGCCATCGCCGTCCTGCTGGCCTACTCCACCAAGATTCGACCCGAGCAGATCGGGCAGACCGATACCACCGACACCCTGACCAATGGCGTCTCCTCCAGGCGCAACCAGCTGCTGATGGACATCAGCTCGGAGCTGGGTGTGGCCAGCGTGGATGGTGCAGCCGAGGCCAGCATGACCGATCTGAGCGCCTTGGTGAACAAGGTGGCTCCTAACTATCGGCCCTTTGGCCCGGTGCTCTCCGACATCGTGCGTGAGCGCATCCGTGACCTCTTCGGCCCCTCCGGCCTCAAGCTGCAGCAGGTTGAGCAACGGGTCTCCGATGTCTGGCAGCTGGGTGCGGGCTGGGTTTCGGCCACCGTGGCCAGTCTGGTCCTGGACACCCGTGAGGGTGCCTCCTCGCGTGGCGGTGATCTGGCGCTCCTGCCCACTGAAGCCGTCTCCACAGTGCCTGCGGCCAACGCGCTGATTGACCAGGCCGTTCAGCAGGTGGCCCAGCGTCACGGTGTCACGGTCTCCATGCCCTCTGCAGGTGGTGCCGCTGGCGGTGCCGTGGTCGACTCCGCTGCCCTTGATGCCTTCGCGGCTCAGGTGACCGGCTCTGAGGGCGTGCTGGCCTCTACCGCCCGCTTCCTCCTGGACAAGCTGGGGCTTGAACCCCCGGCCGTCCAGCCTGGCGAGAATGAGGATGCTGCCGTTGTGGCCGCCGTCAATGCCGAGCTGGGCAGCGACTGGCCCGAGCAGGTGGAACCACGCTTCGAGGCCTCACGCGCCGTCCTCTTCGACGACCGCTGGGCCAGCGCCCGAGAGGATCTGGCTCACATCTACCACGAGCATGATGATGACCGCAGCCGTCTGAGCTTCGTAGGAGCCGGACGCGAGGTGCACGATCAGGCCGTCTGGTACGCCGAGCAGGCAGACAAACGCGGCGAGCAGGATTTGGCCCGGGTCTTCAGCGGCATCGCCGATCAGGCCATGACCCCTGCCGACTCGGACCAGACCGCAGCACAGTTCGCCAAGGACGTGGCCGTGGTCACCGGCGTGGCCCCCAAGTCCATCGCAGGATCTCTGACTGCGGGCCTCTTGGAGGGTGGGGCGACGGTCATCGCTGTCTTCCACTCCTTGAAGCCGCAGACTGTCATCTGGGCCCGTGACCTCTACCGTCGCCATGCCGTGGGCGGTGCTCGTCTCTGGATCGTTCCTGCCAACCTGTCCAGCTACCGGGATGTGGACGCTTTGGTCGACTGGGTGGGCAATGAGCAGCGCAAGACCACGGGGGCCACGACCACCGTGCTCAAGCCCGCCTACGAGCCCACCCTGCTGTTGCCCTTCGCAGCACCCGCCATGCACGGGACCATGGCCGACTCGGGCCGGCTTTTCGAGTCCCAGGCCCGGCTCATGCTCTGGAGCCTGGAACGCCAGATTGCCGGGTTCGCCGGCATCGGGGCGGACACCGACGTCGACCACCGTCTGCATGTGGTTCTGCCAGGCTCGCCCAACCGTGGCATGTTCGGCGGCGACGGAGCCTACGGGGAGGTCAAGGCCGCACTGGATGCTATCGTCAACCGGTCCCGCCCCGAACAGGACTGGTCCGGCCGTGTAACCTTCGCCCACCCGCTGATCGGCTGGGTCCGGGGCACCGGGCTCATGGGCGGCAATGATCCGCTGGTCCAGGTGGTGGAGCGTCACGGCATTCACACATACTCAACCAGGCAGATGGCCGATTCCCTGCTGGAGTTGTGCACTGTGCAGGCCCGCCAGCAGGCTCTCCAGGCCCCGCTTAAGGCAGACCTGACCGGTGGCCTGGGCTCCAGCCCGCTGGACCTCAAGGCCCTGAAGGCCGAGGCTGCCCAGGACGGCGATTCGTCGACACCGGCTCCAACCGGGAAGTCCGGAGATGCTCCCGCAGATGCAGACAAGGATCCGGGCCGGGTCATCAAGGCTCTGCCCACACCCCGGGTGCCCGCCCAGGCCCCGGTGGACCTGCAGGATTGGCAGGGCGTGACCGCTCGTCCCGAGGATCAGATCGTCATCGTCTCCATCGGTGAGATGGGTCCCTGGGGCTCCGGCCGCACCCGCTTCGAGGCCGAGATGGGCATCCATTCGGATGGTCAGGTCGACCTGAGTGCCGCGGCCGTCCTCGAACTGGCCTGGAACATGGGTCTGGTCGAGTGGCAGGACAGCCCCAAGCCGGGCTGGTACGACACCGACGGCGAGCTGGTGCCCGAGCAGGACATTGCCGAGCGCTACCACGACCAGGTGGTGGCCCGCTCCGGCATCCGTCCCTTCGACGACGGCATGGGTTCCGACTACCGACAGGGCACCAACGAAGAGGAGGTCGACGTCTTCCTGGATCACGACGTGGCCTTCTCGGTGCCCACCAAGGATATGGCTCAGGAGTACGTGGCCCAGGATCCGGACCACACCAGCATCGCCCACGACGAGCAGTCCGGCGAGTGGACCGTCACCCGCCTGCCCGGCTCCCGTATCCGCGTGCCACGTCGGGCCACCATGTCCAGGACCGTGGGCGGCCAGTTCCCCCAGGGCTTCGACCCGGTCAAGTGGGGCATTCCCGCCTCCATGGTCGGGGACGTGGACGAGATCGCCCTCTGGAACATCGTGACCACCGTGGATGCCTACCTGTCGGCCGGATTCACCCCTGTGGAGATCCTCCAGGCTGTCCATCCCTCGAAGGTGGCCTCCACCCAGGGGACCGGCTTCGGCGGCATGGCCTCCATGCGCAAGCTCTACCTGGACCGCTTCCTGGGCAAGGAGATTCCCACAGACATCCTTCAGGAGGCTCTGCCCAACGTGGTGGCCGCGCACGTCATGCAGTCCTACATCGGCGGATACGGCAACATGGTCCAGCCGGTCTCGGCCTGCGCCACGGCTGCGGTCTCCCTTGAGGAGGGCGCTGACAAGATCGCCTTGGGCAAGGCGGACTTCGTGGTCACGGGCGCCATCGACGACATCGGCGTGGAGTCGGTCATCGGCTTCGGCAACATGAACGCCACCGCCGATTCCGCCGAGATGTATGCCAAGGGCATTCAGCCCAGGTTCTTCTCCCGGGCCAACGACCGTCGTCGCGGCGGCTTCCTGGAGTCCCAGGGCGGCGGGACCATACTGCTGACCCGCGGCGACATCGCCCTGCGTATGGGTCTGCCCGTGGCTGGCGTGGTCGGGTACATCCACTCCTTCGCGGACGGCGCCCACACCTCCATCCCCGCACCCGGGCTGGGGGCTCTGGCCGCCGGCATGGGCGGCAGGGACTCGGACCTGGTGCGCTCGCTGGCCAAGCTGGGCGTGGACCCCGACGACATCGCCGTGGTCTCCAAGCATGACACCTCCACCAATGCCAACGACCCCAACGAGTCCGAGCTGCACAACACCTTGGCCCACGCCATCGGGCGGACGGACGGCAACCCGCTCTACGTCATCTCCCAGAAGAGCCTGACCGGCCATGCCAAGGGCGGCGCCTGCATCTTCCAGATCAACGGGCTCACCCAGCTCTTCCGGTCCGGTGTCATCCCGGCCAATGCCTCCCTGGATTGCGTGGATCCGGTCCTGAGGCGCGACGACCATCTGGTCTGGCTGGAACAGCCTCTGAAGGTGGGCAGGGTCAAGGCTGGACTGGTCACATCCCTGGGCTTCGGCCATGTCTCCGGCATAGGGGTCATCGTCAGCCCTGGAGCCTTCGAAGCTGCTGTGCTCCAGACCTCCGGCCAGGAGGCCCTGGACGAGTGGCGTCGACGGGCCAACGACCGTCTAGCCGCTGGCCAGCGTCGCCTGGAGGAGGGCCGCATGGGTCGGGCGCCGCTCTACGAGCCCATAGACAACCGTCGCTTCCATGAGGACGGCCACGGGTATGTGGGTCATGAGGTCGAGAAGGCCATGCTGCTGGATCCCCAGGCCCGCCTGGGTGCCGACGGCTACTACGACCGGGGCTGAGAGCAGCGTGAATTGGTCGGTTTTCTATTCTTTTCAGTGGGAGATGGGAAATCGGTAAGAGCTCAAACACTGCGCTGATCAGGGAGGTGAGCCAAACGGCTCACCTCCCCTTTTGTTATGGGGTTATGGGGCGGATGCTCATCAGCTGCTCGTACTCGGGTGATCGCTTTCTTCGCGGGAGAGTGGATGAAATGTCCCTGGGTACGTCAGGCTTGGCTATGGTCATCCCTTGTCTTGCTTCAATGCTGTTTGAGGGGCAGGCGGCCTTTACGACCTGACGGTGTTTGGCTCCTGCTCATGAAAAGGTATAAAAAAGTAGATGGGTGGCCCAGATTTTACTTGGGGTTATTGCTGGGCCACCCGAATGGCCGGACTTGTCTTTGGGGAGTCGTCCGACCGCTTACTCGTACGAAGTGTTGGTGTTAGTGGCCGCTGTTATGGAATTCCTGCGGCTGTGGTTTGTTGTCATAATACTCATGGCGAGAAGCCCGACCATCATAGCCACGCCGATATTTTCCCCTTCAGCTGTGGGCAGGATTCCATGTTGTACAAGGCTCTGCCCAGTGATGCCTACATAGGTTTATCACTGAATAAAACCACGCAATGATTAATTGACCGCATGTTCTAGCTGGCCCATGTGCTATGCTGTTTACCGAGCCAACGGCTTCGCGGGCGTAGCTCAATGGTAGAGCCTCAGTCTTCCAAACTGATTACGCGGGTTCGATTCCCGCCGCCCGCTCCACGATAATCGTTGATATTCCGGGATTTTCGACGGGTTTCTCAACCACTTGGAGTGGTCAGGATCAGGCCTGACTGAGTGAGATTCTCCCTAGTATTCGGTACTTTACGGGCTAAGTGGGTACACGATAGGCTACACAGCGGAGACTGCTGGATGGTAGTGGCTACAGAGCTGTCCAACAGCGTCATGCCAGCGTTGTGACTCCTGTTGCTAATATGGCGAAATCTTCTTTATCCCCCTGCAGTCGTTCGCTCAGGAACTTAGCTATCAATATGACACAGCGGGGGGGGGTGCGGAATCCTCAATTTCTGATCGGATGATTTGCTGCGGTGGCCGATGAGGGGCATACTCGGGCCTATGGAAGATGCCGGGTTTGGACAAGTGCTGGGGTTGGGACATGACCTAGTCGACCTGAAGGAGTTTGGCCGGCAGCTGGCTATGCCTGGCACGCGTATGACAAGCTTGTTTTCGCCTCGGGAGCGGCGGCAGGCCCAGCAGCGGGCCCTGCTCAAGCATGACGACACAGCGGCACACTTGGCCGTGCGCTGGGCCGGCAAGGAGTCGGTGATCAAGGCATGGTCGCAGGCGCTGGGACCTGAGTCATCGCCCTATGGTTTGGATGATTTTCCTTGGAGTGGTGTGGAGATCTTGGATGATGGCCGGGGTCGGCCGAGCGTCAATCTAGAGCCTTCCGTAGAAGCCAGGCTTTACGATTCCTTGCCTCTAACCGGGGGTCAGGTCGACCGAGTGCAGTTATGCTGGCACATTGCTCTCAGCCATGACGGACCGATGGCTTCAGCGGTCGTGCTTTTGTGCAGGTGTGTCTGAATCTAAACTATTCGGAATCGCCTAAACAGCACATCAGGCTCTGAATCATGGTGAAGGCTGTACTGTCTGACCACAGTCATTTATATGGCATGTTGGTCAGTTTGATGAAGAATCAACAACCTAGATATGTATGAGTGGCTTTGATTGGCATAGCTACGAAGAGTCTACCTATATAATTCATGGACAATCAAGATGAAATTTTATTCTGCTTTAGAAAAATTGACATGATATAGAAAAAATGACAACCGAATATATGCTGCAACTATGCCGATTTGCATGCTTAATGTCATTGGTGCATAATGAAAACCGACAATAGTAGAAACGACCAAGACATGATGACTTCATGGCCTGGCCGTGCCTCGGGCATTGCCTCTTACCAAGGAGGGTAAGTGATGATGAAACGCAGTATGAAAGCTCTGGCAGTAATAGGGGCGGCGGCGTTGCTGTTCCCACTGGCGGCATGCGGAGCCGGGTCAACGAGCAGCGGGAAGGAGATCACTTTCTTCGCCAACAATACTAAGGAAGCCTATAAGCCTGTGTTGGATGGCTTTGCCAAGGCTAACCCAGATATCAAAATCAAATTCACCACTACCAACGGAGCACAAGCTGGTTATCAACAGACCTTGCAGACCCGTATCTCAGGAGGGCAGTTGGCAGATGTGTTCGTGGCGCCTCCAGAACAACTGTCTGTGCTCGTCAAAAACAAGGTTGTCAAGGATTTGACCAATGAGTCATTTATGAAGAATATCGGCGACACAAACAAGCAGCAGTCCACGGTCGACGGAAAGATATGGTCTATGTCGACCACGGCTTGGTCGAATGCCTTTGCTTATAACAAGGATCTCCTGCGCAAGGCTGGGTATGACAATATTCCTGAGACATGGGATGAGTTCTTGGTTATGCTCAAGAAGCTGAAAGACGCAGGAGTCCAGAAACCCTACCTTGAGCCTAAGTCAGGACTAGGTGCTCCGGTGGAGGCTTGGATTGGTAACGATTCCTCTGGACAATCGAAGACAATAGACCAACAAATCGGCGATCACGAAAGCAGCTTCGCAGATTCCTACACCAAGTACTACGAGCAATGGCAAAAGCTCTTTGCTCAGAATGTCATGAGTTCGGATGTGACTGGTCTGGGTGATGATCAGGTGCGTTCAGAATTCGCCTCCGGACGTTTGGCCGTCATGCCTTCGGGTTACTGGGATGTCAAGCCATTTAAGCAGGCTGGAATCAATTTTGCCTTCGGGCGCATTCCCATGCTGCATAAAGGTGACGAATCTTGGGCCCCAGGATCTGCTGATTCCGGATATGCCATTAATGCCAAGATCAGCGGCGACAAGCTTGCCTCCGCTGAAAAGTTCCTGACCTATCTTGCTTCTGATCAGGGCCTCAAGGCCATACAGGATGGTGCAGGATTAATTCCTTCGACTAAGACCTTCACGGCTGCCATC